>JANQRV010000029.1 GCA_028284395.1 Saprospiraceae bacterium
TGTTTCGGAATTGGTGGTGCTTTCTCCAAACTCACTTCTGATATTGACTTCAACTCCTGCCGATGCCCCCGAGCCGGCAAATTCTGCTCCGACTTCAATGGCGAGTTCCGCAGCAATGGATATGGTCGATTCGATGTAATTGGTAACGGAAGTCGTAATGGCTTTGGTTTCCGTTTGCTCTGATTCCGAACTGAAGGAAATTGTTTTTCCGCCGGGTTGTGCCAGGGCATCCGCCTTGTTTTTGTCGTTGATGGCCAACACGTTTTCCCAGGCCTTGATCTGGGCCCGGGCGATGCTCTTTTCCGACTCCGGTACGTTGGGGTTGTTTACGATGTTGTTCTGGATTTCCATATCGTCGCGAATACCCTTTTCGGTCAGGACGAAATCGCTGTAACTGCCTTTGGCTTTAAAGGCAATGGTCTTTTGCAGTTTGGCCGTACAATCGTTGTAATCGTATACCACACTTTTCGCCAATCCGTAATCCAGGTTCAATCCGGAACCAATGAAGATATCGGAAGCGCTACCGACATTGTTATCGAGATCGGAAGTTACGAACTCTTTAGTGGTTGAAATACACATCTGCGTCTCGTTTTGGGTATTGGTTTGCACGTCGATGGATAGGCCGGCCGTAACCGAAACGTAGGTTTCCACGGGAATGATACCGGAAGTTTCAAACCCTAGCTTGGCTTGCCCCCAGACTTTAGCACCACCACCCAACAGGTAACTGGTGGCAAAAGAGCGGCAGGTTTCAAACGAACGGGAAAAACTGCTGAAACTACCGTCTCCCGGAGGATCGTGTAGAACCAGGTAAGGAATTTTTGGCGTGATGGTGGAGCCGTAAGGAATGACCGGACCGACGGCGCCGGTAACTATAAAAGGAATCGTGATCTCGACGAGTTTTTGTTGGCCATTGCCCGTTTTGTCGAGGTAAGAAGTTTGGATGATAAATGTTGCGAGCTGGATTTCCGGCTGATCGTTTTGGTCGAGGACCGGTTCGGGAAAATCGTACCGAAATTCCAGATCGAAATTGGGGGTACTTGGGATGGAGTTGTTGGTGAAGCTAAAGTCCTTAGCCGCACCATCCAATTTTAATTCCCAAGAGGAAACGAACGCGGCCTCCTTATTTACCAATTGAAAATTAAATTTTCCGGCCTGGCCGGCCCGTACCAGGTGGACGCCACTGTACTGATATTGAGTGCTGCCAATTTCTTTAAGCAGCGGGCCGTCGGGTGAAAAACAGCGGCCGTCAGGTTCGATGCAGAGATTGGCTTGCGACGGTCCACATGCATCTTGTGTCGGTAGATTGGTAATGGCTACGGAGAAGATCCCTCCTCCTGCAATCTGAATGTCGTTCGAGGTTGTCTGACTGAAAACCACCGTTGGCAAGATGATTACCAAAGGGATTAAAAACGAAAACAGGCTTAAGGTGCATTTAGATTTGTTTGTCATACATACGAGGATTTAGACCGAATGAAACATTCGAGGACTGAGGTTGATTTATTCGTGGTTGGAAAATGAATTCTGCAGTTTCAAGGTCTGGTTTTGAGCGTAAAAAAACCGGAAGATTCAGTAGACGACACATCTCCTTCAGTGAATGACCGGAATATTAATTGGCCGGAGTTGATGGATGTTGTATCTTGAGCGAGAAAGAAATGAACCCAAACACAGACATCTATAACTCCTATTCATAAACGCAATGAACAGCTACATCTCAGTCAAGTGCATTCGACTTCTTCTTTTCTTTTTAGGGCAGCTACTACTCCTAAATGTACTGTGGAGCCGCCCTTCCAAATCCGACAGTCTCATATCGGTCTTAAATACCTTGCCGGAAAACAAAGAGCGCCTCAATCTCCTCATCAAAATAGCGGATCATCTAAATTGGCAAGACCTGGCCGAAGCCAAAAAATATGGTTTTGAAGCATTGTACCTGGGAAAAAAGCTCAATGATCCCATCGGCGTTGGATACGCCATGGTTGAGATCAGCCATAATTACGACAGTTATCTGAATAAGGACTCGGCTGTGTACTATTCGCATGCCGCCATCGATCTGTTTCAAAAAAACCGGCACCCCGCCGGCGAAGCACAGGGATATTTGAGATTGGGTTACATTGCCGAGAATGAAGGTAATTTTGAAGTAGCTACCAAACATTTATTCGAGGCATTGCGGTTGTTTGAGATCGCAAAAGACGATTTTGGGCTTTCTAAAGCCTTCCTTGGTTTGGCAAAGCTATTTTATAAAATGGACCGTTTTGAAGAGGGCATCACCTACGCCAGGAAAGCCAAACCCGACGTTGAGCTCCAAACCGATGAATTGATGGCCTACTACCATCTGGTACTGGGCAACAATTACCGGGGCGCCCGAAAGTATGAAGACGCTCTGAGGCACTACCAGATCTGTCAAAAAATAGCCCTCGAAAATACCTTCAACATCGACCTGATCTATACCAATACCTTTATGGCGGACATCTTTCAGGAGCAAGGACAAATGGATAAAGCCAGGACCTACTACCAACGCGCCATTGAGATTACCCGGGTATACAAGGACAAGAACTTGGAGACTTTTCCCTTTATCGGGTCGGGCAGGCTCTACAACAAAGAAGGGCAATACCGCAAGGCCATCGAACAATTTGAAGCAGCTATGCAAACTCCGACCGACCGCGTTCACAATTATTATTTTCACGAAATCTACCGGGAGTTGAGCATTGCCCATGCCGGCCTGGGAGAACACGAGACGGCCCTGGCGCACATGGTCCGGTATTCCACCCTACGCGATAGCTTTTTTACGGAGCGGTCCGATCGGCTGCGTTCTGAGATGCAAGCCAAGTACGAAACGGAGAAAAAGGAAGAGGCCATTCAGCAGAAAAAGAGGGAGTTGGCTTTTACCATCGGGATACTTATTGTGCTCGCTTCCGTGGCATTGCTGCTGTGGCGTGGTTACGTGACCAAACGGAGAACCAATCAGGTATTGGAGCAACGCAATGAAGAGAAAGAGTTTTTGATCAAGGAAATTCATCACCGGGTAAAAAACAATTTACAGGTCCTCTCCAGCTTATTGAGTCTGCAATCCGACTACGTGGAAGATCCCGCTGCATTGGATGCGGTGACGGAAGGGCGCAATCGGGTGCAGTCCATGGGCCTGATCCACCAGAAATTGTATACCGGCGAGAATTTGGCTGCCGTGGATATGGAAGATTACATTCAAGAGTTGACCGATCACTTGCTGGCTTCGTTTGGCGTTTCGCATCGTATCCAGGTATCTACTTCGGTGCAAGTACCGGCCCTGGATGTCGACTCGGCGATTCCACTCGGGTTGATCATCAACGAATTAGTTACCAATGCCCTGAAGCATGCCTTTCCTGCCGACCGCCAGCACGGAGTGGTTTTCATCCGACTCTGGATCGATGAAAAACAGCAACTTTGCCTGGAGGTAGCCGACGATGGCGAGGGCGTGATGCAGGCAAACGGGGACGTTTCTTCCACCTCTTTTGGCACTGATCTGATCCGACTACTCAGTAAGAAGTTGAAAGGAACGATGGAACAGCGTACTTCCGGAGGATTTAAAACACTCATCCGCTTTGCCAGATACCGGGTTAAATATGGGGTAAATTAGAGCAAAAAAGTGCGATGTGTTATCTCTTCCCAAACGCAAAAGTCAATACCGCTTTATTTTTCCGAATAGTTCTTCCCGATAGGATCGACCGATGGGGATGGATCGATCGCCGATCATCACATAGGAATCGCCGATCTTCTCGATCTTATGAATGTTGACAATAAAGGATCGATGAATGCGGAGCAGCGCATCTAGTTTTACCGAATTGCTGAATTTTTTGAGGGTACTGACGATCAAGTGCTCTTCATTTCGGGTATGGATTGTACAATAACAGCTGTCTGCTTCAATGTACTGGATCTCCTCTAAAGTGATCTTGACCAAATGGTCTCTGGATTTAACAAAGATGGAATTATTCAACGAATAGGGTAGAGATGCTCTCCTGTCAAGCTTCGGGACTTCATCCGCTTTCTGGTGATCCAAAAAGGCGAGGTCGATGCTGTGTTTGATATCGGTGAGACGGAAGGGCTTGGACAAGAAACTGTGCGGTTGGGTCAATTTAGCCCGATTGAAAGTGCTCTGATCGGTATTCGAGGTCAGGTAAATGATGGGGATGCTTTTCTTCTTGCTGATCAGGTGTGCCGTATCGATGCCATCCAGGTCTCCTTCCAGGTGAATGTCCATCAGGACGAGATCCGGGGCGTCCCGTTCGATCAGTTCCAAAGCTTCTTCTCCCGATTCCAACAAGTCCACCACTTGATAGCCCATTTTGGTCATCGCTCTTTCCAGGTCCGTCGCGATGATCGGGTCGTCTTCAACGATCAGTAATTTGATTGGGTTCATTGGCACTTCAATTCTAATAGCATAGGTTTATCTTCCGAAATGGAAAAATAGGCTTTTTCAGTCGAAAATGCCGGTTTTTTAAGTAAACGACCGAATTCTTAAGTAAACGACATTTTTGCTGCCTTTAATTGCCCCAAATACCGGCTTCTTTTAGACCATTTGCCGATGGTGCCCTCTAATACGGAAAAGAACAAAATGATGATTAACGAGCGGGGCCTCAAATGGATCGGTTTGGTAATGATGTTACAATTGACGTCGGCCTTTGGGACTACGGGCCAGACGGTTGACTATTCAGGTATGGAAAGAGCCCTTGAGCATTTGGTCGATTCAGCTTTTAACGACTTTTCGGGATCCATACTGGTAGGGCGGGCCGGACGGACCATTTTCTCCATGAGTCGGGGGCATTCCAATGGTCTCAAGCAGCTAAATAATAAAGCCGATACCAGGTTCGGACTGGCCTCTTTGGGGAAGATTTTCACCATGCTCGGAATCTTGAAGCTGGTGGAAGAAGGACGATTGGATCTAGACGCAAAAATGGAGGCATACGGTCTGGTGTTCGATGATGCGCGAACGCGGGACATTACCGTTCGACAGTTACTGTTGCACACTTCGGGCTGGGGGCATTACTGGGATCATCCCAAATACACGCAACATGCAGATGCCCTCGACCGGGTCTCAGCATACCTGGAGATCTTTGAGGACATACCCCTGGATTTTGCTCCGGGCACGGCCTATCAATACAGCAACATCGGTTATGTCGTGCTGGGCGCTGTTATTGAACGGGTCAGTGGTATGGACTACTACGCATTTGTTCAATCTGAAGTTTTCAACAAATTAGGCATGGTAAATTCGGCGTTTGCCTACCACGACGAGGTAGACGACCGGTACGCCATTCCCCATTCCAAGCAGCAGGAAGCAATCATTCCCACTTCCGCAAGAGGAGGTGCAGACGGCGGAGCATATGCTTCGATTACGGACATACAAAAACTAGTGCAGGCGGTTTTTGTAGAAAAATCATATCTGAAAAAGCATTGGAATACCTTATTGATCGATGGGGTGTTTGAACTACAAGGTGCATTTCGAGGAGTGAGTACTTCTTTGATCTACCAGGAAGACACCGACCTTTACATAGCCGTACTCGCTAACGAAGATCCGCCCGTTTCAGAAAACCTCACCCGTTCGATGATTGAAGTTTTGCGGGCTTCGCTGGCGGCGCAAACGCAAGACTTTCGCTTAAATGGTGTCGTAAAGGATGGCAAAACGGGTACTCCAATTGCTTTTGCCAATATTGGGATTGAAGGCAAAGGAGTGGGAACCGCCTCCACCGCCTCCGGCACTTTTGCATTGGAGATCCCACGGAGTTATGCAATGGACACGCTCGTTTTTTCTGCATTGGGATACGAAAAAGTAAGGCGGTCGATTCAAAACTTAGTGCGGGAAAAACAATGGAGCATTATTTTGTCGGCCAAAAAGCAGGATTTAAACGAAGTGGTCGTCTACGGCCAAAAACTGCTGAAGGCAACACTGGGCAGCAGAATGGTCAGTCCAATGGCCTCGGGAGCATACATTGGTGGTGGTCGACCGGGAGCGTCGCTGGTTACGCTATTTCAGATGCCTAGGTATCCTGCCTATTTGGACCGCGTGGCTGTGCACGTCAGGAGTAATAAGAAAGAGCAATCATTCAAATTGCGTCTGAGAATTATGAAGGCAGACCGCACTATTCCCGGCGATGATCTCTTGGAGCGCAGCCGGATCGTGACCTCCAAGATCAAGAAAGGATGGATCGAATTTTCCTTTGAAGACGAACCACTGACCGTGAACGAACCCGTCTTTATTGGAGTGGAGTGGATTGAACAAGCCAATAATCGGGTTACAGCCCGGTCTGCTTTTCCTAGAATTTCTTACGTAGAAAGTAAATCGGATGGAGCCTTTACCCGTACGACGAGCCTGGGCAATTGGAACAAAAGCACCATCAAACCGACCATAAAAGTGGATGTTAGGTTTTGAGGAAAGCCTTTGGATTGGCCCAAAAAAAAACCGCTGTACGTAATTCAGATTACGTACAGCGCGCTAATAACAAATCATAATCTCATGAAAATAAGACGACCTAATTACTTATGTTTCTTTGGCTATAAAAAATCGGTTGAATGTGAT
>JANQRV010000253.1 GCA_028284395.1 Saprospiraceae bacterium
GCCAACAAGCCAATCCCCTGAATCATACGAAGCCAGGGTATTACCCCAAGCCTACTAGAGTGACCAAGCCGGAGCGGACCCCCAGACCGGGTCAGCAAGCCAATCCCCTGAATCATACGAAGCCAGGGTATTACCCTAAGCCCAAAAGAGTGACCGATTCGGAGCCTGCTCCCAGGCCGGGCCAGCAAGCTGACCCTTTGAATCACACGAAACAGGGAAACTACCGCAGGTCTAAAAGAGTTACCAAAACCGTGTCTGCACCCAAGCCTGGACGACAAACCAAGCGTTCCGATCGGCACTAGATGGATGCTGCGATGCTGTGATCCTCTGATGGTCACACCCAATATCGCTTCGTGATCATGGCGGGAGCAGCATCTCAGTATCAAGGTCGCCGTCAAGGCGGCCGAAGCATCATAGCATCACAGCGACACAGCATCACAACCAAGACCAATTTCTTCTGTTATAAAAAGTATGAATGATCCAAAAGTAAGTCGTTCCAAAACGACCCGCCATCTCAAAGACGTGATGGCAGTGGGGGAGGAGTGGTTCCAGAAACAGCACTGGAAAGCCTTTCCTTTCCAGCTTAAGGCGTGGAAGGCCCATCTCCAAGGCTATTCCGGCTTGGTAAATGCGCCTACGGGAAGTGGAAAAACTTACAGTTTGATCCTTCCGATTCTATTGGAATACATCAGAGACCGGCAACTCTGGGATCTCGAAAAGCGAAAAGAGGAGAATCATAAGGGGCTGCATGCGATATGGATAACGCCGATCCGGGCTTTGACCCGGGAAATCCAGTATGCTGCCCAAAGAGCCGCCAATGATCTAGGATTGGACTGGGACATCGCCGTGCGATCCGGGGATACGAAGACCAGTGAAAGAACGCGCCAGAAAAAGAAGGCTCCACAGATTTTGATTACGACACCGGAGAGCCTGCACCTCCTGCTGGCTTCAAAATCGTACGAGAAATACTTTGGTGCTTTGAAAACGATTGTCATCGACGAGTGGCACGAATTAGTTGGCAGTAAGCGGGGTGTACAGATAGAATTGGCGCTTTCGCGGTTGAAAGGATTCTTGCCGAAGCTAAAAGTTTGGGGTATCTCGGCGACGATCGGAAATATGGAGGAGGCATTGGAAGTATTACTGGGTAGTACTTACCAATCCGGCCATTACAAGGTGATTCGTGCCAAGATTATTAAGCGAATTAAGATCGAATCCCTTTTGCCGGATGAGATTGAACGATTTCCTTGGGCCGGTCATTTGGGCATAACGATGTTGCGCAAAGTATTGCCGATTATTGAACAGAGTACGAGCACACTGATTTTTACCAATACCCGTTCTTTTTGTGAGATTTGGTATCAGAAACTCCTGGCGGTGGCACCCGATCTGGCAGGTGCCATCGCGATGCATCACGGATCGATCAGCAGGGAACTGCGCGATTGGGTAGAAAATGCCTTGCACGACGGCATCCTGAAAGCGGTTGTGTGTACTTCCAGTCTGGATTTGGGGGTGGATTTTCGCCCGGTGGAGACCATTATTCAGGTAGGCAGCCCAAAAGGGGTCGCCCGGTTTATCCAGCGGGCGGGACGCAGCGGCCATCAACCGGGCGCTGTCAGCAAGATTTATTTTGTGCCGACTCATTCTTTGGAGCTTTTGGAGAGTGCTGCACTGCGTCAGGCAGCAGAAGAGCAACAGTTGGAAAGTCGCATTCCCTACGTCCGCTCCTTTGATGTCCTCATTCAATACCTCGTCACCTTGGCGGTCTCGGATGGCTTCCGGCCGGATCAGATCTTAAGCGAAATTAGAGGCACCTTTTCCTACAGCAGCATTTCCGATCAGGAGTGGTCCTGGTTGTTGGATTTTATTACTACCGGAGGGGAATCGCTCCGTGCTTACGACGAATACAAAAAAGTGATCATTGACGAAGATGGCTTGTACAAGGTCCAACAGCGTAGCATCGCCATGCGTCACCGTTTGTCAATCGGCACCATCGTCAGTGAGAACAATTTGCTGGTCAAATTCGTCAGTGGCCGGAAAATTGGATCCATCGAAGAATGGTTCATTGCTCAGATCAAACCCGGCGAAACATTTTGGTTTGCCGGACGCAGTCTGGAATTGGTACGGATTAAAGGGATGGAAGTCCACGTCCGTAAAAGCAACAAAAAATCGGGAAAGGTGCCGTCCTGGCTGGGAAGTCGGATGCCCCTTTCTTCCGAACTTTCTCATTTTTTACGGGTAAAAATGAATGAACTGAAACTGCACCATTTCGACGACATTGAGCTCCAAACACTGGAACCTCTGCTTGAAGTTCAGGAAAGTCGATCCCATGTACCGGGACACAACGAACTGCTGTTGGAGTATTTTCAAACCAAGGAGGGTTACCACCTCGTTATTTTTCCCTTCGAAGGCAGGGCCGTGCACGAAGGGATGGGGTCTCTGATCGGTTATCGGCTTTCCCAAATGAAACCATTGAGCTTCTCCATTGCGATGAATGACTATGGCTTTGAACTCCTCTCGGATACCGACATCCCCATCGATGAGGCCCTTCAAAATGATCTTTTTTCCACCAAAAACCTGATCCGGGATATTGAGAAGAGCATTAATTCGGTGGAAATGGCTCGCCGAAAATTCCGGGATATTGCCGGTATTTCCGGCTTGATTTTCAAGGGTTTTCCCGGCAAACAGAAAAAGGACAAACACTTGCAATCTTCTTCCCAGCTGTTTTTTGATGTTTTCCACGATTACGAACCCGATAATTTGTTATTGCTCCAAGCGTATGATGAAGTGATGAACTTTCAATTGGAAGAGGGACGACTGCGACAAGCTTTGGAAAGGATTCACCAACAAAAAATCATTTTGAGCAAACCGGAAAAACCCACCCCTTTTGCTTTTCCCATTATCGTCGACCGACTCAATCGCGAACGAGTAAGTTCGGAGAGCCTGGAAGACCGGGTTAAGAAGATGAAACTGCAATTCGCTGTAGAATAGTTCTACCTGGTTATCTTTGGGACTAATCTGATCAAAATTGAAGCACTATGGAAAAAGGTCGCCGCTCATTGCTGATTGCCTGGTTGTTCTGTTTGTTGTCTTCTCACGTACACTCCCAGGCCTTCTTATCACAAGCCGGACTGGGCATTAAAGGCGGTTTCGTCTCCGCCAGGATCGGCGGAGATGTGCGCACCTTTGGGGTTGGTAAGGTCATGCTGGGAGGAGTAGCTTTATTTCCGGTCCACGACTCCTATCACCTAAAGGCAGAGTTACAATTCATTGGATTGGGAGCCGGCGACGCCACCCGGCGACGGGAAAATGGTCGCTGGGACTACACCTATCTGAATCTGCCAATTCTGCTCAGTTTTCACCCCTTTGTGCAAGACTGGATCAAACTGGAAGTAGGCCTCCAGCCGGGCATCTTGCTCGACGCATGGTATGCCGATCGGGGCAATAAATTCAACATACGCCCCGAAACCAGAAACCTGGACCTGGCCCTACTGCTGGGGGGTGCCTACCACTTCAATGAACGATGGTTTGCCGATTTGCGATTGGGCATTGGTCTGCGCGACCACAGCCTCCGAACCTGGACTGGAGATCGTTATTACAATCAAAGTGTCCAGATTGGTGTCGGCTACTTTCTGAATATGAACTAAATTCGGTAGCTGCTATGTGGTGTCTTTGACTGCCTATGGAGCATCACGGCAACCATATTATCCTCATTCGTGTTTCAACGTTTTCACCGGATTAATAAACGACGCTTTCATCGCATGGTAAAAAATAGTCAGCATCGAGACCGCAATGGCAATCACTCCCGCCAGCACGAAGGGCCAAACCTGTAGGGAAACACGGTAAGCAAATCCGTCCAACCATCGCTCCAGAAGGAGATAAGAGGCTGGGATGCTCACGACAAAGGCGATCACTATGAGGTAGAAAAACTCTTTCGACAACAGGACCATGATCTGGGAGGTTTTAATTCCCAAGACCTTTCTCAAACCGATTTCTTTGGTACGCCTTTCGACGCTGAAGGTGGCTAATCCAAATAAACCCAGGCAGGCGACAAGAATGGCCAATATGGAAAAAATGATGGTGATCTTACTGAGCTTTTGCTCGGATTTATAGGAATCGTCCAATCGATCTTCCAAAAAGAAGGAGTCAAATGGGCGATCAGGCAGGGTGGTCCGCCACGCTTTTTCTAGATCTGCCAGGGCTTGTTTCAAATTCCGGTTGTCCACTTTGACCGCCAGGTATTTAATGAAGAGGTTAAAGGCTCCCGGGCGCGTGTCCAGGTCCAGGACGAGCGGTCCGATCGGATGGTGTTTTGAAACAAAATTGTAGTCTTTGACTACGCCGACGACCTTACCCCGCAGTTCATTTCGGAAGTAGTATTTGCGGTCGATGGCTTCTTCCGGACTTCCCCAACCCATGGCTTCTACCATCGATTCATTAACGACAACAGCCAATGAATCATCGGTGATGAATTCGCGGGCGTAATCACGGCCGGCAGCCATTTCGATGTTCATGGTTTCCGCAAAATTATGCAAGACCATAAAGCGTGGGAACGGCTTTGAGCGCTCCATGCCTTCAAAACGGTAGTTGCCCACCTGGTGCTTGGCGCCAATGATCTCTTCTACGCCGGTGATGGATTTTACGTGTGGACTTTGGAGTGCTTCTGTCCGAAAAAATTCGTAATGCTGGCCCATCGGAGAACGAATGACCGGGATCATTACTACGTGTTCCTGGTCGAAGCCTACATCTTGATCTTGCAACAGTTGGAACTGGTCTAAGGCAACGAAAGTGCCGGCAATCAAAAAGATGGAAATGGCAAATTGAGTCGAGACCAAAACTCTCCTGAAATTGAGTCCTTTGGCTTTGACCTGCCCGTTTTTCAGCACCGCTACCGTGTTGAAGGAAGAGAGTATGAAAGCCGGGTAAAATCCGGAAAGTAATCCTACGATCACGGCAAGCGCCAGGGCACCCAAAAGAAACTGCGGATGAAAAAGCTCCTGAAATCCAATGGACTTTTCAACCAGGGCATTGAATGCCGGAAAAATAGCCATGACGACAAACAAAGCAAGGGCAATGGCCAGCAGAGTCATCAAGATGGATTCAAAAATGAACTGGGTAACCAACTGCGATCTTTTACTGCCTAAGGTTTTTCGGACGCCGACCTCCTTGGCTCGTTTGGTCGCGCGGGCCGTACTGAGGTTGATGAAGTTGATCGCGGCAATGAATAAAACCAGCAGGGCAATGGCTCCGAAGATGTATATGGTTTTAATATCGTTGTTGGCCTGTATCTCGTAATCCAACTTGGAGTGGAGGTGAATGTCGGTGAGAGGTTGCAGTTCCAACGTGACGTCGGACTTGATGAAATCCGGGAAATATTCTTGGACAAAGTCCGGCATCCGGGCTTCCAATTCTCCGGGAGAAGTATGTTCGTCCAGGAGTACATAGGTCCAACATGGGTTCCAATACCAGGTTCCGGGATAAGCCCCGTTGAACCATTGACGCAGACTGGAAAAGGAAACGATGAAGTCGAATTGAAAGTGGGCATTGGTCGGGGCGTCTTCCAAAACACCGGTTACCTGCAATTGTTGGTTCCCCTGAAACTCCAGTATCTTGCCCATTGGGTTTTCGTCTTCAAAGTACTTTTTGGCCATTGACCTGGTGATCAAGACGGAGTTGGGCTGTTCCAGTACTTGTGCTCTGTTGCCCTGGGTAAGTTCGAAGTCGAAAACCTCCAGGAAGGTGGAATCTGCGAAGAAGATGCGCGATTCATTGAATGCCTTTTCGGCCGGCCGATTTGCCATGGCCAGGGTAGGCGATTGAAAATTGAACAATCTGACTACTTTTTCAACCTGTCCCGGAAAATCATCGGCCAGCGCCGGACCGGTCGGGAAAGGCAAACTGGCGGAATGTTCGCCCACTCCTTCACTTTCAAAATGTTCTAAAACCCGGAAAATGCGATCGGAGTCGGAATGAAATTGGTCGTAACTGAGTTCGTCCTGGATGTACAGAAAGATCAGAATAAAACAGGTGAGCCCTACGACCAGGCCGCTGATGTTCAGGAAAGAATAGACTTTCTGTCGAACAAAGTTTCGGTACGTGATCTTGGAATAATTCTTTAACATAATGGTCGGGTTGATTTCGGAATGTTTCTTGATGACAAAAGGCCGAAATAAATCCAATACTTCCAGGCCAAAGAAAAGATCAGCACGGAAACGGCCCTTCTCGCGAAGCCGTTGATCGTACAACTCATAGAGATCCCCTTTGAGGATTTCCAATTCTTCTTCACGGCAAAACCATTCGAAGAGTTGGTCCAGCCATTTCGGTGGAGTCTTTCTCGGAGGCTTAGTCATTAGATAAATTGAGTTTCGGCAGTGAATGATACAATTGGGATCTCAACTCATAAGAAGCATCCAGTGCTTTCCGCCCGTGGGCCGTCATGGTATAGTACCGCTTGCGGCGGCCTCCCCTGACTTTCGTGGCACCGCCCACGAATGAGTCGATGAATCCTTTCTTTTGCAGACGGTTCAGAGCGGAGTGCAAGGCACCAATGCTGGGGTTCCGTCCGGTGCGTCTTTTCAATTCTTCTTTGATCGAAATACTGTATGATTCGTCGCCAAGTGTCCCGATGACCAGGAGCACCAATTCCTCGAATTCGCCTAATTGTGTGTACTTCATGAGGGGAAGATACAAAGAAAAAATGATTTGTGTCCTAATTGTATATATAATGATTTGACGATCGATTTTCGTAAGGCGGGGCCCTATTCCCGGTTGTCATTGGCCAATTTATACCAAAGGCCTGATTCACTCGACGATCGGCCATCAGCCGTCTTGTTTGCCGGGGATAACTAATGTATTTTATTGCAGTCAATCCAACCATTGCATCGATCATGAATACAACCAGCAGCGCCTCCACCATGAGAGCCATCACACTGAGCCAATATGGCTCTCCTGAAACTCTACAATTGAAAGAAATTTCCAGGCCGGTCCCGCAAGGAAGGGAAATACTGGTCAAAGTACATGTTGCCGCCATCAACGACTATGATTGGAATATGGTGCTGGGTAGGCCGGTGTTGTATCGCCTCCTTTTCGGTTTGTTCAAACCCAGGATGGCGATCCCTGGCATGGAATTATCCGGTAAGGTAGTAGCGCTGGGATCTGAAGCCAGTCTATTCAAGGAAGGAGATGCCGTTTATGGGGACATATCTGATTACGGATTCGGAGCATTCGCAGAATACATCAGCATCGATGAAAGGGCATTGATCCGCAAGCCCGACGGGCTGAGCTTCGCCGATGCAGCAGCACTGTCTCACGCCTCGATGCTGGCCTGGCAGGCCTTGATTGACGTCGGTCGGATCCGGAACGGACAAAAGATCTTGATCAACGGCGCCGGGGGAGGTGTCGGCACTTTTGGGTTGCAGATTGCAAAGCGGTACGAGGTGGAAGTGACGGGGGTAGATACCGGGCCAAAACTCGACATGATGAAGGCCCTGGGCTTTGACCATGTTGTTGATTACCGTCAACAAGATTTTACCAAGAATGGCCAGCAATACGATCTAATCATTGATGCCAAAACCAATCGTTCGCCATTCGTCTATGCCGGGTCATTGCGAACCAACGGGGCCTACGTCACGGTCGGAGGTACACCGGCCAGGCTGATCCAAATACTTCTCTCCCGGTCTTGGATCAGCCGGTTTCAGAAAAAAAGAATGCGCATCGTTGCGCTAAAACCCAATAAAGATTTGGAGCAAGTGCACCGCTTGTACGAAGACCAACGAATTAAGTGCATTATTGATGGCCCCTTCTCACTGGAGGAAGTACCCAGGGCACTCGCGTATTTTGGAGCCGGAGAACACAGCGGAAAGGTCATCGTAGTGATCTTTTCGGAATAAATCCGGGCTTTTCCAAGTCAGTGCTCGATCGCCCGATCAGTTTTGGTTTCGATTGATCCGATTTAATTCAGACCTACTAACTTGTTTGCCGTTGAGGTTCGCGGTGCCCAGTTTGCCAAAATCCCAATTGAGCGCCAAACGCAAGTAGTGATAATCTCCTTCTGAAAGGTAGGTCGCAGACATTTGATTGAAGTTCGTGATACCGGTATACTTAAATTTGTCAAAGACATCATTGCCCCAGAGTGTGACTTTAAGATGGTCCCGGAAAAAACGTCGTGAGAGGGATATGTTGACATAAGAGATGGGATTGTCGATGTAAACGCCGTCAACTCTCGATGAAGTATAATTGAAGACAGCATCCAGTCTCAATTCCCAAGGTAGCCGTACGGACTGATTCACCTGAAAGTAGTAACCAGCCTGGTCGTTGATCAGCACTTGTTCGGCATCGCGGACCTGGTGATCATCAAAAAAGACCCCTGCGGTAACGTAAGCAGTATATCCTTTGTAGTTGAAAGGGCGGGACAGGGAGATCATGTAGAGCCGGGTGTGATTCAGGTTTTCTTTGACAAAACTGATCACTTCGGGATTGTTGGGATCCAAGGATCGGAAAATTTGATTGATCTTATGTTTGGTAAAAGTATAATTGAGGTTGCAGTTCCACTGCTTCCAATTCAGGCCAAGGGTTACGTTGTGACTGTACTCGGGAACGAGACCGGGGTTGCCCCTAAGAGAGATTAATGAGTCTACAAAAAGCACGTAAGGATTGAGATCCTGAAATAACGGGCGATTGATGCGATAACCGTAGTCCAGGTTGGCCTTTGCCTTATTTTTGAAAGTAGTAGCGACGGATACGGAAGGGAAGAGATTAAAATAGTCCCTGGTTGCGGTTTTTGTCCATTCGCCCCTTAAACCGGCCGTAACGGAAGTGGATTGCTGGTGCCAATTCAGTTGACTATAACCCGCAAAAATGTTTTCATTATAATTGAATTTGTTGCTGAATTCCGGCAATTCTCGTGAACTGCCATCCTCTTCAATCGCTCGAAACGCCACCTGGCTATTATTGCTGATATGCGCATTTTTTAGGCCGATATCCCACTTTATGCCATTTCCCAGAAAATGTTGATAATCGGCCTGTAAGGTAAAAATCTCAATGCTGTTGACATTCGCGCTGCTCCGATTGATGTTTTGATTGATCTTTTCTTGATTCAGTACCTGCTGAATGTCTTCCTGTCGATCAAAGTTGAAACCGGAATACTGTGCGGTCAACTGAAAATTAGAGCCGAGGGTGTCTAAAGATTGTTGCAGATAAGTTGTCACAGTATTGCTTTTTTGCAAATAAGGGCCCAGTATATTGCTGTTGATGACGAAGCCCCGCTGATTTTTGCCCAAAGCAGTTCTAAGACTAGTAGCCTCTTTTTGACCATCAACTAAAGACCCGTTGTATAGCAAGCCCAACGTGGTATGGACACCCGGCTGAAAAGCGGTCCGAAAACTAAAATTGTGATCCAGTCGCGTATTTTTTTGGAAAAACTGATTGTCTACTTCCGAAAAGGCATCCCAGGCTTGGTGGGAGCGGGTTTGCTGATTGCGTCCACCCCAGGACCAGGGGCGGATGCCATAATTGGCTTGAAACATCCATTGGTTTATCTTATAATAGCTGTCGGCCTGAAAATAAGATCGGTAGTGTTTGCCTTTGCCAAATCGCTGCAACAGGCCGATCTTATATCCTTCCAAGCTCTTACTTTTGGTAACAATGTTGACGACTGCATTCCCCTCGGCATCGTATTTTGCTCCGGGGCTTTCGATGATCTCCACTTTTTTAATGTCACTAGAAGAGAGATTATCCAGAATAGAAATGGCCGTGATCCGCTGTCCATCCAGGTAGATGAGTGCAGGACCACGACCAATAACAGAGATCTGCCCTCCGCGATTTAGAAAGATCTTTGGCGCGTTTCGGAGAATATCCAGGGCAGTTCCGGCTTCACTCAGTGCAGTATTCGCTACGTTGACGACCAGGTTGGAGCCTTGGTTCTCAATCATTTTCCTAGAAGCATATACCTCCACATTTTCCAGCATTTGCAATTCCATAATTAATTGACCCAATGCTTTTTGGGGCTCTGCCGCTGAATTGTCAACCAGTTTGTAGTGGTCGGCATACCCCAAGGCGGTAATGCGCAGTAGTATCCTGGGGGACGTTAGGTTTTCGATAAGAAAACGGCCATTGGTGAAGTAGTCACCAGCGATCAAGCTGGAATCACGAGGAGATAAAATCAAAATGTTTCCCAGCTCGATCGGCTGACCTTGTGCATCCAGGATTTCTCCTGACAATCGGTACTGGAAAGTATCGTATGCCTGTCCAAATGACGTGTGGAAAACCAGGACAAAGCTAGCTATAGTGATGTACAGTCGGGTGATTCTGTGCTTCATAACGGAGTGTTTTCATCAAAATTAAATGTAAACCGGTACATTAAAGTCATCCAGATATTATTTATCTTTGGTACCGGTTTTAGGTCCAAACTTTCAAACCAACACCATGCCCACATTACCATTCAAGACCATCCTCCACCTAGCGCGCAACAGCAAAACCCCTTTGTACATTCAAATCTGCAATGAGATGATTCGGGGAGTGGTTTCCGGCGTCATCCCAGAGGGATTGAAGTTGCCTGGATCCAGGAAAATGGGCGTTTTAATTGGTGTGAGCCGGAGGACGGTGATTCTGGCGTACGAAGAATTGGAAGCTCAGGGGTGGATCGTCATTCATCCCAATCAAGGAACCTTCGTGAGTTCGAAGATTCCGGTGGTCGACAAGAAGCCGATTAAGGCCGGGTTTCAGGAGCAGCCAACGACGGAAAAGGTTGGTTTTGCCCGGAGTGACAAATTGGATTTTCTGGACTATTATACCCCACCGAAACTCGAGGGCATCCGGTATGTATTTGATACGGGCTATCCGGACGTTCGGCTGGCGCCGTCGAGGGATCTCTCGCAAAGCTTCAATCGCGCATTGCGTAGTAAGCGCCACTCTAAGATTTTAAATTATTATTCTGATTTTCTCGGTCATCCTCACTTGCGGGAAGCACTGGCCATCTATCTGTCGGAGACCCGGGGCATTAAAACGGCATTGCCACAATTGATGATTACCAGGGGTAGTTTGATGGCTTTTACAGCCATATTTCAGGTCTTGTTGGAGAAGGGGGATAAGGTAGTCGTAGGTGATGTAAGTTTTATGGTGGCGAATAACATCGTTCGGATCGCGGGAGGTGAAGTAGTGACCGTTCCGGTTGATGATGATGGAATCGATGTAAATGCCTTGGAAAAACTTTGTCAAAAGGAGGTAATCCGGGCAGTTTTTGTGATGCCCCACCATCACCATCCGACCACAGTTTCATTGAGTGCTGGTCGCCGGATGAAATTGCTGTGGTTGGCAGCGGAGTATCGGTTTGCCATCATTGAAGATGATTATGACTACGATTTTCATTATGCGAGTAGTCCCATTCTTCCGATGGCGAGTGCAGATCGCAACGGCACGGTGATTTACGTGGGCTCTCTAAGCAAAATTGTTGCACCGGGATTGCGATTGGGGTTTGTGGTAGCCCCCGCTGATTTCATTCGCGACCTGGCCCGGGTCAGCCGATTCATGGATTGTCATGGTAACACCGCTCTGGAGAAGGCAGTAGCCTCCCTTTTTCAGGAAGGAATCATTAGACGCCACTTGAAAAAGTCGCTGAAAGTTTACCGGGAAAGAAGGAATTTGTTCTGTCAATTGATGCAAGACAATCTTGGAGAACGGGTCCGGTTTCGCATACCGGAAGGTGGTTTGGCGGCTTGGGCACAGTTCGACGAGCAATTGCCCTTGCCTGAGCTACGCGACCGAGCTGCTGCTCAAGGCTTGCTGATTTCCCGTTCTGTATTCACCGAACGAGAAAACCGGCCGATCAATGCCATCCGGATGGGTTTTGCCTCTTTGAATGAGCAAGAGCTGGAAGCTGCAGTGGAACTATTGGCCGAAATTGTGAAATAGTGCTTGGTTCCGCTATTCTTTCCAAATCTCCATTTCCAACCAGAGGCCAGCGGCAATGAGTTCGGCAACCATTTGACAAGCCGAACCATGCGTAGCACCGCTGACCAGGTGGAGTTGGATGTCGCAACCCTTCGACTGCATGCGATCAACCACCTGCTGCAAAGCGGTCGGGCTATAAAATTCATCTTGTTCTCCGTGGATCAGGTAGGTAGGGATCTGCGGGCAGATTTCCTTCATATAATCGGCGGCCATAGGAATGGCTGCAGAAAAAGTCTGCGGAAAATTCTTAGCAAAATGGACACTGCCCGTACCACCATTGCTGTAGCCGGTGACTGCAACTTTTGTACTGTCGATCGGCCAATGCAATTTGGCCAATCGGACAAATTCAACCACCCGTTCCGAATGAAGTTCACTCCACCACTGTCCTCCCGTAGGGGCAAAGATGATCGCTTCCATGTTTTTAAAAGCTGGAAACGGCAAGCATTCCATAAAACCCGCGGAGGCACCGGCATCTCCATTTCCGCCGTGTAGGGCTATGATCAACGGTACGGGGGTATCTTCCACTTCTTCGGGAACGGATATGGTATAAATCCAACTTTTTTCTTCCGTCAAAGGCATCTGTCCAGTCCGGTAGCCAGGTGTCAGATTGGTGGCATTCAATCCCGCTGCAGTTGGTAGTGATAAAGCATTGGTTGTAATGGGATCGGGATCTACCGGGGGTACTTCCGGTTCCGGAGGATTTTCTTCCGTTGTACAACCACTCAAAATGAGGGTGCACACTATGAATAAGAGGAATGAAGAAATGCAGAGGAGTTTTTTCATTGTTAAAGTTGGCTTCGCAATGGAACGCTCCGGAAGCCCTAGGGGCGAATCAGTCGAATGGCTGCTTCCAAAGCGGTGTCTCTATTATTAACAACGTCGATTACTTTTGGTTGAACGATTATGTCGGGAGCAACCCCTTCATTGGCTACTTCTTTAAGCGTAAACCCTCCCATTACGGGAAACTCGACCGCAATTTCGGAATGCGGCAAATACAGTATTAGGATTTGCCCACCATTGATGTCCCTCAAGTTGCCTCCCGTTTCCTGGCCGATGATGGTGCCCAGTTGCTTCTGCTTAAAATCAGCAGCCAGATAGAATGCTAGTGAGGTATTCAACGGGCTGGTTAAAAGGTATAGATTTCCGTCAAAGGCCGCTTTCTTGCGATTGGCATATCGGTCGACAAAGGATTCCTCGAAAAGGTAGTACCCGTTTTGTTCGTCGACCCGGTCTGGTTTCAGGTTGAAGTACCAGGGATTGTCTCCCCAGGTCCGTACATATGGCTTCAGCACTTCCGGGAATTCCAGATAACGCGTTTTTCCAATTCTTTCAAATGACGGCGCTTCTTCATCGAAGGGAAAATACGTGAATAGCTCGTGTTTGATTTCGTCATTGCCGCCTTTGTTCTGGCGGATGTCAACGATTAAGTGCTGGATGCTTCTTTTCTGAAGCTGTTCGAATACGTCCGCCAGAAAAGCTTTATAGTCAATGGTCAAATGTCCAAGGCCGTATAAGGCAAAGGAATTGAGCTCCAATATGCCAATTCCGTCATCAGTGATTTTGAAATGCCATAAATCGTCCGTTGTTTCGGGGAAGTCCGGATACCTGCCGGCCAGGATTTTAGCACGCTTCTCCCGGGTCAAGGTGCCAACCCGGATCTGCTTCGCAATCGTGTCTTGAGCACCTTTAACATCCAGGGAAACGGCTTGATCCGAAAGGGGGAATAGCAATGGGAAAAACACATCAAATGGATAAAAGTCAAAGTCATATCCTGCTACCGACAGCAGGGCCATCCTGGTTTTGTCGGTTGCCCCGTCTGCCGACATGTACGGAATCAATTGCTTTTGAATGATGCTGGTTTCGACGCCATTGATCCGAACGATTTCGGTACCAGCTTTGAGTAATTCACTTTGTGAAGCATTTTGCAGTACCACCATTTTATCGCCAATCCAGGTGAAGGAAAAAGGCAATTTGTCTTGCTGGCCGTGGATGAGCGAATGAATGGTCGCCTTTTGATTGTACAGTCCGGCTTTGGTATGGCCGCATTGGATTTGCGCCATCATTTTGGCGATTGCCAAATAGACCTGTCCATGGGGCATTGGCTGTTCGAAATCAGCTTTTAAACGCTCAAGTGCACGCCGGATGGATGCCTCGCTTTGGTACCGATAAGTACCCGGGTGGACGCTTAAGACCATGGTCTCAATTAGCTGATACTCTTCCATCAATTGGTCAGGTTGTAGCGTTGGCAGGGAGGTCACATCCACAATTTGTGTCACATTCCAGGAATGTTTTGCCTGCTGTTGCCCCGCCTTCAATCGAAGAAAGCGATTTTGCGTACCTTCCCAGATCACTTCCTGGTCGTCGTCAAATAACACAAACTTAAACTCAATCCGCTCCAGACTATCGGCGAATTCTAGGGAAATGTAATACCTCTCTCCATCTTTCTTTAAAGGCAAGGACCGTTCCCAACTCAATGGCAAGGCACTTCCCCTAATGCCCACCTTCTGACCTTCTAAAGCAGGAAGGTCTGCTACCACAAATGTCACCGAAGATTGGCTCAGAAGACAATGCAAATGAAGCAAAAACAGCAGTAGTAATGGTGTAATTCTCATAGCGCACGAATTGGAATGAAGGCTAAAGTATGCTTTTTTGAGATGGTAGTAGGTGTCCGGTTTTGATTGGGTGTGGGGACCGGAGGGGAGTTATGGGGCTATGGTTACTATGGCTACTATGGTTACTATTGCTTCTATGGCTGCTATGGTTACTGTTGATTCTTTTGCTACTATTGCTGCTATGGTTACTATTGCTGCTATGGCTACTATTGATTCTTTTGCTGCTAAGTTGTAGCTTTGGCGGTCAGACGGCTTTGAGGGGGAAGACCTTTGTCCCGGGGCAGTTGCCGTAGCCGTCAAATACGCGTAGCAACCACAGCAGCAAAAGAATCAATAGCAACCACAGCAACAAAAGAAACCACATCCTATAATGTTCAAGAATTACCTATTATCAGCCGTTTTAATTTTTTTCTTGGCTCCAAAGCTCGGTCTTGCCCAAGAAACGATTCTTTACAAAAAGATTGACACAACGAGCTTGTTCGTCGAAATTCATCAACCATCACAGATGGACGACTCCAGGCAGTATCCGGCCATGGTTTTCTTTTTTGGAGGTGGCTGGAATGGGGGCACCAGACATCATTTTTTACCTCAGGCCAAATATTTTGCCAATCGAGGCCTGGTCTGTTTCCTGGTGGATTACCGCACTAGAAAGAAACATGGGACGACACCATTTGAATGCGTGAAGGATGCGAAGTCTGCCATTCGCTTCATTCGTGCCAATGCCGCTCAATTCCAGATTGACCCAAATCAGGTCATTGCGGCGGGGGGTTCTGCTGGTGGACATCTGGCGGCAGCAACGGCCCTGATCGAGGCTTATAATGAAGATACGGATGATCGGTCGGTCAGTTGTATTCCCAATGCGCTGGTTCTATTTAATCCAGTTTCCGACAATGGCCCGGGAGGATATGGTTTTGAACGGATCGGGACTGCCTATCAACAATTTTCCCCCTTGCACAACATTCATAAAGGGGCGCCACCCACCTTATTCTTATTGGGCACGGAAGACAACCTGATCCCGGTAGAAATGGCCACCTATTACAAGATGGTTATGGAGAAAGTCGGAAGCCGGTGTGACCTCGTTCTTTACGAAGGGCAAGAACACGGTTTTTTCAACAAGAGTGAAAAAAGAGGGGCTCACTATTTCAATCTTACCGTTTTGGAAGCCGACCGTTTTTTACAATCCTTGGGGTATTTGGAAGGGGAAGCTTCGTTGGGCAATGAATGAGGTCATTGGGATGGATGGAAGCAGCAGCTAGATAGAGGCCGATTCGGCTAGTTCATGAATTTTTGTAGTTTTAAGTAGTCGACGAAACATCTAAACTGTTATTATCATGCTTTCCACCAATTTGAAAATTGCCTGGCGCCACCTGCGCAAAAATCGTGGTTTTAGTCTCATTAATTTACTGGGTTTGGCTTTTGGTCTGGCTGCTGCTTTGGCGGTTGTTCTGTACGTTAAAGATGAACTTTCCTTTGAAGCCTTCCACGAAAAAGCAGACCGCATCATGCGGGTTAATTTATTTGCGGAGTTCGATGGCAAGGCTTTTAATCTGGATACCGCTCCCAATGCTGCCGCTCCCCTGTTGAAAGAGCGAATTCCGGAAGCAGAAGAAGTTGTACGGGTTTTTCCCCATAAATACGGAGAGATCGCTTTTGTCCGGGCGAGTGAACAGAATTTTTCGGAAGACAATTTTTTTTGGGCGGACCCCAATCTATTTGATGTATTCACGATACCATTGCGTTCAGGAAATGCCGAAACTGCACTAAATCGGGTCAATACAGTGGTCCTTAGTGCCGCTACGGCTCGCCGCTACTTCAGCGGACAGGATCCGATGGGACAAACCATTCGGGTAGATGGCGAATACGACCTAGAGGTAACGGGTGTATTTGACGACCTGCCGGCTAATACCCATTATCCTTTTGAATTGATCGGCTCATTTCAAACCATACCTAAGGGCAAACCGGAACGCCTCTCTTGGGGTGATGCCAGTTACAGTACCTTTATGCTACTGAACCCTTCAGCTTCCCAAGCCGCTGTAGAGACAAAAATAAGCGAAGCTCTAGCGGCAAAGCTACCGGAAGATCGTCAGTGGTTCTCCCTGGCGTTACAACCTCTTAAATCTGTACACCTGTATTCGGAAGACTTTACGATGGCGGAGGAACCCTATGGGGATATCCGACAAGTGCGCATTCTCATTGGACTGGCCGTATTGTTGTTGCTGACGGCCTGCATAAACTATATGAATCTGGCAACTGCCAAGTCCCAACAGCGTTCCCGTGAAGTCGGGGTTAGCAAAACTCTTGGCGCCACCCGCTGGAGCATTGCCCGGCAGTTTTATCTCGAAACGGCACTGTTGACTTTCGTCGGTATTCTGCTGAGTCTGGTGTTACTGGGCACAAGTTTGCCCTTTTTTAATCAACTTTCGGGCAAAGAGCTGTCCCTTTCTTTTCTTTTTGAACCTTGGTTCTGGGTAACCGCGGTGTCGGTTTGGTTCGGGGTAACAACAATGGCCGGGGCCTATCCAGCGGCCTATCTGGCGTCTTTTATGCCGTTGGCTGCTTTGCGTCAGAGTTTTCAGGGAAGGTCCAGTGCAAGTTACGTGCGCAAAGGGCTGGTCGTTTTTCAGTTTTGCGTTTCCACGGTGCTAATTATTGCAACCCTGGTTTTTTATCAGCAGCTCAATTTTATTCGCAATAAAAAACTGGGATACGAGCCGGAGCAGGTTATTGCCATTCGGGTTTCGGGGATCTCAGATCGACAAAAAATCAAGACTCTTGAAAAGGAGGTGGATCGGTTGGCATCCGTAATGGGATCTTCGCTTTCCCAAACTATTCCGGGTGGTTCACCCAGTGGTCGTTCCCTGCGTCGCCCCAACGCAACGGATGCAGAAGAGGGCGCAGAATTGTCGAGTTGCCGGGTCCATCCGGAAGTTTTCGATGTGCTAAGCCTGGAATTTTTGGCCGGACGTGCTGTGGACCAGTGGTCTGAGGGCGATTCCATTGCTCAGGTTGTTTTGAATCGCTCTGCCATTGAATACTTGGGATATACCCCTCACGAAGCAATTGGCCAACGGGTAGATGCGAATTTAGGGGCCTCAGAAATTGTCGGCGTGGTCGAAGACTTTCACTTTGGCTCTTTGCGCAATGAAGTTGGTTATTTCGCTTTCCACAATCGACGGAGTGAATGGCTGCAGTATTTATTGGTGAAATTAAATGGAGAAGAAGTCTACGGGGCGGTAGAGCAGCTTCGAAATGTGTACAACAATGTCGTTTCCGATATTGCTTTCGATTACACCTTTTTGGATGACCAACTGGCTTCTTTGTACAATACGGAAAGAAGACTTGCTGGCGTCATTTTTCTATTTGCCGGCCTGGCTATTTTTGTGGCTTGCCTGGGGTTATTTGCTTTGGTGGCCTTTACTGCCGAACAGCGCACCAAAGAAATTGGTGTAAGAAAAGTACTCGGTGCTACCGTTTCCAATATCATCGGCGTATTGTCGGGTGATTTTGTGAAGTTAGTTATCCTGAGTGTTTGTTTGGCCATCCCGCTGGCTTGGTGGGCCATGAACCGGTGGTTGGAGGACTTTGCTTACCGGATCGAACTCCAATGGTGGGTATTTGCCCTGGCCAGCGGGATGGCATTGCTCATTGCTTTGTTAACCTTGAGTTATCAAGGGTTCCGGGCCGCAATGATCAATCCGATCGATGCTTTGCGGGATGAGTGATCTCAGCGCGAATTTTTTCCGGCGGTCAGGCCTGGCCATTCATCGGTTCTGAAAGGTGTCATCGGGAGCCCTTCCCGATTGTACATATTGCAAATGGGATTGTTTGCCCAGGCATAGCGAACCGCGATTGGGTCGGCAATGTCATCGCTCCAGACTTCCATTTGCGTATTGCTGATGATCTTTGCTTGGGCCGTCGCAAACTTTTGATCTTCACCAGCGATGGTAAATCCTTGTGGTTCCTTCGTGTCAAAGGCATAAAGCCCTTGTCCGACGTGCTCAAAAGTCAGGATGATTTTATTGCCTCGTTTCTCCATCGACTGATAGGAAGGTCCACGAAACGGGATGTCCATTTGGTAGTCCTTGGCGAGTGCCCACCGAGCCAATCGGTCTGCTACCGTCTGTTTGTTTCGGGGGTGGATGTCCCTTCCCTCTCCAACATCAATGATTACGGCCTGGCCGACCTTGTCGAGTCGATCCATGGTCATGGTTTGCGCTTCTCTCAACTCGGCCCAATTGCTGTCTTCCGGTCCTTCTGTTTCGGCTAAAAAATCTGCTAATTGAACGTAGTAAAAGGGGAAATCACCTTGCCCCCATTCTTCCCGCCAGTGTTGGATCATCAATGGAAATAGGTCGCGGTATTGATAGGCTCTGGATGCATTGGATTCCCCTTGGTACCAGATTACACCCCGAATACCAAATCCGATGGTCGGATGCAAAACGCCATTGTAAATATTGGCGGGCCGGTGGTTGCCCTTCATCAGGTTGTTGGGCCGTCGTGGCTTTCTAGGGGCGCGATCCGCTTCCGCTTTTGCCTCCCATTCCGCCACTTGCTTTTCCCAGGCAGCCAGGGCATTTTCGTAATCGTAATAAGCCTCCCGTTCCTTCCACCAAGCCAACAACTCATCGTATTTTCCGTCTTTTTCCAAGACGTCTTTTTTGACCCATGCTTCAGCGGCCGATCCTCCCCAGGCATTGTCGATCAAACCGATCGGTACCTGGAGCGCGTGATGCAGCCGGCGTCCGAAGAAATAACCCACTGCCGAAAAGTTTTCGATGGATTCCGGGGTGCAGGCTGTCCATTCGCCCTCAAAGTCATCTTGAGCTTCCTGGGTGCCGACGCGGGGAACCGATATCAGGCGGATGTTCGGATGGTTGGCGGTAACCTTTGCCAATGCTGCACTATTGGTATTCCGGACGGGCCATTCCATATTGGATTGTCCGGAACAAATCCAAACTTCACCAACCAGCACGTCGTCGAAGAAGAATTTCGTGTTCTCACTTTCAATGATCATGCGATAAGGGCCACCGGCCGGAATGGGTCTTAAGGTTACTTTCCAGTCACCTTTGGCGTCTGCCTTGGTCCGATGGCTTTGGCCGTTGATCTCTACTCGGACCATTTCTCCCGGCGAAGCCCATCCCCAGACCGGATTAGACTGTTTTTGTTGCAAGACCATGTGGTTTCCGAAGATACTGGGCAGGCTTACTTGTGCCTCCAGTGCCGCGACCGATAGGTATAAGGCCACGAAAAATAACAAGCGGTAATTTTTTTGGTACATAAGATCAGTTTTTTGTTTTGCTGTTGTCAAAAGTGCTAATTATTGGCCACTATAAGAATTTATTTACGGTTTTCATGGGATTCAATTTAGAGCAACGATTGTTTTTCGAAAATTCATCCGAAAGACTGGAATTGCTTAAATTGTTGAACCAACTAGAGATTGAAGCAAAAAAAAACAAAATGAAATGAGCATGAACTTTTTTCATCAAAAGTTCACCAAACAGAATGATTAAAAAAGTTCCATGCGAAAGCGAAGCGGTTGCATCTGTTTAGATTTTTTGCAATTAATTCGGTTTCGAGTCATTGTAAAAATTTTAAACAAATGAAAAAGTCGACACTGGTAAAGCTGCATCTGTATTGCGGCCTTTTTACCTCTTTCTATCTGATTTCCTTTGGACTGAGCTCCATTATTTTAAATCACAAGTTCGACTTGGAAAAGAAAGCGATCAAGAAGACCTGGGCTGCCCAAGTCCAAGTTGATACGTCGTTGAGTCAAAAAGAGTTGGCAGAAGAGGTTCGGAATCAATTAAACCTGATGGGGTGGGTGCCGCCGTGGGAGTTTCGAAAGCGCGATGGTCATTTCCAATTTATCACTACTCATCTGGCAAAAACCAGTAAGCTGGATCTAGATTTAGCGTCAGGTAGAGTAGAAGTTGCCGAAATGCCCAAAGGCTTTTTGGAGGTCTTGCACGCGCTCCATTTTTTTAACGGAAGAATTCCCAATGCGCCATTTGTTCTCCGCACGTGGATCGTGTATCAGTGGATGACTCTGTTTGTCCTGTTGGTTTCTTTGATTCTCGGGCTGTGGCTCTGGTTAAGGTATAGCCATAAGACCTGGGAGCTGTATGTATTCGGTGGCCTTTTTATTTTTTCCCTTCTGTTAATGTTCCTGATATGAAAATCCGTTATTCCACCATAAAGAAAATTCACTTGTATGCCTGTTTGTCCACGGTTGCATTTCTGTTGATGTTTATCGTCACCAGTTATCTGATGATTCATCACCAGTGGTTTGATCACGAAGAGCATCGCGAAACGTCTGATGTGGATCTAGGATTTCGGGTCGACACCGAAGAAGATTGGCAAAAACTAGTCGATCGCTTTGACGTAAAAGGGAGATTATACAGGTCATCTACCAACAAGGACGGACATCAGGTGCGTATCTATGAAACGGCAAACAACTCAAACCGGATTACATTATCGGCCGACCGGACGAAAGCTCAAATGGTATTAACTTCCGAGCGTGGCGCAAATATACTGGTTGGCATCCATCGCCATCGGGGATATGGCGGAGCGCTTCAATACAATTTATATGCACTTTTTCTGGACTTACTTGGTGTCAGCCTTATCGTGTTTGCCATCACCGGAGTAATCATGTGGTTCAAGTTGCTGAAAAACAATCGAATTGCCTGGATCATCTTTATCGCTGGGTTTCTTTACTTTAGTCTGGTCATTTTTCTTTTGATGTATTTGTGATTTTTGGTGCAATAACTGCTTAATAGGCATAAAAAATCCCGGTCAAAAAGACATTTTTACCGAATAATTCCTTTTTTTAATCCATCAACTAAGAGAATCACCAATCAATGGGACCCTTAAAAGGCTTCAAAATAATTGAAATGGGTGGAATCGGCCCCGGGCCGTTCGCCGGCATGCTCTTTGCCGATATGGGTGCTGAAGTAATTGTTATCGAGCGCAAGGCTTCCACCAGCGGTAAACGTTTGCCGGATTGTAGTCGCCGCGGAAAACGATCCATAGCTTTGAATTTGAAAAGTGAAGAGGGCGTCGAAACGCTGCTGAAGCTGGTGGAAAAGGCGGATGCCATTTTTGAA
>JANQRV010000034.1 GCA_028284395.1 Saprospiraceae bacterium
TTGAAGGGATGGCGCTGTACCCAATCCAATTCAAAACCGGTTCTGCGGAGCCCCCGCTTTAACAGGCCATTCATCACCCCGCTCGTATGACGAGCAAAAGTATCCAGGGAAACAGGCACGGCGCCTACCGAACTTTTTATTTCCAAAGCGGTCCTGGCAAAATCAATGCGGGAAACCCCGGATTCAAAACCCAAAGCAATGATGTCGTACAGAATATTCAGATAAAGTTGGTGAGAAGGATTGACCTTGTTTTGAAAGCCGAGAAAATGCGCTTCCATTTCCGTTTCATTTTGAAACGTTGTAAAAAAACCAACCAATTGATCATCCAGAAAATAGCCGTAGATTCGAAAGCGGTCCGGAAACTTACACTTAAATCGGAAGAAATACTCCTTATGCAAAAACGCAATGTTAAAATCTACCGAATCTGCCACTGCCAAATATAGGTCATACAATTCAGCCGATCGATCTTCAATTTCCTCCACAAACAATTCTCGCCTTTGTAAGGCCTTTCCCTTTTTGCGAGCCCGCTTTGCGCGCGTTCGGTATTTAGAAGACATCGCCCCCAGATAATCTTCAAAGCTTTGCCATTCAGGTCTGAACTCCAACTTCATAGAGGGTTGCAACCAAGGTATGATACCATAACCTTTGCCGGCATAAAAATCGTGTGAACCCGGCCTCTTTTGGGAAAGATCTTTGACAATGTACAAATTAGCTCTATTCGGCAATCCCTTTGCGAGCAGGCGCATGCCTCGATCAATCAAGTCGTATTGCTCCTTTTCCCCTACTGCGTCCCTTTTGAAATAGAAGCCGTGTTCTCCGGTTAGAAAGACAGAACCGCAGATCAACAGCCGGAAACCATATAGATCGCCCAACCAAAAACTCCAATCCCGGAGGTTGTTCTGCCATTTAGACCCGGAACCATCTGGTTTTCCGTCGGGCCTAAAAGAATTTTTGAAAGAGAACCTCAAGTACTGACAATAAGCAATGCCAATGGGCTCTCGATCCCGGTAAATGATCAAAAAATGCCCGCTAATGCCCTGAGGAGGATATTCCTCCACCAATTCCAGGTAATCCCTACTAAGGAAAAGGTTTTTGCTATCGACTACCAATTTATCCCAGGCCTCCGGAACTTCTGTTATTGAAACATAGAACTCGATATCGATCTCCTTGTGTATGATAGCTTTCTTTTGAGTGACAGAGGACTGGTAATTTGGCACGAAACTTTAAGTTTATAGAACTGAACCTGTGTCTCCTAAATCTCCGCATAGTATCATGAACACAGTTAGAACAAATAAAGACGAAAGAAGATTAATTCAGTCGCCATTTATTAATTTCTTTCTCGGCATATTGTTCATCCTCCCATCCGATCAATTTCATTTTGCCCCAACCTTTATAATTTAGAAACCAATCTTCTACCATTTTTTTTGCCGCATCGTGTTCAATAAGAAAGTCTAGAAAATTCTCTACCGGAATGGTCTGCAAATTCGGATCGGCCGGCACTGCAATTACTTTGTGATCCGCTTCTCCCCCGTCTTCTAACAGCAAAACGCCGATTGGTTTAACCTCGATCACCGTACCGGTCTCCTGGTGCGGCCCCAAAACCATGATGTCCAAAGCATCTCCGTCACCCCCGCGATCCCTGCTCATCAGCGTGCCCGGGACAAAACCATAATTCCCCGGGTAAGGTAGAAACGAAATGACACGGGGTTCCCCATTTTCCTGATCCTGCTCGAAAAGACCGCTTTCCTTGTTGTATTCAATCTTGTTGTTGGTCCCAGCCGGAATCTCAACGACGACATTGATGTTACCCGCCTCAGAAATGGGCGGAATGCTGAGGTAATCCACTTCCTTTTGACATTGCAAAAGAAAAATGAGCGAAAATAGGATCGTGACATTAACAACAACGAAAAGTTTGTTCATTTGCTCCAATTATTGAAGGATGTCGGGTTTGATGTAAGATACATACCCGGAAGCGTAAAAAAATCGAATTCTAAATTATTATTCAAATTATTGTACTCAAATTTGGAGGCAATGATACACTCGATTCCAACTTTCTCGTTTATTGTGCATCTTTCAGAAAAATGACTTCTTTTTTAACAAACATGATACAATATGAGAAATTTTTTAATGCTCACTCTGGCTTTCGCTTTTTCCATTTCATTGACAGCACAAAACTGGTGGAAAGACCGAATTAGAGGAGAAGGGCCGACCGTGACCAAGACTTTAAATGTAGATAAATTTGACGGAGTCGGTCTCACATTCAGTGGAGATGTTTACCTCCGGCAAGGAAGTACCCAAAGCGTGAAAGTCGAAGGCCAGGAAAACATCATCAATAACATCGTCACGGATGTTCAGGATGGCTATTGGAAAATAAAATTTGATCGTCCGGTGCGCAATCACGACCCCATCAAGGTATACATTACCGTTCCCACGCTCCGAAAAGCAGCCATCAGCGGTTCCGGTGACTTGAAAAGTGAGGGAGGTTTTACCAATTTAGGCAATCTGGAGTTGGGGATCAGTGGTTCGGGCAACATCGACTTCGAAGCAAAAGCAGAAAGCATCGTTGCCAAAATCAGCGGCTCCGGCGACATTGATCTGGAAGGAGAAGCGGATGAAGCAGAAGTGAGAATTTCCGGTTCCGGCGACATTCAGGCCTATGGCCTAAAAGCCCAAAACTGTGAAGTCCGAATTTCAGGCTCCGGAAACTGCCAGATTACAGCAGAAGAAAGACTTGACGTGCGGGTTTCGGGATCGGGAGACGTCTATTACAAAGGGCGTCCCAGAATCAATTCAAAAGTATCGGGATCGGGAGATCTAATTTCGCGTTCCTGATCAAGCCAACAAAACGCCTAGGTCAGCCGCAGCATGCAATAACCCATTTGCCGCCCGGCAAAATTGTTGGTGGTTCTAAACAGTTTTATAATTTTATCGGAAAATGAAGGAACAATGATAAAAATTATAAAACTGTTTTTTTTACTGGCACTGGTATTGTCTTCATGTCAGAAGTCTGAAACGCCTGAATCAGTAGACCTCAAGGAAATGATGCCCGGAACCTGGGAGTCGGTTTCCATCAAGGTTGTTGTCAACTCTGTCAGCAACACCGATTCCAGCTACGTTTTTGATGTCCCCGAAAAACTTTGGAAAGAGAAACTCGGTGTGCAGCCAGTCAAAACCTATTACCAAGCAGAAGAAAACAAATTCTATTCAGAATACATCGACCTGGATGGCAATATCACCAATGTAGAAAGAGGCAAGTGGTATGTTTTTGGAGATACGCTGATGCGCGTGACGCCAGATGCCACTTATCAATACGAGGTAGCCATTTCCGGAGGGGTGGGCACTTTCAAAAGTATGATGGATTGGGACGGCGACGGCAATGAAGATGATGAATACAGCGGTGTCCAGCGCAAAATCAGTAACTATACGAAGTGATCTCCCGGGCGAATGCTATTTAACTCCATAGATTTTGCTGTTTTTCTTCCGATTGTCTTTTTACTGTACTGGTTTGTATTGAATGAGGACATAAAAGTCCAAAATCTTTTTCTACTGGGAGCGAGTTATGTTTTTTATGGATGGTGGAATCCCCTCTTTCTCTCCTTAATTGTACTGAGTTCGATCATCGATTACTTCATTGGTCTCAGCATTGCCAGAACAGATGCGCCTCGAAAAGGGAAGCGATTACTATTCCTAAGTCTACTGCTCAACCTGGGCTTTTTGGGCTTCTTCAAATACTACAATTTCTTTCTGGAGAGTTTCGTCCAGGCTTTTTCATTTTTTGGTCACAGCTTCAGCATGCAGCGATTGGATATCATCTTACCGGTTGGTATTAGTTTCTATACTTTTCAGACGCTTAGTTATTCCATCGACATCTACCGGAAGAAATTGGAGCCAACAAAAGACTTCATTGCTTTTGCGGCCTACGTAAGTTTTTTTCCACAATTGGTAGCCGGGCCCATAGAGCGAGCAGTAAACTTACTGCCCCAGTTTCACCATAAGAGAACATTCCGCTATTCGGAGGCAGCCGACGGAATGCGACAAATTCTTTGGGGACTGTTTAAAAAAGTCGTAATTGCCGACAACTGTGCACTCTACGTCAATGACATCTTTGCCAACTACACGGAATATTCAGGAGGAATCTTATTCCTCGGCGCGGTGTTGTTCGCATTTCAGATTTACGGCGACTTTTCGGGTTACTCAGACATTGCGATCGGAACGGCCCGGCTCTTTGGTTTTCGGCTCATGCAAAATTTTGCCTTTCCGTATTTTTCCCGGGACATGGCCGAGTTTTGGCGCCGATGGCACATTTCGTTGTCAACCTGGTTTAGGGATTATCTTTACATCCCCCTGGGTGGAAGTCGAGGTGGGAAATGGCAAAGCATTCGGAATACTTTTGCCATTTTTTTAGTGAGCGGGCTTTGGCATGGGCCCAACTGGACATATGTAGCCTGGGGTTTTTTAAATGCTTGTTATTTTCTCCCCTTGTTACTGCTTCAGCTCAATCGGAGTAACCTGGATACCGTTGCCCAAAACCGGCGTTTTCCAAGTATAGGTGAGCTGTTGCAAATAGGCACTACCTTTTTCCTGACTTGTATCGCCTGGGTGTTTTTCCGGGCCCCTACCATTTCAGATGGCCTTGACATAACCGGTCGGATCTTATCTCTGAGCTTTTTTCAGACCTCGTTGGCAGAAATCAGTATCGTCGCCCGAGGTCTGGATACCGCCTTTCTCCTACTCTACCTTTTCCTGCTGATAGTCGTCGAATGGCTCAACCGCGAACGAAGTCACGGCTTGTCCTTGATGCCCGAAAAACTGGTTTGGCGATGGATCCTTTATCTCCTTTTGCTCTCTTTAGTACTTCTGGCCGGAAATTTCTATCAGCCAACGGAGTTCATTTACTTCCAATTCTAGTTCCAGTCACGTGATCAGAGTGGTTGGAGATCGGCTCTATCGTTATTGCTACCTCTTGCTTCGGCGTGTAAGAGAACTTTCCCTGCCGGCCGAAGTCTATTGAAAATATCTGGCCCAATATTTGAATATTTCAAAAAAAATGAGATACTTTGCAGCGTCAGAGCACACTCTAAAACAAGAAAAGGCTCACGCTACTTACCAATTCGCCCATTTTCCAGGTTCCATTTGAATAGCATTTATTCGTTTCTCAGTTTTGAGAAGAGCATCCGATAGTTGGGAAGCATTCAAAATTTTAGAGAAACCTGGATCGTAAGACAACAAAAAGTTACGCACACAGTATAATATATATAATATTGTTTTATCCTTCGTCTGAGGTAGAACTTTCATCCTTTACCTCTCAGAAATTATCCGTATTCAACCGGTAGCGCCCATTGCCAAATGGAGAGACCTAACATCTACAAATGCAAACCTATAGTCGCTGAGAGGCTTTCAGCTTTGACCTGACAACTGTCCGCTTATATTCAGGCATTACCTGCCACACCAAAGTACCTAAAGGTAAAGGTGCCGGTGCAATGGCCATCAATGCTAAAGATGTGCCAAAAGGTGACGAAGTTGGGTTTGAGAAGGTCTCGATATGTAAAAATCAAACACAAAGAACAAACACGTTTTCAAATCTCATTACTCAACCATGAGAATTCGAGCTTGCCTAAATAGTCCGACTTATCCTCGCTTATATCCTCTAATGGATAGTCGTCCGAATTAATGCTCTGAAATAACGGCGTTTGTATCCTTGAAAATCATAAAGGAGTCATGGAAAATCCGTGGCTCTATTTACTGGCTTCATAAACCAGCACCTATGACAAGCATTCAATCAATCGAATCGGGAGAAAGATCTTTTGCGACCTTTCATCGGCGAAGCCGTATCGTAAAATGAAGCACATCGATTTGAATTAAATTCATATCTTTAATTTCTACCCAAGCTAGTTAATCCCCGCCAAATCATTCGTTTACAACTATTTCTCAAGAAGAATCGACAAATTTATACATCATTTATACAAAAGTTTTTGACCTCATGGACAATGTATTTATTCACTCCTCTGCTTTTGTCGACGAAGGAGCCCTCATCGGAAAGGATACCAAGATCTGGCATTTTTGTCACGTCATGCCTCAAGCCCGCATTGGAGAACAATGCATCCTGGGACAAAACGTATTTGTAGGCCCCGGAGTAGAAATCGGCAATAAGGTCAAGGTTCAAAACAATGTCTCTATCTACAAGGGAGTGACCGTTCAAGACGATGTCTTCCTCGGTCCCTCAATGGTCTTTACCAATGTAATGAACCCACGCAGTACCGTAGAGCGAAAAAGCGAGTTCCGCCCGACCTTAGTTGAACGCGGAGCTTCCATTGGAGCGAATGCCACCATTGTATGCGGCAATAAAATTGGTTCTTTTGCCTTTATCGGGGCGGGCACGGTTGTCACCAAAGACGTTCCGCCCTATGCCCTGATGGTGGGCAATCCCTGTCGGCAAATCGGCTGGATGAGTGAACACGGAGAACGCCTGGAGTTTGACGAGAACCGGGAAGCCGTTTGTCCGGGAAGTGGAGCGACCTATCGCCTGGTCGATGGCCAGGTTCAAAAAATATAGCGTGAAGCGATTGTAATTTTCTTAAGAAACAAATTTAAAAACTCAAAGATAGTCATGAAGAACTTTCTACTTATCGGTGCTGCAGGCTACATTGCCCCTAGGCACATGCGCGCCATAAAAGACACGGGGCACAACTTGTTAGCAGCCCTCGATAAGGGGGATTCCGTGGGCATTATTGACAGCTACTTTCCACAAGCTGCCTTTTTTACCGAGTTCGAACGTTTTGACCGGTACGTAAGTAAATTATTGACCCGGGGAATCAAAATTGACTATGTATCCGTCTGTTCTCCAAATTATCTGCACGATGCCCATATCCGCTTTGGCCTTAGAATCGGAGCCGATGTCATTTGTGAAAAACCGTTGGTGCTCAATCCGTGGAATGTGACGGCACTGCAGGACCTCGAGAAGGTTACGGGAAAAAAAGTAAACACCATTCTGCAATTAAGGCTCCATCCCTCTCTGCTGGCCTTGAAGCAGGAAATAGAAAATGGCGACCCCAATAAGGTGTATGAGGTGGATCTTTCTTACATTACCTCCCGCGGCAAATGGTATTATACGAGTTGGAAAGGGAATAAGGAAAAATCCGGCGGCATCGCCACCAATATCGGCATCCATTTCTTCGACATGCTCAACTGGATCTTCGGAGAACTCAAACAAAACATCGTCCACGTCCATACCCACGACCGGGCTGCCGGTTACTTCGAGTTTGCCCAAGCCAGGGTCAAATGGTTTCTGAGCATCAACTACGAAACCATTCCGGATGCCATTAAAGCTACCGGCGCCAGGACCTACCGGTCGATTACCGTGGATGGCAAAGAAATCGAATTCAGCGGTGGTTTTACGGACCTGCACACCCTGAGCTACCAGGCCATATTGGAAAATCGTGGTTTCAGCATGGATACGAGTCTGAAAGCCATCGAAATGGTATACGAAATACGCAATGCTACACCCATCGGCCTTAAGGGCAATTATCACCAACTGGCCACTCTTCCTTTCAGCGCACATCCGTTTGAACGCGAAGAAGGTGCTTTTGAGAACCCCCTTAAATCCATATGATCTAGCCTCTCTTGGGCAATCTCTCTTCCTTATCACTAAAAAATGCTATGAGATGATGAATAAAAAGATTACACTGCAGTTCCTAATGGGATGCATACTTTTCGCCGGCTTGAACAGTTGTGGAAGTGTTAAGCTTTCGGAAATGACCATGTTTGAAAATGTCACACCTTCGGTCAAAGACATCCGGAATCAGGTCACACTGGTCATCCAAGCCGATGACATCCTCGACATTCAGGTGGCGAGCGAAAACCCGGAAACGGTCATTGCTTTCCAACAAATCTCTCAAAACAACGCCAACGGTGTCTCGGGAGAAGTGGGGGTAAGAGCTCTTGGAACAAGAGATGGTTATCGGGTAGACGACGAAGGCAACATTTACCTGCCCTTCGTCGGCAAAGTGGAAGCAGCCGGAAAATCCATACTGGAACTGCGCCGAAATATTACCGACCGATTGGTACAATTCATTCCCGATGCATCGGTTCAGGTCCGCTTTGTAAATTTCCGGGTCACGCTGATGGGGGAGGTCACTCGACCCGATGTATACACGATCCCCAATGAGCGATTGACCATTCTGGAAGCCATCGGTATGGCGGGAGACTTTACCCCTTATGCCGTCCGTAATTCCGTCTTGATCATCAGACAAAGAAACGACCGACAAGAATTTGTCCGGATCAATACGCAGGACAAGACCCTCTTCGAATCTCCCTATTTTTACTTGAAGCCGAATGACATCATTTATGTCGAACCACTAAAAGCCAAACAATACGCTACACAGGGAGATGCCCTTTCGAGATATAATTTTATCCTGGTCCCCTTCGTCTCTTTAGCCACCGTTTTTATTACAGCTTTGGCACGATAAAAGATCCGAATTTCTGCTGTATTAAGAGCCGAAGTCTAATTTTTGAGTTATCTTTCAGTTCGAAGAAATAATGGTAACTCACATTTAATAATTTCTTGCACGCAATTCTAAATGGACGGAGATAATTTAAGCATTAAGTCTCTACTTGCAATGGCGCTGAAGTACTGGTACATCTTTGTGATCGTGCTGGCTTTAAGCGTTACCCTTGCGTATTACAACCTGAAGTTCACCCCGCCGGAATACAGTGCTTCTGCCTTGGTTTTGATTAAGGATGAAGAAAAAAGTGGACAACTGGACCAAGAGGCCATTTTCAAAGAATTGGGCCTCTCTCAGAAAAACAAGAGTCTTGAAAATGAACAACTCGTTCTGAGATCCAGTAGTTTAATGGAAGATGTTGTCGAAAACCTTCAGCTACAAAACGGCTATTATACCATCGGTAATTTTGGATGGCGACTGCTCTACAAGGATTCTCCGATCCAGGTAGTTAACTGGGAACCGGATACCGAAGGCAACTGGCTGGTAGCCTCCCTGACCTTCGACGACTCGGGCGGATTTCAACTATTGGTTGAAAATGAGAAATACGATGAAGAGGTATCCTACGAAATCACAGAATTTAAAGGAGAATTCGGGCGTACCCTAACTTTGCCGATGGGTAAAGTAACGCTGGCCAGAAAAATGGATTATCCCCTGGACAACTCCATTGGTTTGACCATCTATCCCGTGAAGGCGGTTGCAAAAGGGTTTAGCAATTCGCTGGGGGCAGAAATCATGGGTGTAGAATCCAGTGTCATCAATCTATCCATTACCGACCAATCCGGCGAACGGGCTGCCGATATTCTGACCGAATTATTTTCCGTTTACAATAGCCAGTCCATTGAAGATAGAAAATCTGTTTTCGAGAATACCATCGACCTGATCAACGATCGGATCGAAATGATCTCCCAACAACTCGAACAAACGGAACAAAACGTCGAAGCCTACAAAAGCCAATACCGCATTGGCGAGTTGACGGCAGAAGGCAGTCTCCTACTAACCGAGCTTCAGGAGTCAAGCCGGGAGATTTCCGATACCGACGTTCAGCTCCAGATCATGGATAAGATCGAGACCTTTCTCAGGGTCAATCAGAGCAATTTCACCTTTGTTCCCACCAACCTCAGTGTAAACAATCTCACACTGACCCGGCAATTGGAAACTTTCAATGAATTATTGGGCACCCGTGAGCGGCAACGCAATCGGCTCGGACCATCCCATAAAGATCTTCGCCTAACCGAAAGTCAGATCTCGAATTTGCGACAAACCATCATCGATAACATACGCTCCATCAGGACGGATCTGCAAATCTCCAGAAATGCCAGTGCAGAACGCAAGGGAGGAATCGAAGGTCGATTGTCCAGCCTTCCTCGTCGGGAGAGAGAGTTGATCGAGATCGAAAGAGAAAAATCCATCCAGGAAAATCTCTATTTATACCTACTCCAAAAGCGGGAAGAATCATTCATTTCCCTGGCGATCACAAGTCCAAATGCCAAGCTCATCGAGCCTTCCGCTGCAGACCCGGACCCGATTAGTCCCAAGCCTTTACAGGCTTGGATTGCAGCTGGTTTTCTCGGTCTTGCCATCCCGGCCGGACTGGTTTTTGTGCTGACGCTCCTCAATGACAAAATCAGGGATGAAGACGATATTCAGCAATTAACTGCCGTACCGATCAACGGTGCCATCAGTCTAAGCCGCAAAAAGGATAGCATCGTCGTTCAGGAAGATCGCAAGACAGCCATTGCAGAAATGTTCCGCTTGCTTCGTGCCAATTTGGCATATGTTTCGCCGGGTGAGGAGCTAAAGGCGCTGTTGGTGACTTCGAGCACCTCCGGGGAGGGAAAATCCTTTATTTCCCTGAATTTGGGGATCAGCCAGGCGCTCGCCGGAAAAAAAGTCATCATCGTCGACCTCGATCTGCGGAAGCCCACTCAGGAGAAGTTGATTGCCGATAAACTCAGTATGGGCAATGCCAACGATCACATGGGAGTGGTCAACTACCTCGTCGATCACACCATTTTGGAAAAACAAGTCATTCGCAATTCGGGAATCAACGGTAATCTGGACGTCATATTGGCCGGACCGACACCTCCCAATCCGAGTGAGTTGATCTTGTCCGGTCGATTGAAACAGTTGATCGAAAGGCTCCGGGAAAATTACGATTTCATCATTGTGGACAGTCCACCGGTAGGATTGGTAGCTGATGCGCTCCAGATGAGGGACTTTGTCGATTCGACGATGTATGTGACCCGCTCCGGCTACACCAAGAGATCGCAAATCAAAATCATTAATGATATAGCCGAGAAAGGCAAATTGCCCCGTCCGTTCATTGTCATAAATGCCATGCCGATTAGCAAAGGCAGTTACTATGGTGGATATGGCAGTTCAAATGTTTATGGCGCAAATAAGAAAGGAAGAGGATATTACCAAAAGGAATCCTGATCAGCTGTAAATAAACACCGAAGATGGGAGACGTCGTAATAAATATCCGACATTTGGTCAACCGGGCGATAAGCCGATGGT
>JANQRV010000068.1 GCA_028284395.1 Saprospiraceae bacterium
CTGAAGGATTATAGCCGCGCTACATGACTGAAGGAGAAAGCAGGCCAGCAGAAAAAGGGCTCAGAGAAATTTAGAAGCTATATTTGAGCACTTACTTATTACTTTAAAATTGATAAATTGTTAACCTGAGCTAAACCATCCGTTCATGATATTTTTCTAATTTTGTTTGTGACGACTCGGCAGACGTTCCGTCTGAATCAATAAACATTTCTTACATCTTCATAAACAGAAAAAATTATGCTGGATAATTTATTCGATTCTATCAAAGGAGAAGTTATGGAATCCATTACCGGGAATACGGAATTATCAATGGACCAAGCGGAGCAAGTACTGCCACTCGCCCAGGAAAGTTTACAGAGTGGTCTCATGGACCAGGTAAAGGCTGGCAATGTTAGCGGCATTTTAGATATGTTCAATAGCTCAGGTGACAGTTTGATGAACAACTCCATATTTGACGGGATCAAGCAGAACTTCATTGGCATGATTACAAATAAGCTAGGGATTTCCGGTCCGATTGCCAGTATGGTTGCCAATGTTGGCCTTGGCAAAATCGTAGATGCCATTTCAGGAAAAGCGAAGTCCGGTAGCGGTGAGGTCACGCAGGACAATTTGCTTTCAACGTTAGGTATGAGCGGTGGGATCGGCGATATTGCCAAAGGATTACTGAAAGATAAGTTGGGTGGTTTGGGTAAAGGTCTCTTTGGATAGGGAAGAAACCTAAAACCCTATTGATTTACCTGACTAGTATACTTACTAATAATGATTCCCACTAAAACAACGGAATAGAATTGTCCCAACACGCCAATGAAAGCGGCCGTCAGTCGCGAAGAATGTACCAAAGGGGCAATATCTCCATAACCAATGCTCGTCAAGGTGATGGAGTTGAAATATACCAGATCTAAGAAAATGTGGGCCAGAGAGTCCCGGTGTTCGATGCCACTGTAGGCATTCGGTATATTGTTGTAGATCATTAAACTAATGAAAATTCCAACTTCTATCAGCAGGAAGAAGCCACAGCCAGCTGCTGAGATAATATCGCTGTTGATATAACTGGGTAGAATAAGAAATCGCAGGATCTCGTAGAATATGAAAAGGAAAAACAAGATGTAGCAAATGGCGGAAGCATTGAGAAACCAAGACCTATCGCCCATCGGCATGAACAGCGGAATCGCCATGACCAATACAAATAAAACAGTTCGCATACGGCGCATAAACAAGCTTTTCTCAGCAAAAATTCCGATGCATGCTACTCCCAGTATCATCATATTAATGGGCCAGACTACCCTTAGATATACGCTGTGATCAGCGAGAAAAGCACCATTATAAAGATGCGATATCAAGGCAAATAAAAGGACTTCGTATTTTCTCCTCTTGACAAATTCCAACATCTGATTATGATTGTAGCTAATTGGCAGATGCGTTCCATTTAAAGGAATGAACCTACTTCCTCTCAATCTACAAAATTTTGTAATTTTTGCCGATTTAAGGATTAGATTTGAACTCTATGCAAAGCGGCCTTTATACGGATCTCTATGAACTTACGATGGTTCAGGGCTATTTTCTTATGGGTAGGCAAGAGGAAATAGCAGTCTTTGATTACTTTTTTCGCGATTGCCCCTTTGGCGGTAGTTTCGTCCTTTTCGCCGGTCTCCACAATCTACTGGAAACGCTTACGAAACTCTCCTTTAGTGAACCTGACATTGCCTACCTTCGGGAAAAAGGCTTCCATGAATCATTCTTGGATTACCTGAAGTCTTTCCGGTTCCGGGGCGATATTGTTTCGGCAATGGAGGGAGAAATCGTCTTTCCGAACGAACCCATTCTCCGGGTCGAAGGAAACTTGATTGAAACCCAACTGATCGAAACACTTCTGTTAAATTTTTTGAACTTTCAATCTTTGATCGCTACCAAAGCAACCAGAATTCGACTGGCTGCCGGCGACCGGCTACTGGCCGATTTTGGTTTGCGTCGAGCCCAGGGGCTTGGAGGCATTCACGCCAGTAGAGCCGCTGTTATCGGTGGGGCTAATTCGACTTCCAATGTATATGCCGGCCGGCAGTTTGATCTTTCAATTACTGGGACCATGGCACATTCCTGGATATTGGGTTTTGATGATGAACTGACTGCTTTTCGCGCCTTTGCGGCATTGTATCCAGACCACTGTACTTTTTTGGTCGACACCTATGATACACTCAACAGTGGAATTCCAAATGCCATCATCGTTGGTCGGGAGTTGGCAAAAGAGGGACATCGCCTCACTGGTATCCGATTGGATAGTGGAGATCTGGCTCAGTTGGCTAAAAGAGCCCGAGTCATGTTGGATGGCGCAGGTTTTTATGACGTAAAGATTTTTGCCTCCGATGGTCTCGACGAATTTGCCATCGAAAAATTACTGCGCGAAGGAGCCCCAATCGACGGATTTGGAGTGGGGACTCAAATGGTCACCGGGCGCCCCACAGCAGCCCTTAATGGTGTCTATAAATTATCCTCTTTGAATCGAATACCGAGAATTAAAATATCGGAAAACGCTACCAAAACTACACTTCCAGGAGTCAAAAATTTGTTTCGTCATCTTGATGAAGAAGGCTTCTTCCAGCAGGATGAAGTTGTGTTGGCTACAGAAAGTACAAATGGAGAAGATCTTCTACAAATGGTTATGAAGGATGGCTCCGTCACGCTACCCACTAGCTCTCCAGTAGAAATTCAAAAATTTGCTCAGGAAAGGTTAGCCAAGTTGCGGCCAATGTACAAGGCACCTACATCTGCGGCCATCTACCCAGTGACAATCTCAGAATCACTCCAACAACTGAAAACGAAGGTTATATCAGAAACCAAAAAATTAATCCAGAAATGAAATGTTTGTTGATCGTAGACCTACAGAATGACTTCTGCCCTGGCGGTACCCTGGCAGTAGAAGGTGGTGACACCATTGTGTCGACCATCAACGCCTTGATTCCGAAATTCGACCTGGTCATTGCTTCAAAGGACTGGCACCCTGAGCAAACGGTCCATTTTGAAAAATGGCCCGTTCACTGTGTTAGGGACACTTTTGGGGCCGCCTTTCACCCGGACCTCCAGACAAATCAGATCCAACAAGTCTTTCTCAAGGGAACCGAAAATAAGAATGATGGTTATTCTGCATTTGAAGCCACCAATATCAACCTGGAGTCTTTCTTACGTGATAAAGGAGTGCAATCTCTCTACATTGCAGGACTGGCAACCGATTTTTGTGTAAAAGCTTCGGCAATCGATGCCTCTGACAAAGGATTTTCAACCTTTGTCATTCGGGATGCAACCAAAGCCGTCAATTTACAACCTGGAGATGATGAAAAGGCATACCAGGCAATGATTGTGGCAGGCTGCACCCTGATTGAAGCCCAAACTATTGTCGCTTCGCTCTGATGATGTAAACCTGATCATCTCCGTCGACAGCTACGCTCCCCACAAACTCTTTTCCCTCGAAAGATCCCGTGATCTTGGAATCAAAACCCTCAGCAGTTGTCGTAAATAAGATGCGGTCGTCATCAAATTCAACAACCTTGATCGGCCATTCTCCACCTTCGCTTTTCATCTTACCGGTATAACCATCAGGTGAATAACGAAGATCCATGATTCCGGTATAGGTCCCGTCTCCGGTATCCTTCACCTCGTAGCGCCAAAGACCCGAATAGTCTTTCATGATCCGGCCATCAAAACCACTCTCTTCCAAAAATTGATTGAAGTCCCGAATATTCAAGATGTCCGCTAAAGCCTGCTTAGGATCTTTCTGTTTTTGAAAATAAGCTTTGGTTATGTGAAAACCCATCCAGTAACCAAGGTCTGCGGGACGATCTTTCTTCCGGCGACCGCCATAAAGCCAGCCGTGATAATTCTTATCCTGCATAATGGTCTTGAATTCCGACCAAAGCATTTGCGATTTAGGTACCGCCCAATCGTCCAGGTGGTGTACCAGCGAATTATTTTGGATCAAATAGGCTACAAAGTCAGCACTTCCCTCCCTAATCGTTTGATCAAGCAGAGTTTTGCTGTTGGGATAATTCTGCTGAAAATGGATGAGCTCGTGGGCAACAATACCGGGAATGACCTGGAAATCAATTCTCGCTTTAATAGCATCTTTTTCGTTCTGGGGGCCGAACATTTCCGCTCCCATGATCAAACCATCCTTAGATATCGTCCCCCCGGTATTTAGGCGGCCAATCACGAAGTAAGCATCGGGAATGACGGTCTCAGGGTACCAATCTCTCATACTCTGATAAACCTTCTTAATCTGATCCGTGAAGGCACTCTTGATCTGCAGAGAACTGGTTCTGATGTGCTCATAATAGGTTTGTTCTTTACGTACGGTATTGGCTAGCTTTTTAGCACTCTCAATACGATAATTGATAAACCCCTTGACCCCCTTCGATCCTTCCTCTAGGTAGCGCTCAAAATGTTTCGCCTCAAAATTGGGTTTGGCAGCATCATAGCATTCCCAAAACAGATCGATATCCGAAGTAATAATTCCTTTAGTATCTTGTGCTTTAAGATATGGGACAAGCAATACCAGCGCGGTAATACAGATTGTTCTCTTCATAACAACAATTTAAATGTGAAAAAATTCACACTTAAATTGTCAAAGTTTTACCAGAATCGCAAGGAAAATGTGAATTTTTTCACATTTAAATTAAAATATGTCCGACGAGCGCTTCAACTTTTGGGTCAATTATCTGCAATTCATCAGCATTGCATTTGTGGTAATGGGCCTCATTTGGGCGGTATTTGGTTCGTTTGATCCGTTCGGTTGGTATGATACAGCACTCGCGAAGTATCTTTTTGAGCATCCAGTACTTACACCTGAATCCAAGCAGACGTTGCAATTTATCCTGGGACCATTTGGCGCTACTAATTCGGGTTACTTTGTCTTGCAATTTTTTTTGGTTCGACATGGTCTAGCGCAAAAGTTGAGTTGGGCCTACCGGGCAGTTTTAGTTGGTTTCTTGGTCTGGTTTTTCATGGATACCCTATTCTGCCTTATTGTCGAGGCTTATTTCAACATAATGATGGTGAACCTTCCTGCTCTATTCATGATGTCTCCGATTTTCCTGATTTGGAAAAACTTCCGGAATCCGTAAGTTCCACCTCCCAGAAAAACCTTTCCTTAGTTTTCGACTTTGCCCCCATTTTTCGATAGAAATGAATTGCATTAGCATTCTGGGAAGGAGTCTGCCACTGGATCACATTGCAACCTTGGGCCAGTGCAGCGGCACGAATGTTTTCCAATAGGGCTCGCCCGAGCCCTTTTTGTCTGACGGAGGGATGTAGATACAAACAGTCGAGATAGATATAGAATGCGGCATCCCAGGTTGGAAATTGCTTGATAAAAGTGGTATATCCAACAATTACAGATTGAAATACCACGACTAAGCAACTCAATCCGGTAGGCTGCCGGAAAAGATGCTCCCCAAGTCGTTCTACATGTCCTGCAAAAGAAGTAGTGCAATCGCCCTCAAACCGGGCATGAGCCTGGCACAATATCGAGATGGCTTCCAAATCACCCGGCGCAGCTTTGCGAATTTTATAAGGTCTCATTTATAAATTTTCCTAAATTAGTGGTTAGAATACGGGCAACTTTATAGCTGGTCATTCGTTTCATTGTATACTCCTTGTCAAAATCATCTCCTTTAAAATTCACCGCTTCTACTTTGGGCTGTAGAAAAGAGCCAATCATTAGATTTTTCTAACTGCTGATTGTGCAGGCATATTCACTTAGGGGCATGTATGCTTTAATTGGTGCTACTGTTGTTGTGGGAAAATCCAAATCGTCCCGATGTTGATGTGTCCAATCAACTAATCTTTACGTCATGGCAACCAATGAAAAACTAGAGAAATTCCAAGAAAAGGTCGTTGAATTATTATCGGACAATCGAGTTCCAGAAGCAATTCGAAAATTAAAAAAGCTGTATCGATCCTCCAGTGATCCCTATTACGATGATTTAATTTTGTTTGCTCGGCAATACCGTGATCTATCTGATCGACAGATGTCGGGTCTTATCGATGATGCCGCCGCCAACATCGAGAAAAATCGAATTACACACGGACTGATCAGCATCGTCCATAACATCTCGGATGATCCCACCGGGGCAGCATACTTCGGCCTGGAACCTCCAAAATCGGTTATTGCCCCGAAAGTCGAATCGATCTCAAATCGGCGTATCCCCTACATCATGTGGTTGATCCCGGTATTATTAGTGGTAATCGTGGCCATTTATCAATGGCGACGGAGTAATGACACTGGTCCGAATGAAGCGGAAAAAGCTTCGGTGACAGACCCTCCACACGAACCAGCTTTCGATAATAGCAGTCGAAGTGATGCGCTCATTCCAGTGACTTTTGCCAAAAGTACACACAGCGATGCTGCATCTGCCAGGACCTTGACTTTCAATCAGTTAATTCAGGCCAACTTACTGAGCAAAAAAGATCAACATTACTATCTCTTCACTGCTTCTGAAAATACCAATGTCAACTTAATCCTAGCCAATCAAAATGACGAATTTAGACCTCGGATAACCCTTTTTGACCTCAAACGCAACGGTGTCCGACTCTTTCAAACCGCCGCGAAGGAAGTCGGGGGGGATGTTGAAAAGCTTTTTACAGCAAGAGCCGGACATCAGTATCAGGTCTTGATCGAGGGGTATCGAGCGCAATCACAAGGTGCATATCAGTTGCTGATTACGTATCCCGAGTAAAAGATTTGGAATTATCAGCAAACGCACTTGATTTCCGTCCCGTTAGAGGCATGGCTTCCCTCCGTTGCGTATCCGTCAAATTTCCACCATTCGATTCCACCGATCAGTTCTTTGACCTTAAATCCCAATCGGGTCATCTTTAGTGACCCTTTGGTAGAGGCATTGCAGCCGATCCCATCACAATAACATACGTAGGTTTTGGACCGATCTAGGTGATTCGTATTTTCCGGCGACATGAGTCGGTGAGGCAGATTCATTGCGCCGGGAATGTGTTCTCTTTGATAACCAACAGCCTTTCTCGTATCCAATGGAATGAGGTCTTCTCCTTTCTGCAATCCTTCAAAAAGGTCGGCTGGGTCCATTTCGTAGGCCAGCTTAGCTTCGTAAAATTGAGTTTGTGCAATCATCATTTAAGTTTGTTTTAGGCAAAATTAAATCTTGCCAACACCATTGCCGCCAATCTTGATTGAGATGATTTTGGCGCTCATTGAATTTTTTTCAATTACGCAATCTTGCAAAAGACTTACCTTTAGGCATATGGAATTAAAGCACTTCAGACTGATTAAAACCATTGCGGAAGAAGGCAGTATCGCCAATTCTTCTGAAAAACTTTTTTTGACCCAATCCGCGTTGAGTCATCAATTGAAGGAGTTGGAAAACCAACTGGGCTTTAAAGTCTTCTTCAGGAGTCGAAACAAATGGGAATTAACCGAACAAGGTGTCGAATTGTATCGCCTTGCAAACGATTTGTTCAAAACCATTGATGAGAGCTTCCGCCATATTCAACTGATTTCCGAAGGGGCAAAAGGTAAAGTAAGGATCAGTACAGAGTGTTACTCCTTTTATCAAGGTTTGCCAAAATTCATCCAAAAGATGGCCATCCTCTTTCCTGCTATCGAGGTCGACATCATTCTGGATGCAACCCATCAACCCATTCCAAAACTCTTTTCAAAGGATATCGACATTGCGATTGTCACAACTAGGCCGTCGGCCTCCACCATTTCCAGCGTAGAACTGTACGAAGACGAAATCAAATGTCTCATGCACCGAGAACACTTCCTCGCCCGCAAAGATTATTTGGAAGCCGGCGACTTTCAAGATATGCACCTTATCATCCATTCCTTTCCGTTAGATAGTGTTTCTGTATACGAACATTTCCTTAAACCAAACCGGGTCACCCCGCAAAGCATTTCTGCCATTCCCTTCACATCCGTTGCTTTGGAGATGGTCGGAGCAAACATGGGCGTGACCTGTATGCCCAAATGGACGTTGAATTCCTTTAAACTTTCAGAAGAATTGATCTTCAAACCAATTGGCAGAAATGGGCTAAAAAGAACTCAATATCTGGCCTACCGCAAAGAGGACGCCCCTAAACAATACATCAGCAATTTTATCAGCAGTTTCCGCGAAGAGTTCGTTGTTGCTATTTGATTTCAATTTTGTCCATCGTCCCGTTTTTCCCAAATTTGATAAATTGCAAGAAAAACGCTTTTATGATCCAGTCAAGTCCGTATCTAGCCGTCCTGTTATTAATATCGCTTTTCTCTTGCTCGCTGTCTGCTCAAAAGGTAGACATGTCTGTTTTTCATGGCATATCTCCCCGCAACATCGGCCCGGCCGGAATGAGTGGGCGGGTCACCTCTATAGACGTAGAGCTCTCCGACCTCGATCAGATTTTAATCGGAACTGCAGCCGGAGGCATCTGGAAATCTGAAAACCGGGGACATACCTGGCAACCTATTTTCGAAAATGAACTCGCCGCTTCGATTGGTGCCGTTACGATTTTCCAAGCCAATCCAGATATTATTTACGTCGGCACTGGGGAGGGTAACCCCCGCAATAGCCAGAACAGTGGATGGGGCATGTACAAGTCAATGGATGGAGGGAAGAACTGGCAACACTTGGGATTGGAAAAAACCCGTCAGATTCACCGGGTCATTGTCCATCCCGAAAATCCCGATGTTGTCGTAATTGGTGCCGCCGGAGCAACCTGGGGCCCCAGCCCCGATCGAGGTGTGTACCGGTCTGATGATGGCGGTACTACCTGGCGTCAGGTGTTGTACGTCAATGACCGCACTGGAGTGTCCGATCTCGTCGTGGATCCGCAAAATCCTAATAAAATGTTCGCGGCCATGTACGAACATCGGAGATGGCCTTGGTTTTATCAATCAGGAGGCCCTGGATCTGGCATTTTCCAAAGTCTGGATGGAGGTAATACTTGGAATCCGATTACGTCGGAGCAAGGCTTGCCAGCAGGAGAACTGGGTCGTATCGGTCTGTCAATCGCCCCTTCGGACCCCAACTACATTTACGCCTACATCGAATCGGCCGACAATGCAATTTGGCGAAGTACGGATGGTGGGGAGAGTTGGGTAAGACGTTCGAAATCAAAGGATAAAAACATTGGAGGTCGTCCCTTTTATTATGCCGATCTCTACGTAGACACACAAAACCCCAATCGCGTATACAGCATTGCAACGGAAGTTACCGTCACCAAAGATGGAGGTGCGACCTGGAGTGTGTTTGCACCCGGCAATAGAATTCATACCGATCATCACGCATGGTGGTCACATCCCGACGATGCCGAGTACCTTATGATCGGTCACGACGGAGGACTTAACATTACCCACGATCGTGGAAAAAACTGGTGGTTTCCCGATAATCTCCCTCTTGCTCAATTCTATCACATTCGAGTAGATAATGCGATACCCTACAATGTCATGGGTGGACTGCAAGATAATGGTAGTTGGCGAGGCCCCAGCCAGACCTGGTTTAAAGGAGGGATTCGCAATATGTATTGGCAGCGACTTAGCGTTGGTGACGGATTCGATGTGGTACCGGACCCACTTAATAATGATTATGGCTACGCCATGGGGCAGGCCGGAAACCTGGTTCGATGGCATGCCCCCTCCGGTCATCTCAAGAAGATCAAACCCACGCACCCCGAGGGGGAATACTTGCGATTTAACTGGAATACCGGCATCGCGATCGATCCTCATGATCAGAAAACCATTTATTACGGAAGTCAATATTTGCATCGATCCTCTGATTATGGGAACAGTTGGGATATTATTTCTCCCGATTTGACGACGAATGATCCGAAAAAACAAAAATTCCTGGAAAGCGGTGGCTTATCCTTCGATGTCACCGGTGCAGAGTTCCATACCACCATCATTACCATTGATCCGAGTCCGGTAAAAAGTGGTGTCATTTGGGTGGGTACGGACGATGGCAATATACAAATCACGCAGGATGCCGGACAAAGCTGGACGAACGTTACAAAAAACCTCAAAGGTGTTCCCACACACACTTGGGTCACGCAAATAAGTGCATCGACTTACGATGCAGCCGAAGCATTCGCGGTCTTGGAAGACCACCGACGGGATAACTGGGAACCCTACGTATATCGAACACGAGATTATGGAAAAACCTGGACACGCCTGGTGGATGCTGCCGATGTAAGAGGATACACTTTCTGCCTGGCTCAAGATCCGGTAGTTCCCAATCTACTATTTGTAGGTACGGAATTTGGATTGTACGTGAGTTTTGACGGTGGCAGTGCATGGAACAAATGGACCAATGATTTGCCGACGATGCCCATTACCGATCTCGTCATTCACCCTCGAGAACACGATCTCGTCATCGGTACTTTTGGACGCTCCATTTGGATCATGGACGATATTCGGTCGTTAAGGGCTTTAGCGAAGGACGGAGTCAATACTTCGATGGCTGAAGAAGTAAGTTTGTTCCCCATGCCGGATGCCCGTCTGATGGTCATTGGTGAATCACATGGTTACCGGCAGGGTAAAATTGGCGATGCATTGTACAACGGTGAAAATCGCCCCTACGGCGCACTTTTGACCTATTATTTGAAAACAGTTGAAGGGCCAACGAACACCTTAACGGATAAGGTTCGAATAGATATAGCAGACGAGGATGGAAATATTATCCGAACCTTTTATCAGGCTCCTAAAGTCGGCATCAATCGCACGGCCTGGAGTTTGAAAATGGACGCGGCTCGATACCCACGTGCAGTCAAACCCCAAAAAAACAAGCAAAAATCTGCAGGTTTCTATGCTGCGCCCGGCACTTACCAGGTAACGGTTTCTTACAAGGGTAACTCCGACAAAGGGCTGCTGAAAGTCCTTCCGGACTCTAGATTTGAGGTTTCAAAAGAGGCCATCGACGGTAAAATGATGTTAATCCAACGACAAAATGAACTAACAGATCAGGTGACTGCCATGATGGATGAAATCAGAGATATAGAGAAGAGAATCGGCTTAGTCAAAGAAACCCTGTTGGTGAACAAGACTGCTGCCGATGACCCCATATTTAACCTGATGGCCGAAGTGTTAAGCGAGACCAGCAGACTAAAGGAACAAGTTATAGGCAAGGAGGTCCAAGGCATTTATCGCGACCCGGCGGCCATCGAATCGATGATTTTCGCAAGCTCGTATCTTTTGGACCATCCCCTAAGTCCGCCTTCTCCCAACCAAGAGAACCAGCAGCGATTATTGGAGCAAGCCATCCGGGAATTCAGCCAGCAACTAACAGTTTTTAAAGAAGAGCAGTTATCAGTACTTATAGAAGCACTAAAACGTTTCAAAACCAGTTTATTTCCAAGATAAAAAGCTCAGCATGAGAGTTCCGACATTGCTTTTGATCCTGATTATTGGCTTACATCCAATAGGGGTGGTAGCCCAATCACCCGTCCAGATCAAGGGAATGGTGATCGATGCTGCCAACCGCTTGCCGGTTCCCTATGCACACGTCGGAATTCCTTCGCTGGGAATTGGCGTGTCGACCAACGATGTTGGTGCTTTTCAACTGATCTATTATCCGGAAAGCGAACGGGAAAAGTTGCAGATAAGTCACCTTGGTTTTGAGACCCACTTGCAATTGATTTCTACAATCAGGCAGCAAGATAGTCTGATCATCGCACTGGTACCCAATATCTATGACACGGAAGAAGTCGTGGTAAGACCCGGAGCGGGCTGGCCAAAAGAGGTACTTCGCAAATCGCTTCGCCGCCTCCAACAAAACTACCCTACCAATCTTTATCAAATGGACGGCTTTTATCGGGAGAAGAGCCAGCGGCGGGATGATTACCATTTTACCAGATTGTTGGAAGCAACGCTCCATATACAAGACCCCGGAATCAAGACCCATCCGGCTAAAATCCGGGTAGAACTGAATGAATTGAGAAAGAGCGATGATTTTACGGAATATGACCCGAATAAACGATCATGGCGAGAGGTTTTCGGAGAGCAAAATCACTTGTACAAAATCCTCTTTC
>JANQRV010000069.1 GCA_028284395.1 Saprospiraceae bacterium
CTGAAGGATTATAGCCGCGCTACATGACTGAAGGAGAAAGCAGGCCAGCAGAAAAAGGGCTCAGAGAAATTTAGAAGCTATATTTGAGCACTTACTTAAGTGGAGCCTGCGTCGATAAGTTGCAACATCCCGAAAAGTTTAATCTGCGTTATTTAGGCCTGGTGCAAGTAAAAGGTAAGGAGAAAGCCATTGAGATTTATGAATGCTTTGGCGGGACCTCATTTGTTACTGGTAATTGGCAACTACTTGATCGATTTCACTGACTAAATCGAGGTGAGGGTTGTATCCCTCCAGGTTTTTTAACAATTTCCCGTTTGGACCAATTAAAAAAGTGGCAGGGGTGCCTTGAACCTCATATTGAGTTTTTACCTTCCCTTTTGGACCCTGCAAATCCGATACATTGTACCAACTAATCTGATCTCTTTGACTTGCTATTTTCCAATCTTCCTCGTTTTTATCTATTGAAAAATGGACCAGTTTAACCCGCTCCTGCAACTCTTCCAAACTCGCTAAATACTTTTGGTTTTGTTGGATACAAGGACCACAGTATGCGGACCAAAAAGTCAGCAGAATAAAATTGCCCCTCAGGTCTTCCAGTTGTAATACCTCTCCTTCCATACTCTTTGCTTTGAATGCCGGAACAACTTTCCCTTCTGCAATCAATTCTTCATGCAAATAGGTTGATAAGGCCCTTCCAATTTCTGAGTCCCGGTAATGATCTCCAATAGCTGCATAGACTGCTTTTAATTTATCTCGGTCGATCTTTTGTCTATTTCGATAGAGAATATCCATTCCAAGAATCGAGTTCGGATGGTTCAATCCAAAATCGACGTAGATCTCCTGACTTCGATTCTGAGCCACGCTGAAGGATCGAATTAACCGATCCTTTTGTTGTTCGTCTTCATATAATGAGCCGCTTAAGCTATCGTACACAGCAGAAGCCCTTAACTCGTAAGGTAACTGTAGCTTTTTTAATTCATTTTGTAAAGCTTGTTCTTGCCCGCCGTTGATCTCGCTGTATAAATGCATCTTTTTTAAAGGAGCCTTGAATTCCATTTCGGTATTTTCTACAATGATAATTGCATATTCATTACCATATCTAAGCCATGCAATGGTTGGTGTCTCGACCTTTCCATGAAATTGAAACTTACCTTCATAGGCATAAGCAGAATCAAAGTTGAACTGCTGGTCCAAATCATACAGCGTGATCAAGGTACTATCGGGAATGCCTTTAATTTCTCCATAAATTGTAAAAAAGGTGTCTCTTGGCAGGCAAGAATAGTTCAAGGCAATTAGCAGGAAAAGAATCAGTGTTTGACGCATGTGCTTTTGATTTCTTTAATTGAAGTTGTCTAAAGTTTCTGTTTCGCAGCGAAAAAATCAGATAAATGGTTCTCAGAATCGGTTTTTTTCTCAGCATAGCAGTGCTACGGTGATAAAAAAAGCTGTTTTGAGGTTCATTTAGCTGGGTTTTGCAGTCGGCAGAGAAACTTTAGACAACTTCATTACTCCGTTTTAATTGAAAGGTTACAGTTTGGAACATGATAGATCTGGCCGTCTGTCGAACCAATGAAAACCAAAAAATATACAAGATTCGAAATTTAGTATAAGGTAGTCAAATAGCCTCACGCCTACCTTTGTGAAATTCTCTTCAAGAACTAAAAATAATTAAGATGAATACGCAAGGATTTGGCAAAAAAGGTTGGACCCCCGAAAGATTGGGAAATTTAAGTGGTAATACCTACATCATAACAGGCGCAAATGCGGGTGCGGGTTTTGAAGCGACAAAAATACTTTTGAGTAAGGGGGCTGAAGTAGTCATGCTTAATCGAAATGAAAAAAAATCCAACAAAGCCATCCATGACCTCAAAGAGCAATTTGGGGCAAATGCCAAAGTTTCATTTATTAAAATGGATCTGGCGGAGCTTTCTTCGGTTCGCAATGCCGCAAAAGAGGCAGTTGAAACGATATCCAAAATTGATGCATTGATTTGTAATGCTGCCGTTGCACAAATAGCAAAACAGGAAATAACGCCCGACGGCTTTGAAAGCCAATTAGGCATCAACCATTATGGGCATTTCTTATTGATCAATCTACTTTTTGACAAAGTGGAGCAAACGGGCGGAAGAATTGTGGTGGTAGGAAGTGAAGGGTATAAAATGGGATTGAAAACCATTCAATTTGAAGACATGAATTTCGATAAGAACTACCATCCCAACAATACCTATTGCCACAGTAAATTGGCACAGATGATGTTTGGCTACGAATTACAACACCGCATAAAGAAGGCCAACAAGGAGGCGAAAGTTTATGTTTGTCATCCCGGCGCTTCTAAAACATCACTGATCGACAAAGAGACTCCCTTAATGACTAGGGTTATCTGGTCTATTTTGTCAGCATCACCAATGGTCCAATCGGCTGAAAAAGGTGCTTATCCGGAAGTGATGTGTGCCACCGAAGACAACTTAAAGCAGGAGGCCTATTATGGTCCATCCGGAAGAATGACTTGGGTCGGTCCAGTTGGTGAATGTAATTTAGAGTCCTTTGTTTTGGATAG
>JANQRV010000070.1 GCA_028284395.1 Saprospiraceae bacterium
CTGAAGGATTATAGCCGCGCTACATGACTGAAGGAGAAAGCAGGCCAGCAGAAAAAGGGCTCAGAGAAATTTAGAAGCTATATTTGAGCACTTACTTAAATATATCTGTGGCATCTTCAAACGATATGTTGTGTTTCTCTTGATTAGACTTTTCTTTCTCTGCATCCCATTCAAATTTTGGCATTTTGAACTAATCATTTTGGTTTAATATCGGAATTAATGAGATCTATTCCAAGCTTCATTTTCTGAAGACCGGTCGATCGTAGCATTGCCGATCTGAAATAAAAAGCAGCATAGAACGAGAGCGATAACATCTTTGCTTTGCATGATCGAAGGTTTTTGATGAGAAAAACCTTCACCGGTGAAGTCATTTCAAAGATGGAATCATTCGCCCTTTCGGATTAAAAAGCATGTTCACAATTTTTACAAAAATGAGGAATTCGGTCTGAGAAGAATTGTACTATTGTTCAAAAAGTAGTGAAGCTAGAAATGTAAAATTCTGGTTGTCAATATTTAATGTGTTCAGGAGAGCGCTCTTCCTGAAGTCATAAAATATTAGGTTACCGTCGGGACACCCTCGTGCAACAAGCGTTCAGCCCCTGTTGATAAGGCCCGGGACCTCAATTCAATCTTCTATATTCTGTTGGCGTTAAACCTGTCTTTGATTTAAATAGCTTACTAAAGTTTTGGGGATAGTCGAAGCCTAAATTGTAGGCAATTTCACTAACTGAATGAGCAGTGTTTGAGAGCAGGAATTTAGCTTTTTCGACGAAGAGGAGATGAATATATTCTTTCGCACTTTTTCCGGTTTCTGCTTTAAGTAAGTCGCTTAGGTAGTGCCCGGACATATTTAAGGCATACCCACATTGTTTTACACTTGGTAACCCTTGCTCAATGAGCTGGTTTGAAGAAAAATAGCCTTTCAAGTAATTTTCAAAGCGAATGATAAAGTCCTTATTCGAACTACTACGCGTATAGAACTGGCGCTCATAGAAGCGTTGGGAGTACTTTAACAGGGATTCTAAATTGATGTTTATTATCTCCTGCGAGTGCTTGTCAATGTTTTGGTTGATCTCTTCTTCAATTTTCAGGACCAATTCATTAATGGACTTTAATTCTCTATCCGACAGGTGAAGCGCTTCATTCACTTCATAATTAAAGAAGGTATACTCGTTAATTGACTTACCCAGAGTGGACTTACGAATTAAGTCCGGATGAAATAAAATTGACCATCCTTGACTTTCGGCATCGGTTTCAACTTCTTCTGGAGTAGTATATACCTGATGGGGCGCCAAAAATAGCATTGCCCCTTCTTCAAAATCATAGGTGTTTCTTCCGTATTGAAAAGCGCCGCGAATTCCTTTTTTCATAGCGATATAATACAGGTTTCCGGTAAAGCTTGCGTTGGTGGTTCTATCTATCACATCGGGAGTATGGTAATAAACCGTAATCAACGGATGCTTTGGTTTGTCAAGGCCAAGTAATCTATGCGCTTCAGAGATGCTATCTATTTTGATGTTCATCATATTCTTCTTAAGATACGTTTTCGTATTTACTCCGCTTCCCGGTAAATGTCCTTCTTGTAGAGGGATTTCAAGATCTTTTTGCTTTTTTGAAATGCTGCGTTGAGAGATTCGATCGTGGAGGCGGCCTGATAGCCACGCAGACCCACCAAAGTCGGCTTGCCATCAAATACGAATGTATAGATTTCTCTTATTGGATAGGCATGAATCGAATGAATTTGATTGTTGTAAGATTTTGTTGCATCAAAAAGACCGGAAAGACCGGTTCCGGGTGAAAGTTCAATCTCTATCCAGGCATTGTATTGTTGCTTTTCATCCCAGGTATGACTTACGCCATTGGGTGAGTTTGGTTCATTTTGGTGAGCGTGGAGGATTTCAACCCGTAAGCGTTGAGTGTTTTGATTCTTGCGCCATGGTTCACCTAATTCGCTAATCAGGTATTCCCCGAATTCAGCAATGCTCACGCCATCTTTCTTTTTGAATGCCAATAAATAGCGAGAATTAAGGAGAGGTCCGTTTTGCTCTGCAGTGTTAATGTGATCGACGTAAGTTTTACTAATTGGCTGAATAGCTCTTTGATAAGTGTTGCGAGCCACAAAATAGACGTCATCTTTGTCGGCTATCTTTTTGGCGAATGGCTTTCTTAAAAGACTAGCCATCCACTTACTGGAGTAGTAAATATTGGCGAGGCCATTTGGCTGGTCGGCAATCGGCATATTTAATGCTATTCCGCTCAGGCTCGACAAAAGAGACGGGTCTATATGATCCAGATGCAGTTGACGATATTGGTAGAAACCCGGGGTCCGTGCAGCCCAGGGGCCATGAACGTCTCTCCAATAGCTATAAGCTAATGCTGGGGTTATATCCGTTCGCCACCAGGCAAAGAAGGTGGCGATGACCTTCGCTTTGTTTTCTTTTTCTGCTACGTAATTTGCTTGAGAAAAACTCGTGTTTGTCCCCTTCAGTAAAGCGATTACCGATGAGAAGAAGTTTCGTTTTGATTGCTTTTCCATGGTGATACCTCTTGATTTTTTACAAAAGTCAGAAGGCAAACACGGTTTTGCTTATTCAAAATGCAGGACTTTAGCTTCAAAACGCAGAATGTCGATTTGTTCCTTTATCTTCAATGCGATCATATGATGGCATCATGGAGAATCCATACTGCCTTGGAATGACTGCGATGATCAACCTTCATCACCTGCTTATATATTTTTTAGGCGCCCGTTGAAGCCATTCGTTGTGCAATGGCCTTATCAATTATTATTATATCGTCCAATTTGCGAACCTCAGAAAGGGGCTCGTATCTTTGAATGAGCCTAATTTGGTACTCCTAAAACTATAATTGACTATGAAAACCAGGCCAAACCTGTTGCTAAAGCATCAAAATATACGCTTGAGCTATTGCTTATTCCTGTTCCTGTATGGTTGCATCCATCCCGCAGGAGCCCAATCCAATAGGTTGTATACATTGGAAACGCCGATTATATTTAAAGGAGATGATACCACGGCCTACCGCGACCCTGCGGTCTTATACCATAATGATGTATTTTATCTGTTTTACACTTTGGTGAAAACCGAAAACGGAAGGATCTATTCCTATACGGCAGAGCGCCATTCGGCAGATTTAAAGCATTGGAGTCCTGAGCAGATTCTTACACCCAGAGACCAATCCCTGAATTTTTGCAGTCCCGGAAATATCATCAAATACAAAGACGAATGGATTTTGTGTCTGCAAACTTATCCTCGGCCCAATCATACATCGGATCAGAAAGTGCGTTACGGTACAAGTGATGCAAGAATATATACCATGCGCAGTAAAGATCTGAAAAATTGGAGTGCCCCGGCAATCATGAAAGTAAAAGGCCCCCATGTAGAAATTGCCGATATGGGAAGAATGATCGACCCCTATCTATTGGAAGATAAAGCGGAAAAAGGAAAGTGGTGGTGCTTTTACAAACAAAACGGTGTCAGCATGTCCTACAGTTACGACTTACAAAACTGGACCTTTTTTGGGCATACCGAATCGGGCGAAAATGTATGTGTTTTGAAGGAGGACAACGCGTACATCTTATTTCATTCGCCATCCAACGGAATAGGAATTAAACGTTCATCGGATTTAAGTAACTGGACAGATTGGGGAGACCTCATTACTTTGGGACAGAAGGAGTGGGATTGGGCAAAAGGGAGAATTACGGCAGGAGCAGTCGTCAACCTGAAGGAAAAAAGAGCACTGGGTAAGTACCTAATGTTCTTTCATGGTTCCGGGCCTGAAACCGAAAAGGAGGGAGATTTTGATAAAAATGCATCGATTGGGATCGCTTGGAGCAATGATCTTGTTCACTGGGATTGGCCCGGAAAGAAATAATCCGAAATAACTGATAAGACCATGACACTGAAGAAACCCTGGTAGCTCCTCGAAAAAATCTTACAAATCAAACCTTCCCGGCAAGTCGTCCAAATAGCTGCCCAATTCCAATTTCATCTCCTCCAATACCTGCCTGTAGGCCGGATCATCTGCCAGGTTGACCATCTCGCCCGGGTCTTTTTCAAGATCGTACAATTGGTCGGCAGCAAAATAGCCCGGCCGGGTGCCGTAAGATTCGTTTTCCGCTTCCATACCACCTGGAATCAAAGTCAAATGACTGAAGGGCTTTGTTGGTTCAGTATTGACAATGAAGCGGTTCTGAAAGCGGCGTCTTTCGTTGTACTGATTCAAAACTTCCGCCTTTTTGGCCGCATCCCAGTTTACTGCATGGTCGGGGTAGCGAACGGCGTAGTATTTGTACTTTCCTTTGATGACCGCCCGGGCAAACCCCAGTTCAAAATAGAGGCTCCGTTGCCCGTCGGCATCTGTCGTCCCGTCGAGCAGGTTGACGAAACTGTGGCCATCAAAGGTTTTGGAGTCATAATCCACGCCCGCCAAATCCAGGATGGTGGGGGCAAAGTCAATATTGGCTATTTTTACCGAACTGGAACTACCTCCCGGGAAGCCTCCTTTTCTC
>JANQRV010000085.1 GCA_028284395.1 Saprospiraceae bacterium
GATTTGTACCCAAATTTTCACCGGTCCCAATCCTGTTTTTATCATTTATCTGGCCGTCCAACCCCCATCTACCGTCAGCATGGAACCAACCATATAACTGGCAGCGTCACTTGCCAAAAAGATAGCGGCGCCTTGGATCTCTTTCAATAGTCCCCAACGTGCCAAAGCGGTGGCGCCGACAATAAATTTTTTGGCCTGCTCAGTTTCGGCGATGGCGAGGTTCATTTCAGTGAGAAAAGGCCCGGGGCAGATGGCATTCACATTGATGTTAAAGGGCGCTAATTCTAGTCCCAGTGCTCTGGTCATTTGCACGACGGCACCTTTACTACTCGCATAAGGCGTCCGATTGGAGAGTCCCACCAAGCCCAATGTACTAGCAATATTGATGATCTTACCACCACCGGCCTTCTTCATGTAGGGAGTGACAGCTCTGGATCCATTCCAAACACCATCGACGTTGACTGCCATCACCCGCTTAAACTCTTCCGGGGCCAATTCGTCGATCGCACCCCGAATGTTGATACCTGCATTGTTGATCAGGATGTCTATACGGCCGAAACTGGCCATGGCCTGGTCGGCCATCTCCTGCATTTTTTGGCCATCTGTGACATCTGCACCGAATGCAATGGCCTCGGTGCCGTATTCTTTAGCAATTTCTGCAGCGGCTGTTTGTCCCTGTTCAAGGCTGCGATTCACCAACATGACTTTAGCACCGGCAGATGCCAACCCAGCGGCCATAGCTAGCCCTAGGCCTTTGGACCCACCGGTCACTATGGCAGCTTTGCCGCTCAGGTCGAATAGTTTTATGCCGGGAAGTGATTGATCGTTCATATGAGTCTGATTAACTGATTCTGTAGTAAAATGGAATTCAAATATATCCATTATTTTTGGCCCGTACGCAATACCTTTCCAAAACGAAAACCAATTCATCATGAGACCAGGTTTGTTCTTGTTTTTTACTCTTTTCAGTTTCCTTCGAATCGAAGCACAGGGAACTCAATTACTCCGACAACCCTCCATCAGCGATCAACATATTGTTTTCGTGTATGCAGATGACCTTTGGCGGACTTCGGTCAATGGGGGGGATGCGATCAGATTGACCAGTGCCCTTGGTACGGAAACAAGCCCGCATATTTCGCCCGATGGTAAAATGGTCGCCTTTACCGCAGAATACGAGGGCAATGTCGATGTTTACTTGCTGCCGATTGAGGGAGGAGAGCCCAAGCGACTCACCTGGCATCCCGGTGGAGACATTGTCCAAGGGTGGATGCCTGACGGGCAGCATATCTTGTTCCGTTCCGGTAGAGAAAGCGTGCCCACCAGAGAAGGAAAATTTTACCGCATTGGCATCGAGGGGGGCATGCCCCAGGCTCTCGATATTCCAAGGGCTTATGCAGGAGAAGTCTCTCCGGACGGCAAATATGCGGCTTATCAAATGATTGGCTTTTGGGATCCCGAATGGCGGAACTATCGCGGAGGACAGGCCAAACCAATCTGGATTGTCGATATGGAAGACCTCACTTTGAAGAGAACGCCACAACCCGATAATGAACGGCATACTGATCCCGTCTGGCTAAACGGAAAAGTATACTTCCTTTCCGAAAGGGATTTTGCCAATAACGTCTGGTCATTTGATCCCGCAAGTGAAGATCTTCAACAGATTACCTTTCATAAGGACTTCGATGTCAAAAGCGTGGATGCCGGAGGTGGAAAATTGATCTACGAACAAGGAAGCTTCTTGCATACTTGGGACCCAAGTACCGGACAATCCACTCAACTGGAGATTAACGTTCGTGGGGATCTAAATTTTGCCCGTAACCGCTGGGAAAAAGTACCTCCCACATCGTTGACCAACGCTTCATTGTCACCCAATGGTAAAAGAGCATTGTTCGAATATCGTGGTGAGATTTTTACCGTTCCAAAGGAAAAGGGCAATTGGAGGAACATCACCCAGTCTTCAGGTGTAGCTGACCGCTATCCGGTTTGGTCGCCCGATGGCAAACAGATCGCCTGGTTTTCGGATGAAGATGGTGAATATCAATTGGCAATCGGTGATCATTTGGGGGCGGAAAAAGCTCGAAAAATTAAAATTCCAGACCCTACTTTCTTCTTTCGGCCCAGTTGGTCACCTGACGGCAAATTCTTAGCATTTACGGATACCGACTATAAAATTTGGTATGTAGAAGTCGAATCCGGGCGTATTGAATTTGTAGACCAGGAAAACTATGGTCATCCCTGGAGATCGATGAACCCCGTTTGGTCGCCTGACAGTAAGTGGATGGCGTATACCAAAGTGATGGATAACCAGTTTCGGGCCATCCACATCTTCAATGTTGATACCAAACAAAAACATCAGCTGACCAATGTTATGGCGCAAGCATTTGATCCGGTATGGGATGCTGGTGGCAAATACCTTTATTTCCTGGCGAGTACCGACTATGGAATGAATACCGCCTGGCTGGACATGAGTTCTTATGATGTTCCTACGACCTATGGTCTGTATATGGCGCTACTGAGCAAGGAAACTGCTTCGCCGTTCCTTCCCGTCAGTGATGAAGGAATTGAAGACGAGGAGAAAGATCAAGACGATGATGAAACTAGAGCGGAGAAAGTCGTTGTCGATTTGGAATCATTCGACCACAGAATCATTGCTATTGATGTTCCACTTCGCAATTATACCGGACTAGTTGCCGGTCCTGAAAATTCGGTTTTTTATCTCGAAAATATCCCTAATGTAAGTGGTCAAACTCTTCATAAATACGACCTGTCTGCACGAAAGGCATCGGATTTTCTCACCAAAGTGAATTCGGTAGCGACTTCAGGTGATCGGAAGCATCTGTTGTATCGAAGTGGTCCGGCCTGGGGAATTGTTGAGACCGGCAAAGCGGAACATAAAGCCGGTAACGGTAAGTTGGCACTGGAGAACCTTCGAATTCGGATTGAACCGATCGCAGAGTGGCGCCAGATTTTTAAGGATACTTGGCGTTTCATGCGGGATTTTCTTTATGTGGACAATGTACACGGTGCTCCATGGGACGACATCCTGTCCTGGTACGAACCCTGGGTGGAACATGTCCGTCACCGTACTGATTTGAACCATGTAGTCGATATCGTCAGTGGTGAAGCCGCTGTTGGTCATTCCTACGTAAGGGGAGGGGATTTCCCGGACATCGATCGCATACCCATTGGTTTACTAGGAGCAGATTACGAGGTAGACCAGGGCCGATTTCGGGTTGCGAGAGTATATTCCGGCGAATCCTGGAATCCACAGGTGAAAGCTCCGTTGACGGTTCCGGGCGCACAAGTGGAGAAAGGGGAGTACATTGTGGCCGTAGATGGGAAGGAATTGACAGCTGATATGAATTTATATCAATTGTTTGAGGGAACCGTGGGGCGTCAGACTCAGCTGACCGTCAATAAGTCTCCAAATCGGCAGGGGGCGAGGACCATCACCGTCGTGCCGGTTGCCTCCGAATTTTTGTTGCGCCGGTGGGATTGGGTGGAAGGTAACCGCCGAAAAGTTGATCAATTATCCGATGGCAAATTAGCTTATGTGTATGTGCCGAATACCGCGAATACCGGTTATACCTATTTTAACCGGTACTATTTTGCACAGCAGGACAAGAAAGGGGCGATTATTGATGAAAGGAACAATGGCGGCGGCTCGGCGGCCGATTATATGGTAGATGTTATGGCGCGTGAACTTCACGGTTATTTCAATAGTCGAACGGATTCGCACAAGCCATTCACCACGCCAATGGCCGGACTATGGGGACCAAAGGTGATGATTATCAATGAACGGGCAGGATCAGGAGGAGATCTTTTGCCGTATCTATTTCGAAAAATGGAAATTGGGCCGCTCATCGGTACCAAAACCTGGGGAGGACTCGTAGGTACTTGGGACACACCACCCTTGCTCGACGGTGGACGTATGGTGGCTCCGCGTGGAGGTTTTTTCGATGTCAATGGCGAATGGGCCGTTGAGGGTGTCGGCATAGCGCCCGATATTGAGGTGCTGCAGACACCGGCGGATGTCGCAGCAGGCCGAGATCCTCAATTAGAAAGAGCTGTTCAGGAGGCTCTTAAGCTCATGGAAACGGAAAGTGTGGAACTCAAATCAGAACCGGCGGCACCCGTGCGTTGGAAACGTCCTGAGTAGTTTAAGAAAACCCCAACTCAGCACGGGCGTATTCAAATGATTTCAGGATGTTTTTTTCTTCCAGAGCCAGTTTTTTAGCAAGATTGAGTTTGGAAATTCGGGGTAGAGGTTTGTCGGGTTCATGTTTGCGTACTGATGCCAATGTATGAGCCATTTCACGCCCGGATACCGCCCCATTAAAGGTTGCCCAGTATTGATCCTTAAGACAAGGTACCTTTAGCGGGTCCCGTGTAATCATTTCGAGATTGTAGGTAACTTCGGGGTTGTGCTTCTCACAAATGACAATAATTTGCTTTAGGTCGATGAAGCCCTGACCGAGCGGTACTTCAGAAAGTAGGAAGCCGTCTTCATATTCTTCCAATGCCATGTCTTTGAAGTGGAGTGTCATGGTGTAAGGGGCAAAGGCTTCTACTACGGCCATTGGGTCTTCCAGTAAGGAGATGTTGTTGCCCGTGTCCAGGGTGATGCCAATCCAAGGGCTTTCGATGTGTCGGAGTAGTTCCAGCATTTCGGAAATGCGCCAATCTTTGTGATTTTCGATGGCCAGTTTTAGACCGTGCCTTCTAACGATGGGTTCGGCTTGTTCCAATGACCAATACGATTGTTTCTTAAAGTCCAGGAAGTTTGCAAGCGTCTTAAAGGTCTCATATCGTCTTCCGACGAGACAAACCGTTCGCAATATCGAAATGCCTGCTTCCTTAGCCTGTTGAACCTGCAGTTCAAATCGTTGCAGATCGGCTTTGTCTTTGGGCAATAAGACCTGACCTTCCAAATACAAACCAGCTTCTTCTCTCCGGCTGCGGATCTGTTGACCAAATGTCCGATCCCAGTTTCGGATGCTGGTTTGGATGCCTCCGGCCCCGATCGATTGACAATGAGTCAACATATCCATGCTATTGGAGAAGCCAGCGTATTTTTTGGCCTCCTTTTCCGCTCGCCAACGGTGGGCATAAGAAGCAGCGGCAATCCCCATTCTTTTTCGTCCGCTGATCAAATTCAAAAAGGGAAAAGTGGTTAGGGTTAATGCTGCTAAACCGTTGTTGAGGAAGGTTCTGCGACTTGAATTGAAATCCGGTTCCGGATTGGGTGAATTTTTCATTTTCTTTATTTGCGGCGGTATGGAATACTTAGTTTTCGGCAATTTGGTCTGGTTCGAGACTCTTTAACTCTTCTACGGTCCACGGCTGAACTTTGCCCTGCATCCGATGTCGGACCTTGCTAACGGTGCCCCGACTGACTGGTGCAGCACGATGACCCCAGGCTCGCCTAATATAAGTGCTGACTGCGGCCAAATCGGCATCCTGAATAATAGATAGTGATGGCATGACCGGCATGATCTCCGGCGGCCCATAGGATTGGCCATTTACTTCTACCGGCCCCTCCATACCATGCAGTAGAATTAAAGCCAATCTTTTCTCATCGCCAAGTACCCATTCTGAGTTCCGCAACGGTGGAGCGAAGCGGTTCAATCCCTTTCCATCCACTCCGTGACAACTGGAACAGATGTTGAGGTAAATTTGTCGGCCTTTAGCAATTGATTGCTGATGTTCCTGCGAGAGGGGGGGCAGATGAAGAGTGTCAGTTATTCGGTCATTGTTCGAATTGTTCAGTTGTAGACCATTGGCTAAAGCTTTCACCTGCCATTGCATAGCGCTTCCAAGTTGACTGATGTAAAAGTTTACCCTCCGTATTTCCTCAGCATCTCCTTTGTTGGCGATGGCGGCGGCGATCATTTCCAGGAAAACTGACTTACCGGTCTCTTCTTCCGACCAACTCGGGTCTTGCAGAAGATGTTCCAGCAAGGCAAACTCTCGATTTTCCAGGCTGCTTAGGACAGCATCACGGATTAACGGATGTTCCAAAAGACGTGATGCCATCAAAGCCAATAATTCCTCATTAGAGGTAGAAAGCGCCATCTGTAGCACCATTTTCTTGCTGGCAGTTTTGATGTTTTTGCGGATGTATTGATCTAGACGATATTGGATTTTGGGGTTTTTGCGAGCAAATGGTAAAAGCAGTCTCATGCCCGTTGTTTTAACCATTTCCACATCCGAAGTCATGGCAGCAAAACAATGACCTGATGAAAGGATGCCCAAGCCGGAAAGCGTCCATAACGCATGAATCCGTCCGACAGGAGTTGTGGCTTCATTAACGACGATTTTGGACAAGTGCGGACCGATACTGGTGTCCTGGCTTTCCACCAGCAATCGTTGAGTCAAGTCCCGGTACCAGCCGTTGCCATGTTCCAGGAATGGGAGCAATTCTACAGTGGTCTTCTTACTAAGGTCCACTTTTTCACTTGGTCTTTTATCGCTTGCGGTAATGCGCCAAATTCTTCCCAGGTTGATGGGGCTATCCAGTTTTCTTACCAGCGTTTGTTCTTTCAGATAAGGTGTCATATAAAGGCCATCCTGTATGATGCCCCGATACATATCGGCGATGTAAAGCGCACCATCCGGTCCGGTGCACAATGCTACGGGACGGAAACGTTCATCGGTTGAGGCGAGGAACTCCCGCTCCGCATAAGCATGGCGGGCATTTAACACAAAGCCATCTTCCCAAATGATGTTTCTACGGATGAGATTTGCTGCCGGGTCACAAACAAAGGCATTGCCTTGGTATTCAATACCAAGTTGGTCCCCTCGATAAACCAGGGGAGCGCAAGCGGAGGTAAATTCGAAGAGTTTACCATTTTCATCCAAAGTGCCCGGAATGTAACCGCGGTTGACAGCTGGTGTGGGTCGGATTGGAAAAATACCGCGTTCTAATGTCAGTCCATGATCGATGCCACTGGTTGGGGAATGATTGATGTTTCGAGACAGTTGATTAGGAGGGACGAGATCGGCATGAAGTTGTGACCAATTGTAGTTGTAATAAAGCCTGCCGATGTCATCATGTGAAATTCCCCATTGTCCCCTGAATTCCGTTTCTTCTTTGATCCATTTTTCTCCGACCAATTGGTATCGATATTTCGATTTTGCGTTGTAGTACCAGTTGTCAAGGCCACGCCAAAGTCCATTTGGTGAATGTTCGGTTAAACCTCGATCGCCATATTCAGCGTCAATCAGGATCATGGTATCGGCCCTTAAATCTCCATCTATATCCTTTGCCCACCACAAGGGAAGGTTCTCCGCAATTAAAGCACCGTCTTTTACTACGGCAATTGCCCGGGGCATTAGCAAGCTGTCTTTAAAAACGGTGTGTTGATCCATACTGCCATCGCCATCGGAATCAAATAAGACCGAAACACGCCCCACGCGCTCGTCACTGCCTTTGCCATCGATATTCGGCATAAAACCCCTCATTTCCACAACCCATAATCGTCCTGTTTCATCGAAGGTCATGGCTACGGGGTCTTGTATCATGGGTTCGGCAGCCACCAAGTCGATTTGCATACCAGGTGCTAATTGAAAGGAAGCTTTTTCTTCTGCCGGCTTTTTGGCAGGAGAAGGCCCTAATTCCTTCTTGCAATTGGAAAGGAGCAAACAGCTGAAGAGGATCGTCCTTGCTATCCATCGCTTACTTTCTGAATGGGGCGTCATGTATTTGCACACTTTAGTGATTGAACAACTTAAATGAGTGTTGTCTTTTAAAAATAGTAAGAGTTTTGATCTAAAAAAAATGCCCGCACCTCGGTAGAGAGATGCGGGCCCTTTCACCATAACAATTGAATTTCCGTTAACGGAATTAGAATAGCTGACATGAATAGGTGCTCTCATGGCCGTAGGGTACCCAATCAAAACTGTTGAAACCCAATAATTATCATGATCTTTGCCGCATCACTCAAAAGACTGCGAATATGAGATGGATTTACAGCTTGTTGATTCTATACGTCATCGTTTGCGCTGGTATTTTTTTTATTCAGGAACGGGTGATCTTCAATCCCGACACCCTTCCCGATAGCTATGTGCATCAAGATGGGGAAGAGGTGGAGATTCCCATTGGTCAAAACCTGACCATGAATTGTGTGCACAGTAAAGGAACCGGCACAGGCCCCGGAGTGATCCTGTACTTCCACGGGAATCGGGGAACAGCCCGACGTGGGAGTTATCAGGTTAGACAAATGGCTGGACACGGCTACCACTATTTTGTTCCCGATTACCGAGGATATGGAAAGACGGAGGGACGACCACGTTCCGGACGACAATTGCGGCGGGATGCCAATAAGGCCTATGCGTACTTGAAAAAGCACTATGCAGAAGAAGATATCATTGTGGTTGGTTACTCACTTGGTACGGGGATGGCGAGCTATGTCGCTGCTAAAAATAATCCCGGCCACCTCGTTTTATTAGCACCCTACACCAGCCTCACGGATATGAAAAATCAAATTCTTTGGTTTGTGCCCGACTTTCTTTTGAAGTATAAGTTGCCTACTTCTAAATTCATCCGCGACGTGGAGTGTCCCATTACTATCTTACACGGCACCAATGATCAGGTCATCGATTTTAAGTTTGCGGAGGATCTGAAACGAATCGCTCCAGAACGGGTCGATCTCATCCCGTTGAAAGGGGAAGGCCATCGGGGATTGATTTTTGACCCTCGGGTAGGGGCAGCATTCGATCGAATTTTATCGTCCCGTCACAAATGATAAAAAGTTCATTCTATCATTTAAGGTCGAATATCATAGAAGAAAATTTTGCAGTATTGATGCTACGCCAGGACGGCATCATTGTTCAATTGATCGATTCTATATAAATAATTGATAATTAGATGTTTGGTGTTGTTCTTGCGTTCGTTGATGGATGTTGCTCTTCCCAGTTTTACCCGGTAGATACACCAGTTATGCTACTTTTGGGAGCTTAAATTTCCCCTCTATTGTGACTTTCCCAATTAAAAGTATGTCTAATGGTTGTATTTAATGGTAATCGACCAGCAAATTATAATCCCCTGAACGGGGCAACACATAAATAGTCCAAGCAAGAAACCCTGAAGATTGGAAGCGAGATTTGAGAAAAGTTAAATTTTGCATTTGGTTTTTTGGGGTTTTACAGGGTTCTTTGGCGCATGCCAAAGACCCTGTTTTGATTTAGTACTGTCCCGCCAATGCATCCCGGGTTTTGACCAAGGCTTCTTTAACTTCTACAATACTTTCCCATTCACGGCCTTTTTCTCCGTGTTCGATCCCACAATACCCGCGATATCCAGCATCCAGAACAATTTTCATCATTTTCATATAGTCCAATGGACTTTGGTTGCCTTCGGCGTCGTAAGCAGTAATTTTTACGCTAACGCCCTGTGCATACGGCATCAATTCCTGTACCCCCTGATAGGCATCGTAAGAAATGGTCTTACCACCTTCGGAGCTGATTCGGAAGTTGCCAAAATCGGGCAAAGTGCCGGCCCCCTTATGATCGGTTAGTTTCATGACACCTACCAGCCATTCGCCGTGACTGGTAAATCCTCCATGGTTTTCGATGGTGACTCCAATGTCAAAATCCGCGGCGTATTCGCATAAACTACGAAGGCCGTCAGCCACCAGTTTTTGAGATTCGACAAAAGCTGTATCCGAGTCTCCGTATTTAACGGTGGAATATCCATTGACACGAATACAGTGACAACCGAGGTATTTGGCTGCATCCACCCACTTCTTGTGATTTTCTACCGTTTGGGTCCTTTTGGCCGCATCGGCATCGCCCAGGTTTCCTTCACGGTCGCACATGATGAGAACCGAACGTACTCCTTCTCCATCTGCCCGGTATTTCATTTCACGGAGATAGGCTTTATCGGTTGCTTTGTCCATGAAAAATTGATTGACGTACTCGATGGCATTAATGCCGTGTTGCCGAGCTAGAATGGGAAAATCCAGGTGATCCATTTTCTTAGCGAACAGGGACCGATTTACGGACCATTCGGCTAATGAAATCTTAAATAAAGGGTCTTTTTCTTCTTTCATAGCATTTGCAGATGAGATGGCCAATCCTACAGCGGCACCGGCCAAAGTGCTTTTTTTAAGAAAATCTCTTCGGTTGTAATTGGACATGATTTAGCATTTTATTGAAGTTTTTTAAGAGTATGTCTTAGTAGATGTTTTCGTTTCTATGATCTCCCCATCGCCGTTTGATCGTGCGCTTCAGCGGAATCTGCATTCCGTCGGTGCCTTCCAGCCAGTCATAGATTTCTCCAGCCAATTCCTTGATCCGTTCTTGATGCTCCGGACTGGCGATCAGATTATTCATTTCGTTAGGATCTTCCTGTAGATCGTAGAACTCATTGGTATCCCAAATGCCATGGTAGCGAATGTATTTATACCGACCGGTACGTACGCCGTGCATGGTTGGCGTATGCGGGAAGTCGTATTCCCAGTAATATTCGTAAAATATCTTGTCGCGCCAAGCGATGTCATTTCCCTTGAGGATGGGAAGGAAAGATTTTCCTTGCATGTGTTTTGGTGTTTCCAGACCCATAGCCTCCAAGGTCGTCGGGCCGATATCGATGTTTTGAATCATTTTGTTGATGACTTGCCCACCCTGGAGAATTTCGGGACATTTTACAAGGAAGGGAACTTTGACGGATTCCTCATAGAAGTGCCTTTTGTCGATGAGGCCGTGCTCGCCAAATGAGAAGCCATTGTCTCCCATATACATCAGCAGTGTGGATTGGTCCATCTGATTTTCTTCCAGATAGCCCGTGACCTGACCGATGCTTTCATCAATACCGCGTACTGTTTCACAATATCTCTTGAAGAAGGTTTCGAAATCCATTCGGCCATGATACATAAAGTCGACTCCATGCCAACCTTCTCGTTGCATTTTTTGCCAGTCCGGGGTTCTACCTGCCCCGTAATAATTGTCCGTCCGATATGGTTTGTCGGGATTTTTTCCAGTTACTTGAGGTTTGGAGGTATTAAAGGAGGGAGGAAAAAAGATCTCTTCATTTTCATAGGATTCCAGGTGGCGTTTGGCTGGTGCAAACTCTGCGTGCACTGCTTTGTGAGAAAGATAGAGGAAGAACGGCTTGTCGCTTTTACGGTTCTTCATCCAGTCGATGGCGTGCTGTGTCAGGAGATCGGTCATGTACGTTGAATCCGGATATTGTATGCGCTCACCATTAATGTTCAGATTGGGTGCATAGTAGGTTCCTTGTCCTTTGAAACTCACCCAATGGTCAAAACCGGGTCGCGGGTCGTCATTGGCATCACCCATGTGCCATTTTCCGATAAAGGCAGTTTCATATCCGGCCTTTTGGAGGTATTGTGGAAAATAGATCAGATCGTCCGGTGCGGGAGCTTGATTGTCGACTACCGTATGCGAATGGGTGTAGAGACCGGTGAGAACCGAGGCGCGACTTGGTGAACATAAGGCAGTTGTGACAAAGGTATTGGGGAAATAAGCACCTTCGGCAGCCATTTTGTCCATATTGGGCGTTTTTAGCCAAGGTACCTTACCCGTGAACCCCATGAAGTCGTAACGGTGATCGTCACTGAGGATGAAAATGACGTTTCTGGGTTGCGTGTCATCGATGCGGTTAATGGGCAGGCCATCTTCTTCTTCGACGGGGGCTTTAGGTGCCTCACAGGAGGCCACAAATAGATAGAAAGCAAGGAATATCAATGTGTTTTTGAAGTTCATCCGATTTGATTTCACTTTTTGAACGGGTTTACGTTTTCTATGGATTTTATTTTAGGGGTATTATCCACGACATTAACAGGATCTCGACTAAGCCGACTACCGCCATGGTGGCCAATACAAGGGTCCAGGTTTGCAATGCCTCTTTTTCTTTGAAGCCGCTCATTTTCGCAACTACCCAAAATCCGCTATCATTCATCCACGAGATGAAACCGGAACCGAAACCAATACCCATAAGGATGTAAATGGGATGGTAAGCGAGGTCTGCTCCATCACCAATCAAGGCAACCATAATACTGGACGTGGTGATCATGGCAACCGTGCTGGAACCCTGTGCCGTTTTCATAACGGCAGCGATGATCCAAGCGAGGATGATGTAGTTGATCTGAAAATCCTCGGTAGCGACTTCAATGGCGTTGCCGATCCCAGAATGTTTGATCATTGCTCCAAAAGCACCGCCGGCGCTTGTAATAAGGATAATAATGCCCGCAATTTCCAGGGACTTGCCACTTGCTTCCCAAAGTTGTAGTCGATTCAAATTCTTTTGTTTGGCCCACAACCAAAGTGCTAAAGCAGTACCCAGGAACATGGCAACGTTTTTGTTACCGGCAAAAGCAATCCAGCCGGGCAGTTTACCCGTCACAACCTCGACTATAGAAGCCATACTGATCAAGATCACTGGTATGACCACCGGCAGAAGGGATAGCAAGAGAGAAGGCATCTCTGCTTCTGACTTTCCGTCGCTATTCTCCGTATTTGCCACTCTGATCGGGATGTCCAATTTATTATTGAGGTATTTAGCGACGTAAATGATCGCAATGGCGGGTAATATACCGGCCAGTAGGCCTGCCATAATGGTGATACCCAGATCGATTTTCAGTGTTTCCGCCATGATCAGCGGCCCTGGGGTAGGAGGAACCATGGTATGTGTTATCGCTGCACCGCCCGCTATGGCCAGGACGTAAAAAACGTAATTCTTACCAGTCTTTACACCTAATGTAATCGCCAGTGGGATCAAGAGAAAAAATACCGTATCGAAAAAAACGGGAATCGACAGTACAAATCCGCTGATCATGAGTGCTATGGCGGCCCGATTGACCCCAAAAACTGCCAAAAGCCAATTTACAATCCGCTCCGCAGCACCACTTTCCATCATGGCAGTACCAATGATGGCTGCTAAGGCAATGACCCAGGCAATCTTTCCCGCTACCGATCCGAATTCGATCATCGGCAATTCAACCGCAGTGACCAGCGGATGTTGGCCTTCACCGCCTGGTAGATTGATGCTTACCAGACCCACTAAAATCGCTGAAAGGATCAGGGCTACAAAAGGATGAAAGCGGAAAATGGAAATCATGGTCACGACGGCAGCAATGCCGAGAAGAAGTACGGCAAAAGGCCAAAAAGGTGAGGTTTGTAAAGCACTCATAGGCGGATGATCCAGTTGGTTTTCGTTTAAAAATTGTGATGAATTTAAAAATTAAATTGGTACCTATGGGAAAAAAACGAAAACCAATGCCAATTTTGATCGTCTCGGCCGGAGTCTTGTTGTTACTACTTTTAATCACGGTGGCCAGGTTGAATGCTTTTATCGCTTTTGTCCTCGTTTCTCTATTTGTAGGGGTGGCGGGTGGTTTACCGATCCTGGATACGGTGCGGGCCATTGAATCCGGTGTTGGGAAAACCTTGAGTTCACTGGTCATGATCCTGGGTTTTGGAGCTATGTTGGGAAAACTGGTCGCAGACAGTGGAGCTGCTCTGCAAATTACTCAGCGCCTGGTGGCTATATTTGGAATCAAAAATGTGCAATGGGCCCTGATCATTGCCGGTTTTATTGTAGGGATTCCCCTTTTCTATTCCGTTGGATTTGTAATCCTGGTTCCCCTCGTTTTTACGATCGCCGCTTCGACCGGTTTGCCATTGTTATACGTTGGCATACCGATGTTGGCAGCTCTCTCCGTTACCCACGGTTTTTTGCCGCCTCATCCGGCACCGACGGCTATTGCGGAGAGCTTTAATGCAGATGTAGGGAAAACGTTGTTGCTGGGGCTGTTAGCTGCTTTGCCGCCGATATTGATCATAGTCCCACTTTTCGCCAAATGGTCCAAAAAATACGACCCCCAGCCGTTGGAGGAATTTTATCAGACGGAGGAAATACCGGAATCAAAGATGCCTTCCTTGGCGGTCAGTTTGTTCACGGCTTCGTTGCCGGTCATTTTGATCGGTTTGTCGACGGTGGTACGTATGGTAACGCCGGTTGGAAGTGGGCTTCATGATTGGGCGGGCATCATAGGAAACCCGGTACTGGCCATGTTGGCTACCGTTCTGGTAGCGATTTATCTGTTGGGAATCAAACGCGGAAGAACAATGGATCATATCATGGCCTCTTTGGTCAAAGCCATTTCCAGTATCACAATGGTCTTATTGATCATTGGTGGAGCCGGGGCTTTGAAGGAAGTACTGGTGGAAAGTCAAGTTAGTGAATACATTGGAAAAATGTTGGAATCTTCTACTATTTCACCACTCGTCTTAGCCTGGCTGATCGCAGCCGCGATTCGAGTCAGCGTGGGGTCGGCAACGGTGGCCGGACTGACAGCCGCCGGCATTGTTCTACCGCTGGTCACCAGCAGCGGTACCTCCCCCGAATTAATGGTTTTGGCGATTGGAGCCGGAAGTATATTTTTGAGCCACGTTAATGACGGAGGTTTTTGGCTTTTTAAGGAGTATTTTAACTTGTCGATCAAAGAGACTTTGTTAACCTGGTCGGTGATGGAAACGACTGTTTCGATCGTAGGCCTGTTCACTATTTTACTAATTGACTTATTTGTTTAAAAACAATCACTATGCCCGACGGAAAGAGACCCTTGATTTTTGATGCACATCTCGACCTGGCCATGAACGCAATGGAGTGGAATCGCGATCTGCGGTGGCCGGTTTCGGAGATTCGACAACATGAGCAAGGTATGACAGATAAACCCGACCGTGCCAAAGGAACCGTCACTTTTCCGGCTTTGCGGGAGGGTAATATCGGGATTGTCATTGCGACCCAGATTAGTCGCTATGTCAAGAAGGACAGTTCCCTACCCGGCTGGAATTCGCCGGAGCAAGCCTGGGCCATGACCCAAGCACAATTAGCTTGGTATCGAACAATGGAAGCTGCCGGTGAACTAAGGCAGATCACGGACCTTCCGTCGCTCGAGGCACATCTAGATAAGTGGCAATCGGCAACCGAGCCGCATACTCTGGGCTATATCTTAAGCCTGGAAGGGGCAGATTCACTGGTCGAACTAAGTTACCTCGACCGAGCTTACGAGTATGGCTTACGCGCCATTGGTCCCGCACATTATGGTCCTGGTGTTTATGCACAGGGGACAAATGCAACGGGGGGACTCGGTGAAAGAGGGCGCGACCTTTTGCGCAAAATGGAATCTTTGAATATCATTTTGGATGCTACTCACCTTTGCGACGATAGTTTTTGGGAAGCGATGGATCACTTTAACGGACCGGTATGGGCAAGTCACAGCAATTGTAGGTCGCTGGTTAATCACAACCGACAATTTGCTGACGAACAGATCCGGGAGTTACTCAATCGGGGCGCTGTAATCGGCATGCCCCTCGATGCTTGGATGATGGTTCCCGGTTGGGTAAGAGGTCAGACAGATCCCGAGAAAGCTGGAGCTAAACTAGAGGTGATGCTCGACCATATGGATCACATCTGCCAATTGGCAGGGACCGCCTCCTGTATTGGCATCGGCACAGATTTGGACGGCGGTTTCGGACGGGAACAGTCTCCTTACGATCTGGATACTATTGCAGATCTTCAACGCCTGCCGGAAATGCTTTCAAAAAGAGGTTATAGCGATGATGATATCGAAGGGATCATGCATGGCAATTGGATTCGCTTTCTGCGCAAAGCCTGGGCATGACCTCAATCAATGCCACTCTTTTACTGGCAATCCGGTGTTGGCTTCAATCTCCAGGAGGCGGTTGTATTTTGCAAGTCGCTCTGATTGTGTGATGGAGCCGACTTTGATTTGATCTCCTCCCCAGCCTACGGCAAGATCTGCCAGCCAGTCATCTTCCGTTTCGCCACTTCGCGCGCTGATGGTCACCTGCCAGCCAGCGGAGCGGGCGAGTTTTAATGCCTGAGCTGCTTCCGTTAGGGTACCTGCCTGGTTTACCTTAAGGAGCAAGGCATTGGCAGCATTTTTTTCGATGGCTTTTTGAATCCTTTCCGTATTGGTACAAAGTAAATCGTCGCCAAGGACGAGTGCCTTGCCCTCAATAGAAGATTTGAGGTAGGGCCAATGTTCCCAATCCTCTTCCGCCAGTCCATCCTCTACGCTGATGATCGGGTAATCATCAACCCAACTCTTAAGTCGCTCAGACATTTCCATTCCCGTTAGACTCTCTGATCCGAGAAAATAGGTGTTTTCACAATAAAAATGGCTGGCCGCTACATCCATTGCAATGGCTAGGTCCTGACCGGGAATGTAACGACTTTTTTCGATGGCGTCCACCGTCGTTGTAAACAGCTCTTGTAAACTCGAAAAGGAGGGCGCTAGTCCCCCCTCATCGGCAGTAAGCCACCGCATATTGTATTTTTCTTTCGCGATCTTCACAGCACTTTGGTACACTTGCCAGGTATGATGTAAACCTTCCCGGACGGTAGGGGCCGAGAGCGGTACGACCAGTATGTCTTGGATCGGTACCTGAGCACCGGCGTGTTTGCCGCCGCTAAAAAGATTGATGGTCAATCGAGGTAACCGTTCTACTTGATGACCAACTTGATTGGCAAAATATTGATAAAGCGGTATTTTTTGATGTTGGGCCAGTGTTCTGGCGTAGGCGATGGAAACGGCCAAAAGGGCATTGGCTCCCAAACTAGACTTGTTTTTGGTGCCATCCAGGGCCAACAATACTTCATCCATTTCGGCCTGGGTTAATAAGTCGCGACCCTGCAAAGAAGGAGCGATCACTTCCCGGATGTTTTGGATGGCTTGAAAGCACCCTAAGCCTCCATATCGATCGGAATTTTTATCTCTAAGTTCGTGTGCTTCCGCCCTTCCCGTGGAAGCTCCCGAGGGCACGGAAGCGGAACTGCTTACCCCATTGGACAGGGTACAATAGGCTTTAACAGTGGGGCGTCCCCGACTATCGAGGATTTCCAGTGCACTTATTTCGACGATTTTTGGCATGTTTTATTTTAAATGGTTTGTAAATGCTGCAATCAGGTCTGGGACGGTTGCAGGGGAGGAGTCTAGCAGAGATGAAACGATGTTGACTTGGATCTGTTGTTGAGGTTTCGTCAAATACTCCAACGGAGATCGACCTAAAACCCTGGCTAGCAAACAGGCAAGGGTGTGTTTGACGGCACGGTCTTCTCTGCTCGCAGTAATTTCGGGATCGTGTTTGGCGTATGCTTCCCAAAATAATATGGCACCGGATTGAAGGAATTGACGGTGAGGTTTCAGATGATTGGCTTTACTGAGTAGATGAGAGAGTGCAAAACCAATGTCAAAGGTGCCGTCACCATAATGAATGACCTCATGATCCAGCAGTACCAGCTTATCTTTTCGAAATAAAATATTTTTGGGACTATAATCACCGTGTACAACGGTGTATCGATCCGACCGGCAAGTTTTTATCAGTGCTCGAAGAAAAGGTCCGGCTATTGGCATTCTCTGGGCAGTGAACTCATAGTAGGGCTCCAATCGGAGCGATTCGAAAAAAGAAGTGTCTTCAAATATCTTTTGAAACTTTTTCGACTCTTTAATTCCGCGTTGATGTACGAGGCCCAAGGTATGACCAAATTGGTGAAAGTAATTCAGTTTTGCCCGCCCCTTCAATAGCAAGGTTTTGTAATTTTCGAAGGGTGGAGTCACCGCTTCCATACAAAGCAAGAAGTGTTGTGGGTCAGAGAAAATAAGACCCGGAACGGTTCCTGCAGGCAGTAGTCGACTCAAGTGTTTTATTCCCAGCGCCTCGCGCTCGATGCGAATGGGGTCGCTAAACCAGTCATCCACGACTCGAAGTTTGTCAAGCGCTTGTTTCAGAACCCAAGCCTCTCCCGTTGAACGACGGAGCCAAACCGTACGATTGGAGACCCCTCCGCGAAGAATCTCCATTTTTGGTACTTCGCCCGATGCCAGCCAGCCCTGATCGATCAGGTAGGGAATTAAGTCGTTTGGTTCTTCGATGTTCATGAGGACAAGATAGTAGATTTTACTTTTCCAACTTTGACCAGCACCAAGGTTTCGGCAGGAAACAATGCTGTTGATCTTCTTAAGATTGTAAAAACTATCCAGAAAAATGCAGAGAATATGCTAACCATCTCGCTTTATTCATCCTACCTTGAAGGCATTATATCACCTAAAATCTAAGAACATGAAAACCTATGTAAAAGCTACATCCGGCTGGATGGTAGCCACCCTTTCTTTGCTTGCACTTTTTCTTGTCAGTTTCTCTAGTACTCCGGTTTCCGATATGGAAGATACGGCCGTGGGAATGGATCCGATGCTCGGCGAAATCAGCATGTTTGCCGGAAATTTTGCGCCACGAGGCTGGGCCTTTTGCAATGGCCAAGTGTTGCAAATACGCGATAATCAAGCGCTGTTTTCGATTCTAGGCACGACTTATGGTGGAGACGGCAGAACAACCTTTGCCTTACCAGACTTAAGGGGGAGGGCTCCGATCCATGCCGGCAGAGGCCCTGGCCTGCAAACCAGCTATCGGCTTGGACAAAAAGGAGGAGCAGAAACGCTGGTTCATCCACCTACCGTACCGATCAATTCATCGAGTTCCGGAAGAGCGCGGGTCATCAATGCTGCAAATCCGATTTCCAATATGCAGCCATTTTTAAGTGTGAACTACATCATTGCAGTTCAAGGCACGTACCCTTCGCGTAATTAGGGGTGGGCTTATCGGAATCTCGCGGGTTTCGGTCGGACAAGGTCTTTCTTCATTTTTTGTGGCAGTTGAAAGACCTTGCCCTTTCGGTCACAAAAGTAAAGTCTTGATTCCGAAGGCGCCCGGCCATTGCCGTCGGCCCAGAGTGCCCAGAAATCAGGGTTGGCGTCGACCGGTCGCCTGACATAGGTGTGATTAAAGGAGCTCCCTTTTGTTAATTGTTTCCGTCTTTTCCAATGTTGTCCGAGATCCGTACTTTCCCAAAGGACAATTTCTCCGCCTGGATTGAAGGGTTGAGGGCCGACCTCGGATGGTGCGATGACTTGCCAGGTATCTACCGGGTCCATCCACAAAGATCCCATATCATAATTATTGTCAGAAGTAGTGATTGGAAAGATGGACCATTTTTGCCCGGTCCAACGTGCCGTATGCCAGGTTCTGGGGCCATTCTCCGGTCCGCTGGCATAACCTCTGCTTGTGATGAACAAGATGACGGGGTGTCCGTGCTCATCATATCGGATGTCTTTGAGATAGATCTTCAAACCCTCACTTTCAAAATCGTGAATCAAGGCGGGGTTTTTAGCTGTTGTAAGCGGAACCTGAAGAGGGGTCCCGTCTGCAGCCTCCCAGGATGTACCTCCATTGCGCGTTTCCATATAATACAGATTTGTGCGCCAATTCAGGCCCTGACCATCGGGGTGATAGTTGAAGGCAGTGCCGGCCACTCCATTCTTTACGGCGCTGATTTGATAATGGCCTTCATCAATAGCCGCCAGGCAGTGCAAACGACTCCAGTGCATTCCATCTTCACTGGTCATGAAATAGTTGGTTCGTTTAGCCGGTTGGTTGTATTTCGTGAAAAAACAGTAGAAACCTTTTCCCGGCTGGCGCCATGCCTGGAAGTAGGAAAAATTATCCAATGGAACTTCTTTGCCTTCTTGTAAAAAAGTAGGACGAATCAATTCGAAGGCCGAGATATCATATGGCTTTTTGCTCCGGTGGATATACGAAGGGCGGCTAGTGCCGTGAGAAGTTGAAAAGATCCAGAGATGACCATCATCATCCATGGAGATGACGGGATTGTCATGAGCATCAAAAGTACCTTTATCCAGCAATATGGTAGGGCGCGATACTTTTCCAGTTTGGTGATCGAAGTAGCCGACCATATGATAGAGCGCATCTTTCGTTTCTAGAGCTCCAATCCGCGCTTGCGCCAGATCAAAACGTTGGTGGTAATTTTCCTTGACACCACCGAAGCAAAAGAAGGTCTTATCCACTTTTTTACTGTAAATAGCAAACGGTTGATGTTTGGCGCAATAGGTGCCAAGTCCACCACTGTATTTGAATTTGTAGGGATTGTCCAAGGGCTGATTTTGATACCAGATGCCCTGATATCCATCTGCTTTTTGATTCAGAGTCAAATCCTGAGCCGTGAGATGATGTGAAAAAACAACAATTGAAAAGACGATGGCAATTTTGAAGAACATAGATTAGAATTTTATGTGTGCTACTTGTTCTCTATATTACCAAAAGTATCAACAGCAACCAAAGTAAAAGTAATTTATGCCACATAAAGAACCTCAAAATCAGGAGTCGCTTTCGCAAAGCCAGTGGCAAAGGTTAAAGAGGCGATACGAACTCATCTTACAATCTGCCGGAGTGGGCATATACGGTCTGGATCAGAGAGGATATACCACTTTCGTGAACCGAGTGGCAGCGGAAATGATCGGATGGGACTTGAAAGACATGGTTGGGAAATCGCAACATGCAATCCTGCATCACTCCAAGGAAGATGGGACACCATATGATGTAAAGGACTGTCCGATCTATATGGCAATCAATGATGGTGAGGTACACCACGTCGATAATGAAGTCTTCTGGCGGAAAGATGGTTCTTGCTTTCCAGTGGAGTACACGAGTACTCCAATTAAAGATGAGCAGGGGCAGATCCTGGGGGCGGTCGTGATTTTTAAAGACATATCTGAAAGAAAGGCCTCCGAAAGAGCCGTAGAACAAGCCAATATGGAGCTAGAGTCGGCCCTACAGGAAGTGAATCGGCTGAAGAGGCAATTAGAGCAAGAAAATAAATATCTACAGCAAGAGATCAAATCGACCCATAATTTTGAAGAAATCATCAGTAGGAGCCCTAAGTTCAAAGAAATACTAAGGCAGGTTGAACAGGTGGCCCCAACCGATGCCACCGTGTTGATACAAGGGGAGTCTGGAACCGGCAAGGAATTAGTCGCTCGTGCATTGCATAATTTTTGCAAAACGCGAAGGGAACGAACACTGGTTAAAGTCAACTGTGCTGCCCTGCCTGCCAACTTGATCGAAAGCGAATTGTTCGGCCATGAAAAAGGAGCCTTTACCGGCGCCATTTCAAGAAAGATCGGCCGATTCGAACTCGCCAATGACGGCACCATATTTTTGGATGAAATAGGAGAGATACCCATTGAATTACAACCGAAATTGTTGAGGGTACTGCAGGAAGGAGAGTTTGAGAGATTGGGTAATCCGAGGACCATAAAGGTCCGCGCACGGGTCATTGCTGCCACTAATCGCGACCTTGAGTTGGAAATCAAAAAAGGGGCTTTCCGAGAGGATCTTTATTATCGGCTCAATGTATTTCCAATTCAGTTGCCGCCGTTAAGAGAACGCAAGGAGGATATCCCCCTCCTGGTACGGCATTTCATCGAACGATTCAATAAGAAATTCGGACGCTCCGTCAAGCTTGTGTCGCAAAGAGCAATGAACGAATTGACGTATTATTCCTGGCCCGGTAACATCCGCGAATTGGAAAATGTCATCGAAAGAGCAATGATTGTCAGTCATGGCAGTAAACTGGATTTGGGAAATAGTTTGCCCTCCAAATCCCGGTTGGCCCCGAAAAAAGAAATCCCCACCCTTGAAGAATTGGAGCGCGCACATATCTTGAAAACCTTGAAACTGACCCATTGGAGGGTGAGTGGAGATCAGGGAGCGGCAAAGTTGTTGGGCTTGAAAAGAACTACCCTGGAAGCGAGGATGAAAAAACTTGGTATTCAAAGACCTTTCTGATTGCCAAAATATTGGCAATATGCCATTATTTTGGCAAAAATGTGAAGATTTTTCAAAAATGTGATTTGTGTAAGAGTTTGATTTGTAGATTTTTGTGTGGTTTTTTTGCTTTGGCATGCAAATTGACTATGTATTTTTGATTTGTTTTTAAAACTGCCATATGAGAAATCTAAATCGAAAAGTTGCGATCATTGGTGGGGCACGGATCCCTTTCACTAAATCATTCGGCAAATATGCTCGGATCTCCGGTTCGGAATTATTGACTGCTGCTTTGAATGCCCTAGTAAAAAAGTATGGGTTGGATGGGCAAAAGATTGATGAAGTAGTGCTAGGCACTTTGATCCATGAGCCAACAGCATGGAACTGGGCCAGAGAGATCGTGCAGAATACGGCTTTAGATCCACATACGCCGGTACTTTTTCATGCTCGAGCTTGCGGCACGAGTCTGGACAGTGCCAATACGATTGCCATGAAGATTGCCACTGGTCAAATCGAATCCGGAATTGCGGGTGGGACCGATACGAATAGTGATGTGCCGTTGTCCGTGAGCCAACAATTAAGTTGGAGATTGATGGATGTGCAACAAGCCAAGACTACCGGTCAGCGCCTATCTGCTCTATTGAAAATCAATCCGTTGGACTTCTTTAGGTTGCGAGTCCCCGATGTGCGTGAACCTCGCACTAAGAAGAACATGGGCGAGCACACCGAACTGACGGTCAAAAATTGGAACATCAGTCGGGAAGCACAGGACGAACTGGCCTATCAAAGCCACATGGCGGCGGCTCGTGCTTACGAATCAGGCTTTTATGATGATTTAGTCTTTCCCTTTAAAGGCTTGGAAAAAGACAGTATCATCCGTCCTGAAACAACCATGGAGAAACTGGCCCGACTTCGTCCGGCTTTTGACAAGAGTCATACGGGGAGCCTTACCGCCGGTAATAGCTCTGCTTTCACAGACGGAGCCGCCAGTATTTTTCTAACCTCAGAAGAATACGCCAAGGCCAACGGACTTGAAATTGAATCCTACTACGTTGACGGACAAAATGCTGCTTTTGACTATGTTGGAGGAGAAGACCTATTAATGGCACCTACTGTCGCAGTATCGGAATTATTAAGACGGAATGACCTCACTTTGCAGGATTTTGATTTCTATGAAATTCACGAGGCCTTTGCCGGCCAAGTCCTGGCTACCTTAGCGGCCTGGGAAAGTGATTCGTTCGCCAAAGAGGTCTTGAAAAGAGACAAAGCGCTCGGAAAGATCGACCGTGAGAGGTTGAATGTAAAGGGAGGAAGCATTGCCATCGGTCACCCTTTTGCTGCTACTGGTGCACGGGTACTAGCGGGGGCCTCTAAAATACTCAGGGAAAATGGGGGTGGTCGTTGCCTGGTGTCTGTTTGTACAGCCGGGGGAATGGGAACTGCTGCCATTGTTGAGGTCTAATTAAGTACATCACCTAACTAAAGATAAAATGAAAAAGTACGTTAGTGACATAGCTTTCACTCCAGCCGTTAAAGCCTGGCAAGAAAAAGAAGGATCTCGTCAAACATACGCTAATATGGCGGCTCGACGAGATTGGCAAAAAAAGATAACAGCAGATTTAGCCGGATTTGTAGCCCAAAGAGATTCCTTTTATCTGGCAACTGCTAACGCGGAGGGGCAACCGTACATTCAACACCGGGGTGGTCCCAAGGGCTTCTTGAAAGTAATTGATGACGAAACCTTTGCCTTTGCAGATTTCGCCGGGAACCGGCAGTTTATTTCAGCCGGCAACCTCTCAGAAAACAATAAGGTACACCTGTTCTTGATGGACTACCCAAACCGAACAAGGGTGAAGATTTGGGGAGAAGCCCAAATGATCGATGACGATTTGGAACTCTTGGATCGTTTGAAAGATAATGATTACAAGGCGCGACCGGAGCGGGTAATGGTCATAAAAGTAACGGCCTGGGATATTAATTGTCCTCAGCACATAACGCCTCGTTATACGACCGAAGAGATCCAGGGAGCGTCTCTTTAATTGCTGCATCATAGAAGTAGCCATTTTAGTGTTTCGTCCGCAATATTTTTTTCTCGATGCTGGCCTTTGACAAGTGGAGACGAATCCTTCGATTGGGGCGTGGGTTGCTTGCCGAGATCAAAACAAAGTCGAAATCTTTACATTGAAGTTCATCGTCAACCATCCTTAGCCGGATAACAACAGGAGATTAACAACAGAAAACAAGAAAGTTCGATTTTCTATTCTCCTCTTGTTATTTTTAGGTATCTAAGCTGTTGTATGTACAACGGAAGTGAGCCTTTTCGAAGCTAAGAAACAAGTATGAGAGCACCTAATATTACACCCGCCACAAACCTCAATAGCGTCATCGAGCAAATGGATAAAATCTTGGATTGGGCAGTCACTGTTGGCAGCCGTCTGGGGTTCTTTCCAGCTTTATATCGTAAAGTCACCCTTAAAGTCAGGGATGGGATTCCAATCGGAGCCTTTGAAGATGGTGATCGAATGGAGCGCCTGGTAGTGGTATTCGCCAATCGTTATTTTGCAGCCTTTGAGCAATATCATACGGGACAAATCACTACCAGGAGTTGGCAAATTGCCTTCGATGCTGCCAAGGATTCGCGCTACCTCATTCTACAACACCTGTTTCTTGGCATTAATGCCCACATTAATCTCGATTTGGGAATAGCAGCTGCGGACATCAGTACGTCGGATAATATTGACCACTTGAAGACCGATTTTGAAAGAATCAATTTGATTTTGACCAATTTAATTGACGAGACACAGGATCGCGTCGGAGCGTTTTCACCCTGGTTGGTATTACTGGATAAAATTGGAGAGCGGGCAGACGAAAAGTTTGCCGCATTTAGTTTGAAGATAGCCCGACAGGAGGCCTGGAGAAATGCCAAACGATTCGCAGGTATGGAGAAAGACGCACTAGCTGTCGAAATTCGACAATTGGATCATACTGTATCGGAAATCGCTCACCTAATCGGGAGAAACGGACCGATTGCCCGATTCCTGATTTGGATCATTCAATGGCGGGAACGCAAAGACGTTACCGCCGTTATCAAAGGGCTCCAGTAAAGCTCGAAATGTAAGGGCGCTATTGCAATCCGGATTCCTTTAAAGACCAATAGGTATACAATTTGTAAAAGTCGTTCCAATTTTTGCGATCCTGATCAAAATCACGCATGCCAGCATAGATTTGCTGAATAGCCGCAGCAATTGGTTGTGCATCCTTCGCCAATAATTGATACGTGCGGGCTGCCATTAGCATTGCCTTTTCATTAGAGCCCTTAATGAATTCCGGTAAAACGGAGAGTTGTTGTTCGCAATCTCCAACCTGACATAGGAGTTTTAAGGCGGCCAATTGCACTTCCGGCGCTTCCGATGTTTCTATCAATCTTTGTAGCTCGTTGGTGGACACATTGCTCTCTCTACCATAGTATTCCAGACTGTTGATTGCCCAATACTGTAGCATTGGATTTTGATGCTTAAGGTAGCTCTGCAGGCTGCTAAAGTCACCGATTCGTCCAGCTTCTGCGATGTGCAAGAAGTCATCGATCGGTACGAGGAGGGAGTCCTGGGCGGATTCGAAAGGTTTATTACCATTTGCGATTCGATACATGTAGGTCTCCGGCATCATACCGGTGTCATGCGTGCGCCGCATCCAATCTTGGTGTGCCTGCCGCATTTGTTGGACAATCGGCTCCAGGGTAGGATTGTAAATTAAGTTTTTGATTTGATGGGGATCTGCGGTCACATCGTATAATTCCTCCATCATGCGCCTAGGCTCCCAAAAAAGTTCTTGTTGGACATTTAATCCCCCGGTTGCCCGAGCTGCTATTAACTCCTGCATGATCTCTGACTGGTCCGTATAGAAATTGGGTTGGATGAGTGGTAATTGTGGAAGATAGTTGCGGATGTACAGATATTTTTCGCTGCGGACGGAGCGGGAAAACTCATAGGCTTCATCTACCCGGTCGGAGGTGCCAAAAACGAATGCTGGAGCCGGAATTTTCTCTGCGGCCTTTCCCAAGAAGGGAGTTCCTTGCATGTATTCCGGTATATCTAGATTCAGCAAACTCAGAACAGTTGGGGCAAAATCGACAAAGCTCACCACTCGGTCAATGACCTCGCTTCCTTTAATCCCATAGTGTTCTTGCAGTTTTTCTGGAAAATGAATGATGAGGGGAACTTGGAGCCCGGAGTCGTAAAGCGATCTCTTGCCTCTGGGCATACCGGTCCCATGATCGGAGTAATAGAAAACAATGGTATTATCGGATAAACCGTCT
>JANQRV010000089.1 GCA_028284395.1 Saprospiraceae bacterium
GGGGCAGTGCGATCGGGTTCTGAATAAATGGCTACCGTTTTAATGCCCATCTTTCTGGCGGTCTGCATAATTCGCAGGGCGATTTCCCCGCGGTTAGCTACAAGTATTTTCTTCATTAGACGAATTGTTCGACATCTTTTAATGGAAGGCCAAAAGCATCGGCTACTCCTTTATAAACCACATTTCCATGAATGACGTTCAGGCCGGCTCGCAAAGCACGATTTTCCCGACAGGCTCTTTCCCACCCTTTGTTGGCCAACTGTATGGCGTAGGGAAGGGTGGCATTGGTTAGGGCGATGGTTGACGTATAGGGCACGGCGCCCGGCATGTTAGCCACACAGTAATGGACGACATCGTCGATGATGAAAATGGGATCGTCATGGGTGGTTGGCTGACAAGTTTCAATGCAGCCACCTTGATCTACTGCGACGTCTACCAGGACGGTGCCCGGTTGCATTTCCTTCAGCATTTCGCGCGTAATCAATTTGGGGGCGCGGGCACCGGGAATCAGGACGGCTCCTACGATCAGATCGTGGTCCTGAATCAATTGCCGGATATTATATGCATTGGAGTAGAGAGTTTGTACGTTGGCGGGCATGATATCGGCCAGGTAGCGCAGGCGGGATAAGTTGATGTCCAGAATAGTGACCTGAGCCCCCAGACCGGCGGCCATTTTTGCTGCTTGTGTTCCCACGATCCCACCTCCAAGCACCATGACTTTAGCGGGCGCAACACCTGGCACTCCTCCCAATAGAATACCTTTACCCTGCATGGGCTTTTCGAGGTACTTTGCACCTTCCTGGATCGCCATTCGCCCCGCGACTTCCGACATTGGAACGAGCAGTGGGAGCGATTTGTCTTTGCTCTCGACCGTTTCGTAGGCCAGGCATACGGCCTTGCTCTGGATCATGGCTTCCGTCAGTGGTTGATAGGAGGCAAAGTGAAAATAGGTGAAAAGCAGCTGGTTTTTGCGAATGAGGCCATATTCTTTCTGAATGGGTTCTTTGACCTTGATGATCATTTCAGCTTCCCGATAAACCGCTTCGATGTTGTCCAGGATGGTGGCCCCGGCGGAGATGTAGGATTCGTCGGAAAAGCCGCTTCCGAGGCCTGCTGTACTTTGCACCATTACCTGGTGGCCGTGTCTTTTTAATTCGTAGGTGCCGGCGGGCGTCAAGGCCACTCGGTTCTCGTTTGATTTTATTTCTTTAGGTACACCAATAATCATGAATATCTAGTTAAATTTTGAAGCCGTAAAAAGTCTATATGATATGCATCATATAAGTGCTATCTCCTATAAACCATTTCTAGCTTCTCAGGTTAGGTTGAAAAAAAGATGGGCAAATTTAAATCTTATCCTCCAGATTGTTTGGTTTGGTTGTATCCTTTTTCTAAAAGCAAATCGATTGCCTTTTTTCGTTGATCGCCTTGGATCAGAATCTCGCCGTCCTTAACCGACCCGCCGACGCCGCACTTCGATTTTAACCATTTACCCAATTCCTTTAGATCGGTTTCGCTCCCGACAAAGCCATAAACCAAGGTCACTTCTTTCCCTTTTCGCTTTTTGCGGTCGAGGGTTACTCTCAGCTTTTGTTGCGCTGGAGCGAGCGTCTCTTCGTCCTCTTCGTTATCGTAATTGTATTCGAAATCGGGATCGGTAGAGAACACTATTCCGCGCCGATTGTTCTTATTTTTTTTACTCATTGAAAGATTGATTAAAGTCGTTTCTTTTATTTCTATTTCTTCCGTTATTACTTTGGCCATTAGGATTTGGAGGAAACAGGTCCCGGCCACCGATATTAATGGTGACTAGATACAAATTTTTTGTAATAAATCTCTTATTTGTTTGAACTGTTCTCGGCGCTGTGGTTGTTGATCTTAGCGACTTTGAATTGTTCGGACCAAAGCACTTCAAATGACTTCAAAGGTAAGTATAATTGATGTAGTTAGGCATCGACCCTCGAGATTGTTTATCATTTTGGGAGGCTTCTTCGTGGCCAATGCATTGGTGGCAGAGTTTATCGGGGTAAAGATCTTTGCCCTGGAAGATACGCTGGGTTGGGAGCCATTCAACTTCAACTTGTTCGGACAACAGGGGGCCTTACAGTTCTCAGCGGGAGTTCTTCTCTGGCCAATTGTATTCGTAATGACGGATGTCATCAACGAGTATTACGGCAAGCGAGGAATCCGCTTGCTGTCCTATCTGGCGGTGGGATTGATCAGCTATTCTTTTCTGATGATCTTTGCCGCGGTTCAATTGGTTCCTGCAGATTGGTGGCTGGTCCAAAATGAGACCAAGGGAGTGCCGGATATGCAGGCTGCATTTTCGGTCGTTTTGGGGCAAGGTATGTTGATCATCGTGGGGTCGATCCTGGCGTTTTTGATTGCCCAGATCGTCGATGTTCTTACTTTTCACCGAATCAAGAGGGCCACGGGCGAGCGATTGATCTGGCTTAGAGCCACCGGGTCGACTATTGTATCCCAGTTGTTCGACAGTTTTGTTGTTTTGTACGTCGCATTCAAGTTGGGGCCGGAAATAGCTAAGACGGTAGAGCCCTGGACCTGGAACCAAATATTTGCGGTGGGGACAGTACAGTATATTTACAAATTTATGATGGCCGTGCTCATGACGCCGCTGATTTATGTCGCACATTGGTTGATCGACTGGTATTTGGGTAAAGATACTGCTGAAGCAATGAAGGGGAAAGCCGGTAGCTGGACCTGACTAAGGGATTAAAACGAAAAATATCATGACAAGTAAACAAATTACCGACACCATATTGATGGTTCGTCCCGCCCATTTCGGCTTCAATACGGAAACGGCCGCAAGCAATGCTTTTCAATCGGAGGAAATGGGGCTATTGCCGGAAGAAATCAATCGCCGAGCGATACAGGAATTTGATCAGTTTGTTGCCAAATTGAGGGATCATGGGATTCGGATAGTGGTGGAAGAGGATACACCGGATCCCGTGAAGACGGATGCGGTGTTTCCAAACAATTGGATTACATTTCACGAAGACGGTGTTGTGATCACTTATCCCATGTTGTCGGAGCGCCGGCGATGGGAGCGGAGAATGGACATCGTGAGTCGGTTGGGTGAGCGATTCCAGATCAGTCGTCATCTGAAGTTGGAGCATTACGAACTGGAGTCGCTTTTCCTCGAAGGGACGGGCAGTATTATTCTGGATCGCCCGAACAGATTGGCTTATGCTTGTCGAAGCGCCAGGACCGACGAAGTGGTACTGGATGAGTTTTGTCGGATCCGCGGGTACGAAAAGGTGTTGTTTGATGCGGTGGATGCGCAGGGTCACTCGATCTATCACACCAATGTTATGATGGCACTGGCCGAGACTTTTGTGGTCATTTGTCTGGAGAGTCTGCCCAATCCTGCCGAACAGAACTTGTTGCGCGATCTTTTTTTGCGAACGGGTAAAGAGGTAGTCGATATCTCTTTTGTCCAGATGTCTTCCTTTGCGGGCAACATGTTGCAGGTTGCCTCGATGGATGGCGAAGTGCTGCTGGTTATGTCGGAACAGGCCTACCGGTCCTTGGGTAAGGAACAGGTGGAGCTGATCGAACGGCATTGTCGCATCTTATACAGTCCGATCAACGTCATAGAGGCTTATGGCGGGGGAAGTGCGCGGTGTATGATGGCGGAGGTTTTTCTGCCGAAACGCGATTGAGCCATTGGGATTATTCCGCAAAAATTGCTATATTCCTAATACATCCAAAGATGAGCCCATGAACAGAATTTTACTCCTCTTGCTAATGGTCTTGCCGATGGGGTTAATCGCACAAAATTTCAAGGTAGTTGGTTATTTGCCCCATTATCGCTTTCAAAAGATCGAAAATATTAACCTGGATCAGTTGACCCACCTCAACATCGCCTTTGGCAATCCAAATATGGAGGGAAAGATACAGGTGGGAGGGAAAGATCTTAAACCCATTGTGGAGGAAGCCAAGCAGTTAGATCTTAAGGTTTTGCTGTCGTTGGGCGGAGGAGCTCTACTTCGGTCTTGGCAGGCGGCTTGGGCCCGTTGGATGCTACCTGAGCGTCGGGGGGAGTTTATTGGCAATATTGTTCGGTTCCTGCAAGAATGTCAAATGGATGGCGTTGATGTGGATCTGGAGTGGAAATACGTAGACGAGCACTACAGCGGGTTTATTCTGGATTTGCGCGATTCGCTGAAGCTTCACGATTTGCTATTGACCGCTGCCTTTCCGGGCAATCACCGCTACGAAGATTTGACCGACGAAGCTTTGCAAGCCTTTGATTTTGTCAACATCATGGCCTACGACCTAAAGGGGCCATGGAGTAGACGTTCGCCGGGCGACCATTCACCACTTTCCTTTGCTCGCGAATCTATTGATTTTTGGAAGGAACAACAGCTGGATCCTGATAAAATCGTCTTGGGTTTACCTTTCTATGGTTATCACTTCGGAAAAACAAGGGTCAGCACTTTTGCCTACAGCCGGATGATCGAAAGGGATACCGCCCGTGCTTTTCTAGACCGGGTCGGCGCTTCTTTTTACAATGGAATCCCCACCATTATGGAAAAGACGGCAATGGCTTTGGAAGAGGCGGGAGGAGTAATGGTTTGGGAGTTGGGTTTGGATGCAGAGAATGAGTATTCACTTTTGAATGCAATTTCGGAACGGATCGATAGCCTGACTACCTTGAACCCCTTGCCGGACTTTCGTTTTTATCCTAATCCGGTGATCGATTTGCTGCAGATCGAGAGTGCAGAAACGATCGATGATGCCCGCTTATATCTTTTTGATTCGGATGGACGATTTGTATTCTTTCGTCGATTATCGGGTCAAACCTGGGAGGTAGATGCATCTGGTTTGCCCAGTGGTATTTATAATATTATTCTGACTAAGGATGGTTCTAGTTCGATGCACCAGGTGATTAAGATCTAATCTAATTCAAAGTTACTTCGAATTCGTCGACGTCCCGAATTTTTACACTGATTTCTTCTTTTAGGGTAGTGGCTAGAGAGAGGCCGACGTAATCCACCCGGATGGGGAAGGATTTGTGGGTTCGGTCGACCAGGACGGCTACTTCCAGACGCTTGGGGACAACCTGGAAAATGGGTTTGCAGGCGTAGAAGATTGTACGTCCGGTATTGGCGACGTCGTCGATGATGACGATGACCTTGTCTTTCAAGTCCTGGACCGGATAGTCGATCTCGATATCCTTGCTGAGGGGATCGGCCGGACTTAGACGGATGCGTGTCAATACAGTGTTGACCTTGTTGAGGGCCTCCAGTTCCTTTTGCAGTAACTTACCGAAGTGAAAACCATTGTTGTTGATTCCCGCAAGAATGATTTCGGGTTCCCGGTAATGCTGTTCGACAATTTCGATCGCCAGGCGTTTGATTTTTTGATTAATTTGGCGATGGTCTAGGATCTGCATGGTTGATGTTTGACGGTTGATGATTAAAGGTAAAGTTTTAAAAAATGTTTATTTTTCGGTCAGAAAGCAAATTTTGCGAATTTTCGCCCCACGTCGGGAAATTATAGTTTATGATGCAGCAAATTATTTTTATTCTGGTTTCTGTTGTTGGTTTGGGATATGCAGCACGCCAATTTAGTAAAATCCGGCGGAATATTTTGTTGGGCAAGGAAGAAAAGATCGAGGGGGATGCTGGCCAACGTTGGCGTAATGTACTTTTGGTGGCTTTTGGTCAGCAGAAGATGTTCAAGCGATGGATTCCGGCTATTTTTCACTTCTTTATTTATGCGGCTTTCCTCATTACGCAGATCGAGCTGATAGAAATATTTATTGACGGTATCACCGGCAAACACCGGATATTTGCGGCATCGCTGGGTGGCTTTTACACCTTCCTCATCAGTTTTATCGAAATATTGTCGGTGCTGGCGTTTGTGGCGACCCTGGTATTCCTCAGCAGAAGGAACTTGTTGAAGGTGCCCCGTTTCCATAAGGATGAAATGACCGGATGGCCCAAGCTGGATGGAAATCTAATTCTCTACGGTGAGTTGCTGCTGTTGATTGGGATCTTCAGTATGAATGGTGCGGATACCATACTTCAACAATTGGATCCACAACACTATGCCGATACCGGATCGCTTGCCATCAGCAGTTGGTTGGGGCCGGCGCTTTTTGGCGGTATGAGCGAGGGCACACTGGTTGGCATCGAGCGTTTTGGCTGGTGGTTGCACTTTCTGACGGTACTTGCCTTTTTAAACTACCTGCCTATTTCTAAGCACCTCCATATACTATTGGCTTTCCCAAATACCTATTACGCCAATGTAGCACCGAGAGGAGAAATGGAGAACATGCCGGAAATCATGAACGAAGTGAAAAGCATGATGGGACTGATCGAGGAAACGAACGGAGAAGTAGACATGGGCGAACTTCCCGAATTTGGCTCCAACGATGTTTTCACCCTGAGTTGGAAAAATCTCCTGGAGGCTTATACTTGTACGGAATGTGGTCGCTGTACGTCGGTCTGTCCCGCTAATTTGACCGGGAAGAAATTGTCGCCAAGAAAAATCATGATGGACATCCGGGATCGCGCAGAAGAAATCAGTAAGAATCTGGACAGCGGCAACCCCGAATTCATCAAGGCAGAAGAAAAAGGGAAAGAGGGCGTGACCTTGACGAAGGAGAACTACGACGACGGTAAATCTCTTTTTGACTATATCAGCAAAGAAGAATTGCACGCTTGCACCACTTGCAATGCTTGTGTGGAAGCTTGTCCGGTACTGATCAGTCCGCTGGACCCCATACTGAAGCTGCGTCGCTATGAATTATTGACGCTTTCCGAGGGGCCCTCCGATTGGTTGCCTTTGTTTAATAGTATTGAAAATAGTGGCTCGGCTTGGTCGATTCCGGATGCCCGGGATCAGTGGGCGAATTGAGTGCGGTGGTAGCTATGGATGCTTTGAGTAGATGCTATGTTGCTGCAGGGGCCTTGACGGCCCATTTGATGCTACGGCCGCCTTGGAGGCGACCTTGATACTTTGATAGCCCATTCAGATAATCGACCAACGAAAACATTTTGGGGCCAGCATCACAGCATCAAGAAGGCCACCAAGGCCATCGAAGCATCACAGCAACCTAAGCAGCCATAGAAACCATAGAGTCAACAGAGTCAATAGAATCAACAGAATCAACAAATAATGAGTAAAGATTTTCACATTCCCCGCATGGCGGAACTGGTGGCAGAGGGTAAAAGCCCCGACATTTTATTTTGGGTAGGCTGCGCTGGAAGTTATGATGCCCGGGCCCAGAAGGTATCTTTGGCCATGGCGCGCATTTTGCACGAGGTGGGGATGAATTACGCCATCTTGGGAGCGGAAGAACAATGTACCGGAGATCCCGCTCGTCGGGCCGGGAATGAGTTTATTTTTCAGATGTCGGCTCTGCAGAATATTGAGGTGTTGAATGGCTATGAGATTAAGAAGATCGTCACCACGTGCCCACACTGCTTCAATACCCTGAAAAATGAATATCCGGCTTTGGGCGGTAATTATGAGGTGATACACCACACCCAGTTGCTGCAGGAACTGATCAATGATGGCCGGATCAAAATGAAGGAAGGAGGTAGTTTCAAAGGCAAGAAGATCACGTATCACGATTCCTGTTATCTGGGCCGGGTCAATGGGGTTTACGAGGCACCCAGAAAGGTTTTGGAAACGTTGGACGCCGAACTGGTAGAGATGAAGAGGTGCCGAACCAATGGTCTGTGTTGTGGTGCCGGTGGTGCTCAGATGTGGAAGGAAGACGAACCGGGAGACAAACGCATCAATATTGAACGGACGGAGGAGGCGCTGGCCACGAATGCGGGTGTTGTAGCTGTCAATTGTCCGTTTTGCTTGACCATGATGTCGGATGGAATTAAAGCGAAAGAAAAACAGGAGGATGTGATGGTTTATGATTTGGCGGAATTAATTGTTAATAATCTGTAGATGCTGTGGCAGCTATAGAGACCATAGCAACCACAGCAACAATAGCAACCACAGTTTTGTTCTATATAAAAAATACAGCTTTTCGCTATGCAGGATTATCAATCGCTTTCCGATCAATCCAAGGTTTGGATCTACCAGAGTAACCGGCCATTTTCGGAGGAGGAGACCAGTCAAATTCGTTCTTACGTCCAGCAATTTGCTCAGCAATGGGTCAGTCACAATCGTCAATTAAAGGCTTACGGAGAAGTTTATCATCAGCGCTTCATTGTGTTGATGGTGGATGAAACGGCGGCTGGGGCGAGTGGTTGTTCGATCGACAAGTCGGTGCACTTCATGAAGCAAATTGAGCAGAAATTCGGGGTCGACCTTTTTGACCGCATGCGTTTTTCGGTGAAGGGCCCGGATGGCATTAAGACCATCTCACGCGATACTTTTGCCGATTGGTATGCGAATGGCCAGATCGACAATGAGACCATTGTTTTTGATACTTTGGTGGCCGACAAGGCTGCCTTTGACCAGAGCTTTGAAAAAAGTCTTGGTGAAAGCTGGCATAAGCGAATGGTTTGATGTGAATTTTGAATACCTAAAGAATCACACATGTTAGGAAAAGTAAAGAAATGGCTCGGCATCGAAGGCGTGAAACTAGAGATACTGGTACCGGAAGAAATGGAGCGGAAAATGGGAAAGATCAGGGGAAAGCTAAGGTTTCAGTCCATGAATGCCCAGGTTGTCAATCGGGTGAAGATTGTCCTGATTGAAAAATACATCCGAGGCAAGGGCAAGGAAAAATTAATCGACGAATACGAGCTGGGATCGGTAGAGAACAATCAGACCTTTGAAGTGTTGCCGGATAATCCGGTGGAGATGGATTTCAATCTGCCATTTGTGATTTATAAATCAGATGTTGACGAATTGGAAGACCGGAATATTTTCACTCGCGGTTTTGCAAAGGCTGCCAAGCTTTTGCGGGGAGTGAAGTCCGAATATAGAATAGAGGCGGAAGCCAAGGTAAAGGGAGTGGCATTGAACCCTTTTGACAAGAAGGAAATCCGACTGAAATAGGTCTTCGGTCCGACGTTGTTATTCCTTTTGGAATGCTTCAATTATTTCTTGGTCGTCCTTACCTAAGTTTTCCAGAAGGAACTGGGTATCGTCGGCAAAGTCGTCGTTGGGATATTTGGCCAAGAAAGCTTCATAGAGTTCCTTTGCTTTTGTAAAATCCTTTAAATCATTGTCCAGGGTGAAAGCCCGTAAAAAAAGTGCTTGCGATGCTTTAGGGTGATCGGGATACCGATCGGAGATCCGTTGGTAGAGTTCCAGTGCCTGAGGATAACTTTGGACGGTGCGAGCGGTCTCGGCAGCTCTCAACAGGATCTCGGGCATGTTTTCTTTTTCCGGTAAAAGAATACCGTAGTAATCGCTGGACAGAATGAATTCATTCGCGTAGCGGCGTTGAATGCTGTTGGTTTCCGTATCGAAGATGGCCGATTGCAATACGCGGAGCCGGTCTTCAATTGGAGGGAGGGCTTCCTGTAGATTTTTGTTCACTTCTTCTTCCTGTTCGGGGGTGAGGTCCTTTTCCTTTAGTGCTTGCAGGATGGTATTGGATATGTGCTTTTGATTACGGTTTTCGCCGTAGATCGAAGCCAATAAGAACGCGTTGTTGTAGGTATTGGCGGCGTCGCCATAATTGAGCAGGGCATTTCTGGGTTGGGCAATGGCTTCCTCCGCCTGATTCATGCGGTACAAAACACCGGCGGCCCGGTAGCGGAATTTTGCATTCAATTCCGTTTCTTCGGGGAATTTGTCAATGAAGGTCTGATAGTTTTCCAGCAAGGGATCGGCAACCTCTTTTGTCGCTTCCGTTTCCAGTTTTTTTTCCAGTTTGGCAATTTCTGACTGCAGGGTCGATTTTTCATTCCCACAGGCCATTACAACCAACCCGACCAAGCACAACAAGAGAATATTCTTCATGATGACGTGTCTATTTTGCCACAAAAGTAAGCAATAAACAAAAAAAGCAGCTGTTTGTTACTACCTTATTGCGGATGGAAATATTTTCCTATAACCCAAACGAGGCGGATCATTCTTTATGACAACTAAGGCAAGAGTTAACATTTTTTGGTACCGGCGCGATCTCCGGATGGAGGATAACGCAGGACTTTTCCACGCTTTAAAGAGCGACCGACCCATTTTACCCCTGTTTATTTTCGATCGGGAAATACTGGACAAGTTGGAAGACCGAAACGATGCGCGGGTCGATTTCATTCACCAACAAGTGAAGAAGATCCGGATTCAATTGGAGTCATTGGGCAGCTCTATGCTCGTCAGGTACGGGAATCCGGAGGAGGTCTGGTCAGCCGTTACTCAAGAGTTCAATGTCCATACCGTTTATACGAATCGAGATTATGAACCCTATGCTAAGAAAAGAGATGCCGCGGTTGAATCGTTGTTGCTAAAAAAAGGCATTGGTTTTGCAACGTTTAAGGACCACGTGATTTTCGAAGACCAAGAAGTATTGAAAAAAGACGGCTCCCCCTATACCGTTTTCACACCATACAGTAGGGTTTGGAAGGCAACGCTTAATGATTTCTATTTAAAGTCCTATCCCTGCAACAATTATTACACGAATTTTGCGAAAACAGATCGACTGCCGATGCCCTCCCTGCAGGAAATGGGTTTTGAGCCGACGAAGCTTACTTTCCCTTCGGCGAGCGTTAAACAGGGATTGATCCGACGGTACGATCAAACTCGTAACTTTCCCGGAATTGAAGGTACTTCGAAGCTGGGCATTCACTTTAGATTTGGCACGATCAGCATCAGAGAGAAGGCCCGGAAAGCGTTAGCACTGAATGCAACCTTCTTAAATGAACTGATTTGGCGGGACTTTTACGCCATGATACTTACCCATTTTCCCCATGTAGTGGAAGGTGCGTTTCGGCCGAAATACGATCGAATTCAGTGGCGGAATAACGAGGAGGAATTTCGGCAGTGGTGTTCCGGCATGACGGGATATCCCATTGTCGATGCGGGAATGCGTGAACTCAACCAAACGGGTTATATGCACAATCGCGTGCGAATGATCACGGCCAGCTTTTTGACCAAACATTTGTTGATCGACTGGCGTTGGGGGGAGGCCTACTTCGCTCGAAAATTGCTGGATTTTGATCTGGCCAGCAACAACGGAGGCTGGCAATGGGCGGCGGGAAGCGGCACGGATGCCGCCCCTTACTTTCGGATTTTTAACCCTACTTCGCAACAACAGAAGTTTGACAAAGAAGGGGTTTACATTCGGAAATGGGTGCCCGAATACGGGACGCCCACATACCCGGCACCGATGGTTGATCATAAACTGGCGCGAGAACGTTGTTTGAGTGTTTACAAGGCGGCACTAGATGCCGTCAGTGCTTCGTGAATGCTAAGAACCTGAGGGATCAAGGGGCGGTTGTCGTAATTGTGAACGACGAAATCGGCTAGTTTTATTTTTTCTTCATCGGGCATTTGTTTGCTGATGCGGTCTTCAACAGCTTCACGAGACGACTGATCTCTTTCCATAACGCGCTGTATGCGTATTTCCGCGGGAGCGTAAACCGTAATGGTCTTATCCAGTAATTTGTAGCCGCCGGTTTCGAAAGTGAGGGCAGCCTCTTTGAGCGTGTAGGGTACCCCTTGCTGACTTTCGTGCCACCGCTGGCCGTCCAGATAAACAGCTGGATGAACGATGGCATTCAACTGCTGGAGTTTGGAAGCATCCTTAAAGACGATACCGGCGATAAACGGCCTATTCAACCGGCCATCGTCAAGGTAGGCCTCGGGTCCGAAAAGCTCTTTGATTCCCCGTACGATTTCCCGGCTTTCCGTCATCAGTTGTTTCGCCCTGATATCGGCGTAGTACACGGGTATGCCTAGCACTTCAAAAATTTGGCAAACCGTCGTCTTGCCGCTGCCGATCCCCCCCGTGATTCCGACGCTAAGAAATTGTTTAATAATCATTTGTTTGCATTAAGTTGTTGCCTAAAGTTAGGTTTCTTACATTTGCATACCAAACATCACCGATGGCAAAATTCAGAACCAATCATTCTAAACAAACACGTGGCGCTGCCAGTAAGGATACGATCGTAAAGGTAGGACTTTTCGGAGCCATCGTCAGCGGACTGTTTTTTATTTTCAATCAATTTGCAGGAGGAGGGAGAACCACTGCTGAAGAGGAGGCAGTCGTGGAGGAAGTGCCCTTTGAAGATTATGAAGCCCCCTATTACCTACCCTCATCAACGACCGGGGAAATAATTCACCATACCTACTATTCCCTTTCCTACAGCGAAGAGCACGAACAGGCCGAATGGGTGGCCTACATCCTGAGAAGAGATAGCCTGAACAAACCCTGGGAGAAGCGCTCGAATCGATTTTTACCAGATCCGAAGGTGCCGTCCCGGTCGGCTACACACCGGGATTATAGCAACTCCGGTTACGACCGCGGACACTTGGTGCCGGCAGCAGACATGGCATTTAACCGAACGGCGATCGACGAGACTTTCTATATGAGTAACATCAGTCCGCAATCCCGCAATTTCAACAAGGGTGTTTGGCGAGAATTAGAGGAGTTGACGCGTAATTGGGCCAAGAAATTCAAACAACTTTACGTAGTGACCGGCCCGGTGCTGACCGATGAGATCAAGGGGCAGATCGGGGAAAATCGAGTTAGTATTCCCGCGGCTTATTACAAGGTGCTGCTGGATGCGACCGAACCGGAATTAAAGGCGATTGCCTTTTTACTTCCCAACGAGATCAGCTATGAACCGCTGTTTAAGTTTACCACCTCCATCGACCACATTGAGGAGCTCACCGGCATAGATTTCTTTGGCGAGATGCTGGAAGACCATCTCGAAGAAGAATTGGAAAGTCGATTCAACGTGGATTTATGGGAATTCAACAAGAAGAAGTTTGAAGATCGAATTAATAAATGGAATAAAGACTGATTGCAAAATCGAGCTAATATGTCAAAGAAAGATCAATTTCTGTCCGTTGTAGAAGAAGGGTATCATTTTGAAGGAAAGTTTATCGCCTTGGGAGGTGCCATGATCGATGGCGAATGTCAGACCAATGCTTTAGTAAACATTCCACTGAGCACAATGAACCGACACGGTCTGATTGCCGGGGCAACGGGTACTGGTAAAACGAAAACCCTGCAGATTCTGGCGGAGCAATTATCCCTAAGGGGCGTCCCTTCTCTTTTAATGGACATCAAGGGAGACCTAAGTGGTATTGCTGTACCGAGTGACGGGCACCCGAAAATCGACGAAAGGCACGAGATGATCGGATTCCCTTTCGAGGCAGCAGGAAGCCCCGTCGAGTTTTTGACCCTGTCGGAAGAGAAAGGCTTGCGCTTACGGGCTACTTTGACGGAGTTTGGGCCCATCCTGTTTTCGAAAATCCTGGGCTTAAACGACACCCAATCCGGCATTGTGGCGGTCATCTTTAAATATTGCGACGACAATGCCTTGCCATTACTCGACCTGGATGACTTCAGGAAAACTTTACAGTATGTACAAAATGAGGGAAAAGAAGAATTCCAAGAGGAGTACGGGCGGATTTCATCGGCGTCTACGGGGGCCATTATGCGCAAAATGGTAGAGCTGGAACAGCAGGGCGCGGAAATGTTTTTTGGGGAGCGTTCTTTCGACGTAGAAGATCTATGTCGCCACGATGAAGAGGGTAGGGGTATGGTTTCCATCCTGCGATTGACGGATATTCAAGACCGTCCCAAGTTGTTTTCGACCTTCATGCTGCAGATCCTCGCCGAAATTTATGCGACTTTTCCCGAACAGGGGGATGCCGAGCAACCAAATTTGGTGTTGTTTATAGATGAAGCGCATCTGGTTTTTGAGGAAGCGTCGGATGCCTTACTGGATCAAATTGAAGTCATTGTTAAACTGATTAGATCCAAGGGAGTTGGATTGTATTTTGTGACGCAGAACCCCGTCGATATCCCCGAAGAAGTTTTGGGCCAGTTGGGGCTGAAGATACAACACGCTTTGAGGGCCTTTACGGCTAAGGATCGCAAGGCCATACGGTTGGCGGCACAAAACTATCCCGAGACGGACTTTTATGAGGTAGATAAGCTATTGACTGAATTGGGAATTGGGGAGGCGTTGGTTTCTGCCTTAGATGAAAAAGGCCGACCGACACCGTTGGTTCATACCTTACTCCGGGCACCACAATCGAGAATGGATGTACTTACATCGAAAGAGATCCGCACCATTATTTCGAACTCCGAACTGATCTCAAAGTACGACCGGGTGGAAAATCGCGACAGTGCCTACGAGATACTCAGCGAAAAGATAGAAGAAGCAAGAAAAGAAGAACATCAGGAAGAAAAAAGGCGGCAACGTGAAAAAGCCCGGAAGACTTCCCGGAGAAAGGAAAAGAGTGTGTTTGAGGAAGTGATCAACAGTACAACCGGCCGCCAGGTCAGTCGAACGATTGCCCGCGAATTGACCCGGGGCCTATTGGGAGTGCTGGGAATCCGAACTACCACCAGAAGGCGCAGGAGGCGCCGGTAAACAGCCCTTATTCCCGGGCTGTTTCCAAAATTGACTTATAGGAATTTTTGTAGGTAGACCACGGCATCTTCCGGTAATTATCCGTTCCGAAGTAAGTAATGATGCGTTCGAATTCTTCCGGCACCTGGAAGCCGGAAATGGCTTGAATCAAATTCAATTCCTCATCCATAAAGACCAGCGTAGGAAACATTAATTTTCCGCCAAGGAACTCGTCTACCAGGCTGTGGTAGCCCACTTTTTTCGGTTGCAAAACAAACTCGTATTCCTTGTCTTTAAACTGGATTTTATTCTTGTACTCCGCATCAAACTTAATGGCGTAGTAGTTTTCGTTGATGTATTGAGCGATGTGCGGTTGTTGGAGGGTCGTGGCCTCCATTTCCTTACACCAACGGCAAGATTCGATGTATACCTCGAAGAAAAGTTTTCTTTTTTCTTGGTATTGCAATTCCATTGCTTCTTCGAAAGACAACCAATTGATCAAGATTTCTTGTTCCTGGGTTGCTTCTTTTGTACTTTCCTCGTCTGGTGTTTGTCCGTAAAGATTTAGTGATGCGCAGTTGATCAGCAGCGTAATAACTACCAAACGTATCATGACATTCAGTTTTCCCATCAAAAATTTTTTTTCTGCCAATGCTATTCCAAAGGTCAAGGCCTATTCTCAATTTTTCTATCCACTAAAAAACAAAAAAAGACTTCGCGATATGTTAGAAAAATAGGACTTTAATGCAAGTTTAACATTTGTGAAAATATAAATTAAGCTGGTCATCTCTCAGTGTGAAAGCCTTGGCAGACGCGGCATACAGGTCGGGGGAGCGCATGCCCTGTTGCAATATGTTTTGTCGTCCGGTGAAGATTCGGGCTTCATCCCACAACGCTGCTTTTAAGAAGGTGTCAAGTAACATTTTGCCTCCCTCCACTAGTAGGATACCCACCTGGTAGTCGGCATACAGGGTCTGGAGCATCACCGATAATCCCTCCGGAAGAGCTTGGTCTAATTTCAATACTTCGGTATTATTTGGTATTTTTACCGATACGTTTTGGTCGCTAATTACCAGTGTCGGAGTAGATCCGTCAAAAATATGGGTTGAAGACAACGCTTCAAATTGATGCCCGAACACGATCCTTAGTGGCGACTTACCAAAGTATAGCCGGTTGGTCAACTTTGGATCATCTACAGTTACCGTATTCCGACCGACCATAATGGCATCAATTTCACCACGCCATCGATGTGAAAGACGCTTTGACAAGCCATTGGTTATCCAAAAGGGGGTCTGCTTTTGACCGATAAAGCCATTCCTACTCACTGCGTATTTGAGTATGATGTAAGGTCTGCCTTGGGTTTTGTTGATCCGGAAGGGGCGAAGCAGGTCTTCGGCAGGCTCCTGTAGGAGGCCGACCCGTACGTCAATTCCTGCTTGGCGCAGGATGTCGATTCCCTGGCCGTTTACATTGGCGTGTGGATCGGTACAGGCCACGACTACTTTTCGAATGTCGTGGCGTAAAATCAGATCGGTACAAGCTGGCGTTTTGCCGTGAAAACAACAGGGCTCTAATGAAACAAAGAGCGTTGAGTCGGCAATCAGGTACCGGTCGATTTGGGAGACGCTGTTTACGGCATTTACCTCCGCGTGGGGCCCACCGAAAGCGCGGTGGTATCCCTCGCCAATAATCCGGCCGGAATGGACTAAAACAGCACCAACGGGTGGATTGGGGGAGACTTTCCCGACGCCAAGGTAGGCCAAGTCGAGGCATCTTTGCATGAAAATGGCCTCTTTTTCGGTAAAATATATATTTTTTAATGTATTGGAAGTCACTTTTATTACATATTGTCGTATAATTACATGCAATTAGGATAGACCAAAATATACAAAATAAACATCGCAAGGCTACTGTAAGTACGAATTTTGCCATTGGCGCGCTTTGCTGTTTGCCATAAAATATCTATTTTGCGGCATCTGTATCCAATGGAACCGTACTAGTACTATCTTTACCTGAACCATATTCATTTTAACATAAAATTTGGGATAGCGTGCTTTATAAGGTTAAACTTAAAAACGCCGATGACAATGTGTTGTTGGACGATAAGGTATATGAATACCTTACTTCCGACCCTTACCTAGTAAAAGTTGATTTTGTTAACAATTTGCGTAAACATTCCAGCGGATGCGCCGTATTTCAGAAGACCTGGAAAAAGGCAGATGGCGGTTACAAGACCGAAACGATCTACTTACATAAGTTGGTTGCAGAGAAATTTTTACTCGACACGAAGGAAGGAAAAAACAACTTGGTTGGTGCAAAGAATGGCAACAAATTAGATTGCCGCTTAGAAAATCTACTCTACCGTTCCAGGTCCGTGGCTAGTCGAAAAAGAAAGACCAGCAGTAAAATCGGATATACTGGAGTCTACAAAGAGAACAATCGATATCGGGCTGTGATTTCCGTTGATCGGAAATCCGTACATATTGGTATGTTCGACACCGCGGAAGAGGCTGCCTTGGCCTACAACAAGAAATCTCGCGAACTTTACGGAGAAAACGGAAAAATTAATGTCATTAAGACCAGAAAGACAAAGGATCTGGAAGAATTAGAAAACAAGGTCGAAGAGCAAATGGGCCGCAAGGCCAAGCGTGGTCGCCGACCTAAGAGCGTTTCTGAAAAATAACTTCTATCCGGAGTTTTCGTTACTCTTTAATGGCTCTTGTCATTTCTCTCTTACCGGGAGGACCTGGTAGTGCCTCTACTCTAAAACCTAATGATTTCAAATGCCTTTTGACTTGTCCCTTGGCACAGTAGGTGACAAAGATGCCCTCTTTGCGGAGAGCGTTAAAGGGTTTTGCCAAAATGTCTGGTTCCCACAGTTCGGGTTGAGAAGTGGGAGCAAAGGCATCGTAGTAAACGACATCAAATACTTCTTCGAAGTTAACTTCGAAGAAGGCGGTTCGGTGTTTGGTAAAAGTGAAATAGGGAGTGATTTGTGCAGGCACATTCCACTCGCATCGATGCAATTCCAGGAAAACATCTTTTTTTTCCGGTAACATTAACTGGGAAGGATAGTTTAGCTTTTCCGCTTTGTCTGCTGAAATCGGAAAAGCTTCAACGGTTTGGTAGTGGATTGGCAGTTGTCGATGCTCTGCTTCCAAAAGGGTCATTAGAGCATTGAGGCCGGTACCGAATCCAAATTCCAGGACCGAAATACTCTTGGCCCCGGAAATTTTTGCGTAGAGACCAGCTTCTATGAAGACGTGCCTGGTTTCTTGGATGGCTCCGTATTTAGAATGATAACTGACCTGAAACCGTTCGGAGAACATGGTGTGGGAGCCGTCCTGGGTATCGACAATTGTCGGTTCGCCTTGTGTGATCGTTTTCTCTTTTTCCTTTGACATTCTGTTACAGACAAAATAAATTTTGGGAGAATCCTAGAATAGGATGCTGGCAAACAATTGTGCAGCGTAGCCAAACAAGTCTTCAAAGGAAAAATTGGTTGGGCAGCCATAACCGCGATTGCACGAGGTCATCAGTAGTGTTGCAGCAAGAATAAAAAGGGATCCGGCGTCTTTTTTCAAATTTTTGATTTTCATTCCTTTAGATTTAGTTTTAAGTACAGTTTTCACGTAGCCTGCACTTTTCCATAATTCTTATGCGGGCTAAAACGAATATTTGATAATTGTTATTATGCTCTTGTCCAATTGCTTTCAATTGATTGGTGGCGGACCGCGGAATGCAGTGCCCAAAGTAGGTGAAGGATTCAGAAATACTAATACGATAAAAATGTATTTATTACTTCAATAACTAAATTTTTACCGAAAAATTTATTCAGGTGTGCAGTTTTACTATTTTTGCCCCTGAGATCAGAAGCGTCTCATAGTGGATAAGAAGTGAAATTCAAAGATAGCAAGACGCTTTTACTTGTCAAAATGAAACCATAAAAAACATATGGCTAGGGAATTAGCACTTAGAGACGCCCTTAGAGAGGCAATGATCGAAGAAATGCGCAGAGACGATTCCGTCTTTTTGATGGGAGAGGAAGTTGCCGAGTACAATGGAGCTTACAAGGTGAGCAAAGGAATGTTAGATGAGTTTGGACCGGAACGGGTGATTGATACACCCATCGCCGAATTGGGCTTTACCGGTATTGGGGTAGGAGCTGCCATGAATGGTTTGCGGCCCATTGTAGAATTCATGACTTGGAACTTTGCCGTTTTGGCCTTTGATCAGATCGTAAATAATGCGGCAAAAACTTTGTCCCAATCTGCGGGAGATTTCAGATGCCCCATTGTTTTTCGTGGACCTTCCGGGTCAGCGGGACAATTGGCTCAACAGCACTCTCAGATGTTTGAAAGCTGGATGGCGAATTGCCCTGGCTTGAAGGTCATTTCTTGTATTGACCCCGCTGATGCTAAAGGACTATTGAAATCCGCCATTCGGGATGAGAACCCGGTTTGTGTGATGGAGTCGGAAATGCTCTATGCCCACAAAGGGATTGTGCCGGAAGAGGAATACCTCACGCCGATTGGAGTAGCGGCTGTTCGCCGTCCGGGATCTGATGTGACCCTGGTAACCTTCAATAAAATGTTGCTGCCGACTTTGGAAGCAGCCGATGAGTTGGCCAAGGAGGGAATCGAAGCTGAAGTGATTGATCTGCGCACCATTCGTCCACTCGACCACGACACGATTGTCAATTCGATTAAGAAAACCAATCGACTGGTCGTAATTGATGAATCCTGGCCATACGGGGGAATTTCTGCCGAAGTTGCTTACAACGCTCAAAAATATGCATTTGATTACCTGGATGCCCCGGTAGTGCGCCTGAATTCTGCCGACACTTCACTGCCCTACGCTCCAACTTTCGTGGAGGAATACCTGCCAAATGCCGGTAAAATCGTGCAAGCGGCCAAGCAGGTTCTTTACAGGTAGTCGGTGCGGTGAATTACGTTTAATATGAGGCACTTCGCTGGTTTTATTTTCTTTTGGTTGTCGTTCTTTCCGACTCAAGGCCAGACCGTTCCCGGTCCGGTAGATCCACGTATTTATGAGATTGCCAGTGCTCCGTCACCGGAGAGATTAGAGGCCGATATTCGAAGGTTGGCCGGATTTGGCACCCGAAATACTTTATCGGACACTATTTCGCAGACACGCGGTATCGGTGCTGCCCGCCGTTGGATCAAGTCGGAATTCGATCGGATTTCGGCGGAGTGCGGAGGTTGCCTGGAAGTTTTTTATCAACGCAATTTGGTAAAGGGCGACGAAAACACCAGGATCAAGAAAGATACCTGGGTGGTCAATGTGGTTGCCATTCAGCGTGGACAGCAAAATCCCGATCGCTACGTGATCATGTCGGGTGACATTGATTCCAGGGCGTCGAGTTCGACGGACCCCGACACGGATGCACCCGGTGCAAATGATAATGCGACCGGAATGGCCGGAACATTGGAAGCCGCCCGCATTCTCACGAAGTACCGTTTCCCAACCAGCATCGTTTACGCCGGACTGTCGGGAGAAGAACAGGGTTTGTTTGGTGGCCGGCATATGGCAGCAGTAGCCAAAGAAGAAGAGTGGGAGATCATTGGCATCCTCAACAATGATATGATTGGCAACATCGAAGGCATCGATGGTGTGATTGACAATAGCACTTTTCGGGTATTCTCTGAGCCAACTCCAGTGACGGATACGGAGCAACAGAGGCGTTGGCGGCGATTTTACGGCGGGGAAGTAGATGGGGTGTCTCGCCAACTGGCCAGATACGTCGATCGTATGACGGACTTGTACATGACCAATTTGGACGCCATCATGATCTACCGGCTCGACCGGTTTGGAAGGGGAGGCCATCACCGTCCTTTCAACGACATGGGGTATGCGGGGGTTCGCATTATGGAAACCCACGAAAATTATAATCGACAGCACCAGGACATTCGCGTTGAGGATGGCATTGCGTATGGAGATGTGATTGAAGGAGTCAATTTTGATTATTGTGCAAAGCTGACAGCCGTTAATGCGATTACCTTGGCGGGACTGGCTTGGGCCCCGGCCACACCGACGAACGTAATGATCGGCGGGGCGGTGCGGCCTTCAACGAGATTGCTGTGGGACCCGGTCGAAGACGATCAAATAGCCGGCTATAAGATCTATTGGCGGGAGACCACTTCGCCACAATGGCAGTACGCTCGATATGTCGATCGATCGATCACGGATTTTACCCTGGAAAACATCGTCATTGATAACTACCTGTTTGGTGTTGCCAGCGTGGGGAAAGACGGGAATGAAAGTGTGGTGAATTTCCCTAAGACCCTGATTCCCCGGCGACGCAGATAAGAAAGTTGATTCGAATTGAAAGATAGATATGAAAAAACTGGTACTCACTAGTTTGCTTTCAGCCGTCATTTGTTGCGGCTACTGCCAAACGGAATTAATCGAAGAGCGCTTTGCCTTCGATCCACAATTGAACTACGATCCCGCCATCCCTTCCCCGGAATCTTTCTTGGGATATCCCCTTGGAAAACAATTTACCATCTACGAAAAGACGGTGAATTATTTCGAAGCATTGTCTGCCAGTTCGGACAAAATTACGATGCATCGGTACGGGGCTACTTATGAGGGCCGTGAATTGTATACGGTTGTTATTTCTTCGGTCGATAATCAACGCAATCTGGAACAAATCAAGGCCGATCATTTTAAGCTGACCGACCCGATGACTACGGACGACGCTACCGCAGAGCCGTTGATCGAGTCCCTTCCGGTATTTACTTCCTTGAGTTACAGTATTCACGGTAACGAGGCTTCTACGACGGAGGCGGTCAAGCAAGTCGCGTACCGACTGGTTGCCGCCACGGACGCTGCTACAAAAGACATTCTCGATCATTCGGTCATCGTTCTATATATCTGTATAAATCCCGATGGCCGGGATCGCTACGTCTACTGGTACAATTCGGTGGCCAGAGAAGTGGTGGGTATGGAACCGGCGGATCTGGAGCACTATGAACCGTGGCCCGGAGGCCGTACCAATCACTATTGGTTTGACCTAAATCGTGATTGGATCTGGCGCATACATCCGGAGTCTCAGGGGCATACGGATGAATACCAGCGGTGGTTGCCCAATGTCCACGTCGATTATCACGAGCAGGGCTATAACAGCAATTACTACACCTCTCCCGGCACCACACCTTCCAATCTACTGATTCCGGATCAACACGAAGTATGGCAGGATAGTTTCGGCCGGGCGAACATTGCGGAATTTAATAAACACAAGATTAGTTATTTCACGCGGGATGTTTTTGATTTTTTCTACCCGGGATACGGATCGAGTTATCCGGCTGGTTTCGGCGCTGTTGCCATGTTAACCGAACAAGGGGGAATTGGTGCCGGACGTGCCGTGGAAACCGAAGACGGCTCCGTACTGAAATTGAGACAAAGGATATTTGATCATTATACGACTTCGCTTGCTACTATTACCAAAGCCGTTGAGTGGCGGCAAAAACTGAGAAAATACAGTTTTGAGGCTTTAAAACCCGCCAATAGCAAGTCGCCGGTTAAGGGCTATTTTCTGCCCAATGAGGACGATCCCTATCTGGGGGAGGTCATCCAGATGTTGTTGGATCACAACGTGGAAATACAACAGGCAACGACGGCCTTTACAGTCAACGCGGCATTGGACTATCGGACGAATCGGACGAGCCGCAAAAGATTTCCCCAAGGCACTTACGTCATCCCCACCAATCAGGCTCGGCACCTTTTCATCAATAGCATCATGCAGCGAAACCTGGAAATAGAAGATTCGGTGATGTACGATATGTCAACCTGGGCGGCTCCCATTGCGTACAATTTGACGGCCTATTCTACTGACCAGTCATTTAATGTAGCTTCGGAAAAAGTAACGGAAGCACCTCATCGGATCGGGAAATTGGCCCGAGAGGGGGCTCAATACGCCTACGTGATCGATTGGGATCAGCGCTATGCACCGAAGGCACTTGCGCATTTATGGAAGAAGGGGTATCGAGTGCGGGCCGCCGTGGAACCATTTGTCGATGATGAGGGTCGACGATTCCCGGCTGGTTCTCTGATTGTATTGACGGGCCGCAATCCAGACAAATCATCTACTATTGCAGGAGATATGGCGTCGATCGCCAAGGAGGCCGGTGTTGATGTAGAGGGCTTCGATACCGGAAGGATGCACAGCGGATACGACCTGGCTTCTTCCCGTAATCGGCCGGTCAAACAACCCAAAGCGGCGTTGATGATCGACCCACCTTTTTCCTCGTACACCGCTGGCCAAATCTACTATCTATTCGATCGGGAAACAGCATTGCCCATTCAGCGGATCCGCCCCAGTGTATTAAAACAAACGGCGATGCCTAAATTCCGGCAACGTTACGGACTGGTGGATCTGGAGGACTACAATGTTTTAATCCTTCCGGGTGGCGGTAGCGGATTGAAACAATTGTTTGGTAAAGATCAATTGGCTGCCCTGAAAGAATGGGTGCAGGAAGGAGGGGTTTTGGTGGCAACGGAGAGTGCCGCGGGTTTCTTCACCAAAGATCGTTCGAAGTTTACGTCCGTACAACTGATGGAAATCGGAAAAGATACCAGCCAGGCAGCAAACGGCTTAGCCTACAAAGACCGGAGAGACTACTACGGGAAAAAACGGATCCCCGGATCAGCGATGCATGCGCGCATCGACATTACCAATCCACTTGCCTTCGGGATGAAGGATCAATTGTATACGCTTTCCTTTACGGACCAAGCCCTTCAACCTTCCGGAGAGCTGCAGACCGTTGGCCGTTATCATTCCGATGCAGGGGAACTACTGGCTGCAGGGTATGCTTCGCCGGACAATCTGAAACATTTGGCCAACAAAACCTTTGCTGGGGTATTGCCAATGGGCCGTGGAAAGGTCGTATTTTTGGTCAACAACACGCAATACCGCATGTTTTGGCGAGGCCCTTCACGGATGATGCAAAATGCAGTCATGTTGATGCCGGGATTTTAAGCCTTGTCAATGAGCTGCTTTGATGCGGCAATGCCCGCAGCTGATCCATCACTCATGTCGAAGGGAAACAATCGGATTCCGAACCGCTGATTTCAACACATGATAGCTGACCGCCAACAGGGCGATACCTGCCGCCAATGCTGTTGAAGCGAAGATGTATTTCACGCCGAAATGAATGCTGTAAGCAAAATTCTCCAGCCAGTTATTGCTGACGATCCAAGCGAGGGGTAGGGCAATGACCACGGCAATCAGTACCAGTAGCATTACTTCCCGAATGAGGATGCCCAGAATATTGGCGATGGAGGCGCCAAATACCTTACGAATACCGATTTCTTTGGTGCGTTTATCCGACGTATAAGCCGATAGTCCGAATAGCCCGAGGCAAGTAATGAAAATGGCCAACAAAGTGAACCACCGGATGATTTGAGCGGTACTGGCCTCGGCAGCGTGTAAGGAGGCAAAACTCTGATCGAAAAAAGTGTAGCGGAATGGATGATCCGGCTCAAAATCCGGCCATTTGGATTCGATCAGTGCCAGCGTTTCGTTGATTCGATTTGCATCCAATTTGATGTTGAATTGAGAAAACCAGCCGTCTTCTATGAAGAAGTAGAGGGGAGTAATTGGTTCGTGCAGAGAATGGAAGTGGAAGTCTTTCACAATCCCAATGATGGGAGCGGGTTCTCTCTGCACGGCCGGCATTGACAATTGTTGTCCGAGCGGGTTGTCCCATCCCAGTTGGGCGGCCGCCGTTTCGTTGATTAAGTATGCATTGCTATCCGTGGGCATGGATTCGGAAAAGTTCCTACCCTCTACGATTTCCATTCCATAGGTGGCGAGAAAATCTTCATCTACCACCAGGCAACGCATAGCAGGCTGTTCCTCGGGAGAGAGACCCACTGCCCGGTAAGGAACGCCATAGTCGCTGCCGCCAGGCCGGTTGGCCGACACGGAAACCTGGCTTACACCGGGAATTTTGAGCAATTCCTCTTTTATTAAGCGCGACCGCTGAATGGATTGAGGAGTGCTCATCGGCACATTAATGATCTGATCTTTGTTGAAACCGAGGTTTTTGTTCTGAATGAAATTGAGTTGACCAGACACGACCAGAGCTGCTACGATCAGGAAGGTGGCAATGGCAAACTGGAAAACGACGAGAGACTTTCGCAAAAGAGCTCTTCGACCAAGTCCGGCAAAACCTCGAAGGAAGGCGTTGCCTCCGTCACTTTTCAGGATGTTGACTGCCTTGAAGGAAGAAAGAACGTAAGCGGGATAACTGCCAGAAATGATGCCGCTGGCCAGCGCTAATCCGGCCAAAGACAGGAAAATGGGTAGATTACTCCATGTGGCCAGTTCCAAATTTTTGCCAACCATAAGATTCAGAGCGGGTAGTAGTAGACTGGCTAGTAAGATGGCGATAATAGCAGATGCCGTGGTTACCAAGAGTGCTTCAACAATGAATTGATTTACTATGGATCGTTTATTGGCGCCGACTATTTTGCGAACACCGACTTCTTTGGCCCGATGGGTGGCCCGGGCCGTAAACAAGTTGACAAAATTAGTTAAAGCGATTAAGAGTGTCAACAAAGCTACTATTCCGAAGATATAGATGTAACTGCGATCGGAATTGGTACTCATTTCGCGGTGCAACTTAGATTGAAGATGGATTTCGGTGATGGGTTGAAGCAGTGGGCTCCAGGCTTGCGCATTGTCTTCGGATAAATTCTTGTCGAGCATCACATCGGCTTTCTGAGTGACCATGTCAGGTTTGGCATCCGGTGCAAGCAGGACGTAGGTATAGTACTGTAACCAGGTCGTCCATTGGTCGTTTTGTGGTGGCGGCGTATAACTGTGCAGGGGTACCAGAAAGCGAAAGGTAAAATGCGAGTTGTCAGGAATGTCTTCGAGGACGCCACTGACCGTCAACTGGGTATTATTGTCAAAGGTCATACTCTCGCCGACTGGATTTTGATTGGGGAAGTATTTCTCAGCGAGTTCTCTGGTTAGTACAATGTTGTCGGGAGCTGAAAGCGCTGTCCTCGGGTCACCGTGAATCATGGGCCAGCTGAAGATATCGAAAACGGTGGAGTCGGCAAATAATCCGCCTCTTTCGTAGTACCGCCGATCGCCTTTCGAAACCAGGGCCTGTCCATAGAAGAGGAATCGACAAGCGTTTTCGATTTCCGGAATGGTCCGGTGGGCTTCCGGTCCCCAAAGTTCTCCTACTTTTGCAATGCCGTTTTCGAAAGAGGCACCATTGATTTCTGCCGCCATTCGGTAAATTCGGTCCTTATTTTTATGGTAGTGGTCAAAGCTTAGTTCGTCTTGAACAAACAAACCAATCAGCAGACAGCAGGTAAAACCCAGGGTTAAACCGATCGTATTAATGAGGGTATAGCCAATGTTTTTTAAAAGGCTACGGCAGGAAATGATGAAGTGGTTGAAAAACATGTCGGGTGAAATTAAGGGTGAATAATCGGTGGATTTATTCCGGAATAAACTTCGATAGCGGAGCAAGCCAAGAGCGTTCCAGAAGAGACTCCATTTGGCTTTTCTCCATCCTTTCTCTTTTCCATTGCGGTGATACTGTTCTAATAAGTCGCCGTAAATCCCGTCCATCAGGTAGGGATCGAGCCATCTGCTCAGGAATTTCTCCATCCGGCGGGGGAGTCGATTGTTGTCGGGCATAGTCGGTTGATTAGTCTTTCTTATGTAAAAGCCAGATCGGAAATGGTGTCCCAAAGTCCGTTGCGCATGTCGCGGACTTGGATCAGGGCCTCTTCCCCGGATCTGGTTACTTTAAAGAGCAATTTGGGCCTTCCTCCACGCTCCGTAATGGAACTGTTGTCGTATTTTGAGTCGAGGAATCCCTTGTTTTTCAACCGGTGTAAGGTGGCGTGTACAGTACTGATGCTGACTTTCCTATTCGCCCTTTTCTGAATTTCTGTTTGGATGCTCAGACCGTAGGCATGGTCGTATAGATTGGCGACAATGAGTAAGACCAGTTCTTCAAATTCGCCTAGATTTGTACCTTTCATGTTGTGAAGATAGGAAAAAAATAGGTATTTTCTATTTTGTCGAAAAACCTATTTTTTATTCGTTTGAATGGTTCCGGGTTCGAAATGTTCCGGGTTCGAGTTGTTGCTGTACCTTTCGAACAACTCGAACAATTCGAACAAAAAAGAGATATGAAAATAAAACAACTAACCCCCTCCATCAAAACAGAAGACCTAAACTCGACCATCCAATTCTACACCCAAGTTCTGGGCTTTGAATTAAAGTGGGAGATGCCTTTTGAAGGGCAGCGGGTCGGTTGGTTGGAACGGGGAATGGCCAGTCTGATGTTTTTTGAAGAGCATGGTGTGCAGCCTGCTCCGGGCTTTACGGGTACTTTGTATTTTACGGTAGATGAGGTGTCCTCCTTCTATGAGGAGATTCGGGATCGGGTGGAAGTAGTTTGGGGGTTAGAAGAAATGAGTTATGGGACATTGGAATTTGGCATCAAGGATAACAATGGGTTTTATCTGGCGTTTGCTCAAAATTTGTGAATGCGTTTTTGGCTTTCGTCCACAAAGCCTGCACATAATTTCCTCCAAAGGCGGAAAGGTTCAGGAAAATCATGATGGCGGCGAACTGTGTCAGTCCCATGAAGACAGCAATTCCCAGGTGCATGCCGATGATGGCCGCCAGCCAGAACGGCCTTGTTTTGCGGAAGAACATAAATAGGGGGTAACCGAATTCCAGTAGCAGGACAGACCAACCGAGGAGTATCGAGATCCAGGGGTAGCTTGCGAGCCAACTCATGTCGATGTTGTAAAAACCGGGTACGGAAACCGCACGCCAAATGGCCAAACCATTCCACCAGTGGGTGCCTAGCATTTTGCTGAAGCCGCCGAAGAGATAGACAAAACAGAGATGAATCTGGAGCAGTCGCATGAAAAAAGTAGCCATTTCAGATTGTGGCCTGGTTTTTCGTTTGCGTAGTAGGTTGTCGATCGACCAGCTTTTACCCATGGGCATAATGGCGCAATAAAAGAGACAACTGGAGGTGAAATAATCCGCTCCGTACATAAAGACTTTGCCGGAACCGAAGAACATCAGGTGAATGAAGAGGGCTAGAACTGCTGAAAGCCGGGTCCCCAGTCCAATGGCCAATGCGGCTAAGACAAACAGATAGAAGTAAAAGAGGGCATAGATCGTGGTCACTTCGCCGATTCCGATGGAGGCGGTGGCATCGGTCAACCAACTGATGCGAGGCATGAAATCTGCCAGCATGATCTCTACCACTTCTCCGCGATTGAAGCCGTAGGCACCAAAAATATTTAATAGATCTGGGTAGATGGTGATGAACTGATAACCACAATAAATGGCAACAAAAATTCGAAAGCAAGAGAGGATATTGTTATTGGAAGGCTTAAAAAAGAACCGATCGAGGGAGGAAAGACTGTGCTGGATGATGGTTTTCACGAGAAAGGAATTAGCGGTTTAAAAAAAGATTATTGCTCAAGCTTAAATTCGTAGACGCCGTTTTCGAGGAAGGTGGATCTTTTTCCATTGCGATAAGCTTCCATAGAAGGCATCCGATGGGCGCCGATCACTACTGCAGCTTTGTTGTAGCCGGGATTCATTTCCAACATTCTCATGGCCCAACCGTAGGCCAGTAATTCCCTGAAGTCTTCAAAAGCCGAAAAGAAGTTGTAGTTGCCATGCAGGCGTGCTAAACCTTCCGTACTATTGAGCATGGGGAGCATGACCGTGCTTTCGCCAGCTTCATTGGTCAGTTCAAAGATGACGGCCATGGCGGAGGGTACGTTGGGAGCGAAAAGGCTGTATCCGGTATTGATTCCGGCAAAGTGCGCATAGGGTCGGACGAGGGCAGGCACATTGCGGGGTATGGCCGGTTGAATGGCCGTGAAAACTCGTTGGCCATTGGGCGAAAGCTCTTCAAAAACATGTTCTTTCTCATAGCTCTTGATCCCCAGTAAATTGTAATTGAGTATGATGAAGCAATGCAGGAGTAGGAACCCCAGACACGCCAATTTTTTGTAAGGACTCATCTTGAAAGGGTTGATACCAGCTGGAAAGTCTGGAAGAATGAAAAATGGGGTAGGGGAGAGCGCTAAAGGCTCTCCTCCTAATTTCGCTAAAGTCTTATGGTTATCGCATATATTTGGAAACCAGACTATTGATCTGTTCCCTGGTTCTACCGTTGAGTTTGGCGGGATCTACGGTGGTGTTTACATAGTCGCACTCATTGGAAGTACTCTTGGTAGTACAAGTGCTGGTAGCGGCCAAAGTAATCCCGGATTCCTTGGCGGATCTGCTGACAATAGAAGAGGATAAGCGACCATAATTTTTTGTTCCGCGAGAGCCACTCACTGAAAGTTTATAGGAGCTGGAGCTGCTCTTTAGCATACTGAACAAAGCTTTTTGATCGGAACTGGACATCTTTAGATTATTGAAAATAATGAAGCCAGACTTTGACTTGACCACTTTCCCCTGAGCATGAGCATTGTTACTGATCAACAAAGCTCCAAATAGCATCATGAAAAAGGCGAAAGTTCCAATTGATCTTTTCATAAATTAAGGATTGATAATGGTTTAATAAAATAAGGTATTGCATTACTGACCCACGAACAGCGGAGTTACTGCATAAATGGGTTATAAGTTGGGAGCTTGTTGTTGCTTACGGGTTGCAATACAAAGGTGAGACATTAAATGATCCCATAAATCACCCCAAAGGGTGAGATTTCAACTTTTTTGAAAAAAACCGGAACCAGCCGACGGAAATCTAGGCAGGCACTTCTCGGTTGATGACTTCCAGCAACTGAGCTTTACTGAGGACGCCAGCCTGCCGCCACTTTATTTCGCCATTTTTAAATAGGATGAAAGTAGGTACCCCCATCACCTTATACTTTAGAGCCGCATCGAGGTTTTTATCTACATCTACCTTGATGATTTTGACGCGGTCCGCCACTTCTTTAGAAACTTCCTTTAGCGTTGGCATCATCATTTTACAGGGACCACACCATTCGGCGTAGAAATCTACCAGGAGTGGTTGGTCGTTGGCAAGTAGTTCTTTAAATGTAGTTTTTTCTTCCATGTTATTTTGTTTGAATGTTTAGCCCTTTTCCCTAATAACAACCATCCCCTCCTCCAAAGGGTTGAGATGATCAATCAAAATGTCGAAGAAGCGACGGCCGTACTTGATGTAGAACGGTAGAAAGTTGTCGTGTCTCTCCTGGAGGCCGTTGTTGGGGAAGAGTTTCTCCTTGGTGGAACGGATCTGATTGATACTCGTCTCGTGTTTTTGCTTTTCCGCACGCATAAGTCGCGTTTCAATTTGTTCGAGACTTTTCGACTGACGGGCATGCTCGCCAGCCACTTTTTTGGCGAGGGTCGGGTCGATGTCGCTGGCCTTTTGAAGGACGCTGGAAAATAAATCATCTAGAGATTTTTTTTCCTCAGATAAAGTTATCTCGCTATTTGAATTTTGATTAACATACTGTTTGATAAGGTGTTCGGTCTCGGTGAAGAGATCATGGATGGTCAATCCTAATTTGAGGATTCGTTTGTCGATGCCTTTGTCGATCCAGACGGCGGAATTGCGTCGAATCAGCATGGGGAAATTTAGTTTGAAATGTTGAAACTGGGATTTTCTCTCCAACCAGTAGGCGATTTCTCCACCGCCGCCGATGTAGGCGAGATTGGGTAAAATCAATTCTTGGTAGAGGGGGCGCATAATGACGTTGGGGCTGAATCGCTCGGGGTGATTTTCGATTTCTTGCAGCATTTCTTCCTTGGAAAAGGAGAGGTCTCGATTCAGGACCTTGAAGATGCCGTTTTCTTGAACGATGCGTTCGCGGGTTTGCGGCATCAAATAAAACAGGTTGATGTCACGAGCATGGGCTTGACCGGAGAAGCCGGCATCGGTCAACTTTTGGGCGGTGTCATCGACGAGGGCTTTGGAAGGCTGGTCGATGATTTCTTGCCTGATGATGCTGGCAAAGCGTTTTTTTAGACGGGGATCGTTCATGCCGAGAACGACGAGACCGTACTCGCCGAATAGAGCACTGGTCAGGTGAATTGAGGCCCGGCCGTAGAGAGCGTTTTGGGTATAGGCAGCAGTGATGATTTCCAAGATTTCCTCAGCCAGGGGGCTGCTCCCCAATACTTCTTTTAATTCGTTTAAAACCGGCGTGACGCTTTCGGTAGACATCATTCCGACGGACCCACTTTCTTCATTTTGCCAAGTGATGGTCCGGTTGAACAAGCGGAAGTGGTTGATCTCATCGAAGTCGTGGTCTTCCCCGCCCGTGACAAACACGGGAATGAAGTTGTAGTCGGGGTAATTTTTCGTCAGAATACGGGAAAGGTGAATGGTAGAAGCGATTTTGTGCAGGTAGTATAGGGGGCCGGTGCAAAGACTGGGCTGATGAGCGGTGGTGATCGTAAAAGTATTGGGGAGCAGCAATTGTTCGACGTTCTTTTGTACGGCAGAGGGGTAGGGTAGCCCGTCGTATTGTTGACGCAAGACCTCGACCAATGTCTGCCGGTCGGTCTGCTCTTTGGATTTGTCTTCAATGACCTGGCCAAAGGCTTCTAACGTTGCTTCGTATTTGTAAAATGGCCGGAGTGCAGGATCTTTAGTTGCGTAAGCGACGTCCTTTTGGGAAAATTCGCGGACGTGCTGGAAGGGTATTCTTGTTATTTCCATGAATTGTATTAGTTTAGGACTTGAGAGCATGCTTAAATTTCACTCTCTGAATCGAAAAAAATGAAATTTAAACATGCTCCGAGAAAATACAAACATATCACAATAAGTATAGTTTCAACAAAATTGAGATACCGACATGGAAAAATACGTTTTAGCGTTAGATCAAGGCACAACGAGTTCGCGAGCAATTCTATTCAATAAGGACGGCAAAATAGCTGGTGTGGCTCAGGAAGAGTTCACGCAGTATTACCCAAAACCGGGCTGGGTAGAACACGATGCTGATGAGATTTGGAATACACAGATCAAAGTAGCTCGCGCCGTTCTGGCCAACCATGGCGTGGAGGCCAGTCAAATCGTTTCCATCGGGATTACCAATCAACGCGAAACTACATTGATTTGGGATAAAACGACCGGACAACCCATTCACAATGCCATCGTTTGGCAGGACCGGCGAACGGCCTCCATTTGCGATCAGCTCAAAGCCGATGGTCACGAGGAATACATTCGGAAAAATACGGGTTTAGTGGTGGATGCCTATTTCTCGGGTACAAAAGTGAAATGGTTATTGGATAATGTGGAGGGTGCCAGAGCTAAGGCGGAGAAGGGAGACTTACTTTTCGGGACCATCGACTCTTGGCTGATCTGGAAGCTGACCGGCGGGAAATTGCACGTAACTGATTATACGAATGCCTCTCGGACGCTGATGTACAATATTGTCGACCTGAAATGGGATGATGGCTTGTTGGAGATGTTGAATGTGCCGGCCAGTGTTTTGCCGGAGGTGCGCCAATCCAGTGAAGTATACGGAGATACGGAGACCCATTGGCTGGGAGCTGCCATCCCGATTGCCGGCATTGCGGGAGACCAGCAAGCTGCCTTATTTGGCCAGGCTTGTATCAATCCCGGAATGGCCAAAAATACGTACGGCACCGGATGTTTTATGCTGATGAATACCGGCGAGCAACCGATTGCCTCTAAATCAGGTTTGCTGACGACGATTGCCCTGGGCATGAATGGCACGGTGACCTACGCACTGGAAGGCAGCGTTTTTATAGCGGGCGCCGCGATTCAGTGGTTGAGAGATGGATTGAAGATCATCGATGAAGCACCGGATTCCGAGTTCTTTTCCAGTAAGGTGCCTGATACGGGTGGTGTTTACGTCGTTCCGGCTTTTGCGGGTCTCGGAGCACCGTATTGGGACATGTACGCCAGAGGGGCGATCTTCGGTCTGACCCGGGGAACTTCCAAAGCACACATCGTACGCTCCACCTTGGAATCGCTGGCCTATCAGACAAAAGACGTCCTGCAGGCCATGGAAAACGATGCCGGAATTCCTTTGCAGGCACTGCGGGTAGATGGCGGGGCCAGCGCCAATAATTTGCTGATGCAATTTCAGTCGGACCTTCTCGATGTGAAAGTGGAACGTCCGGAGATTATTGAAACGACTGCCCTCGGCGCTGCCTATCTGGCGGGCATTGCTGTAGGGTTTTGGACCTTGGACGAGATAACGACCAATTGGCACCTGGGGGCCGATTTTTCGCCGGCAATGAAAGCGGAACAACGCGAAGCCCTGTACAGTGGCTGGAAGAAGGCAGTGCAGCGCACCATGGGATGGGAAGAAGCCTGAGAATTTATCATTCTTTAATAGACATGAACTGTGTTAAAAAGCAAGCAAAAAAGTGATAAAATTTAAGTTGTTTTAAACTTCAGATAGTATTGATTGTCAAACATTGCTTGCTTTTTGACA
>JANQRV010000098.1 GCA_028284395.1 Saprospiraceae bacterium
TTTCAGCCCATAGCGCTGCTATGCACTTCAAAATTCCCTTCATCTGGTCACAAAATCTGTCCTTTTCGACTCAAAGAATGAAATTTAAACATACTCTTATATCATTTTGACTTGATGAGCGGAATATTAAACCACGCTGTCTGGCTCATCATTAAGCTAAAATGGTATGAATTCAAAGATGAAAGTCAATTGGGAAAAGATCTCGCAGATATCTTTCGAAAGTACGTGCTTATTTGACACCAATGGTGAAAAATCAGTACATATATAACATTTAAGCAATAAGAAACCTTCTTTAACAACTGATTATAAGTCACTTGCGAATAACACTTGGCCGTTGTCCAAACTCCTCTAAAAAAGTGCTGGAAAAATAGCTGGGATCCGAAAATCCGACACTATAGGATACTTCCGAGACGGTCATGGAAGTTGTTTTTAGCAATTCCATTCCCTTTTGGAGGCGGATGGATCGAATGAATTGGGAAGGAGTTTGGCCGGTAAGTGCCTTCAGCTTCCGATATACCTGCATATGGCTAAGATTAGCGGCCCTTTGTAAATGGATGATCCCAAAGGCGGGATCATTTAAGCCGGCCTCTACTACTTGATACATTTTAAGCACAAAAGCGTCCTGTTGACGTACTGAAGATGAAGCGACGGTTTCTGGTGTTTTCATCACGGCATACCGCATCTGCAATACCCGACGAAGAGCCAGCATTTTTTCGAGGCGCACCAGAAGTTCTGTTCTATCGAAGGGTTTTTTAAGAAAAGCATCGGCTCCCGCTTGCAAACCCTTCAGTTTATCCTGGTGCGTTGCTTTAGCTGTAAGCATAACGATCGGAATGTGATTGGTTCGTTCATCTTTTTTGAGCACATCGCAGACTTCATAACCATTTTTCTCTGGCATCATAACATCGCAGATAATCAGGTCAGGCACCTTCTCCCTTGCCTTTTCAATACCGATTTGTCCGTCTCTGGCCGTATCGACCTGATATTCCTGTTCTAGACAGGTCTTAATATAAACAACCACATCGGGGTTATCTTCGATGAGTAATACAGTTGGAAGCGGGGCCTTCAGCGGAAGGGGTTTTCCGGTGCGTTCCGGTACCGCCGGGACAAACAGCTCCCCGGTCGAATTGGGGTCGTGCTCCGGCTGTTCGGGCATGGCTTCCCGGCTAATCGGCAGTTGCACAAAGAAAATAGTTCCTTTTCCCATTTTGCTTTCTACCCGAATATCGCCTCCCAGCAAAACTGCCAACTCTTTGGTCAAAGCTAAACCAATTCCGGTGCCCTCGCCGGGTCGACTAGCGGAACCGTCTATTTGATAGAATCGGTCAAAAATTTTCCCAACCTGTGTTTCGGAGATGCCTTGCCCGGTGTCCTGGACTTTAATGCATAAATGAGGACTGCCGCTTACATTTTTCTCCATTAAAAGCAAACTTACTTTTCCGTCTTCCGGAGTAAACTTAATGGCATTGGAGAGTAAATTGACGATAATCTGTTCTAATTTATCTGGATCGAAATCCATGATCAGCGTTTCCACATCGCTGTGGATGGCTAATCGTATGTTCTTGACCTGTGCCAAGGCCTGAAAAGACTCAGCCAAATAGAGCATGAAAGGAACGACATCCGCCTGGATCTTCTTCACCGGCATACTTCCGGAATCTAATCTTGCCAGATCCAGTAGCTGATTGATCAGGTACAAAAGTCGTTGACCATTCCGTCGGATAAGTTTTAAATGATCCTTCGCCTTCCGAGCGATGCTGGTTTTCTGGGATAAGGTCTCCGTGATCTGATCGGTCAGTCCAAGTATAACCGTCAGGGGAGTTCTGAATTCGTGTGTGATATTGGTATACAACCTATTTTTAATTTGATCCAAATCCTTTAAACGACGCGCCTCGGCAATTGCCAACTGACGCCGGAGGTGATAACGATAAACAACGTAGATCGCAGCAAGCACCAAAAACAGGAAAGATATCTGAGCCAACCAGGTTTGCCACCAGGGAGGAACGATCAAGATATTAAGGGAGAATTCCTCGTCGCTTTGAACACCATCATTATTGTAGCCAATCACCCGGAAAATATAAGATCCGTGATCCAGGTTCGTATAAGTAGCCATAGGGCCGGATCCACTGGTTTTTTTCCAATCTTCATCGTAGCCAACCAATTGATATTGGTATTGATTGTGTTGGGGATCGGTATAATTGAGTGCCACAAACTTGAAGGTAAGCTCGTCTTGCCAGTGTTTTAAACGAATGAAATTCGTTGCAAAAATTGACTCCTGCAATGGAGACTCGAAAGGAAGGCTATCGCTGTGTACCAAACTATGTTGGTTGACTAAAATATCCGTAAGGTATACCGGTGGTTGGTGAACATTGGTGGCTAGCCGGTCGGGGTGAAAATAGCCAACCCCATTTATTCCGCCAACATAGATCGTTCCATCTTTGGCCGGCACCAATTTCGTGGCATCGGTCTCCAAACCTTCCCGCTTTCCATAGGTATAAAAGGCATTGGAAACAGGGTCCAAACGAACCGCTCCCAGAGGAGTGCCAAACCAGATCCGGTCTTGGCCGTCTTCCATTACTTCATAGACCGTGTTGCTGGGGATCGTGGAATTGCCGCGATACCACCGCTGAAATTTAGGCGAATCGGACTTCTGTTCTGCCAATGGCAACTTGGCCAATCCGTAGTATTTGGTACCGAACCACAAATTGCAATGCGAATCCAGGCTGATTTCTATCCAAGTATCATAGGGTAATGAAGATGGCTCATCACCTGGAACCATCTCTACCAGTAAATTGGTTCTTGGATTGTACTTGATTAAAAAGAAGTCACCGGAGATCCAAATATCTCCGTTGCAATCCGTGGCCATACTCCAGGGGTAAGGACTATCATGGAGATGAAGAGCGGCATTTTGGGGATCGTTCAGTATACTTTGCCAACTTCGGAACTCCGGCGGTTCACTTTTGCTGGAATAAATCAGAAAGCCCTCTATTCCTCCTACCCAGATATTACCCGCTTCATCCTCCGTCAGGTCTGCCACCCCGGCCGGACTAGCCAGGTGAGTCATCTCCCCGGTATCTGGATCCAGGACAGATACTCCCACGGCGTCGCCCGTGAGCCAGATATCTCCCTTTCGGTCTTTCAGCATTCGAACAATGTCGTTTCCACCTTTGCTTCCGGAATCTTTCCCGTCGGTCCTGAAAACTTGTATCCTACGAGACTCCGAATTCACTTTTATTAATCCGGCACCTCGGCTCGCTAACCAGATATTGCCCTCTTCGTCTTCCAATCCGTCATATTTATTTTCCGAATTGAAATAAAATCTACCCAGGTCATCCATTTCCCGATGATGAAACAACTTGGCATTAGGGTCATAAATACTTACCCCGTTAAAGGTGCCAATCCAAATCCGATCCTCCTTGTCCCGGAATATCTGTCGAATAAAGCTGGATGATAAACTCTTGGGATCCCGGGGGTCCTTCAGAAATTGCTTCATTTGTTCAGTACCGGGATCATAAACATAGATACCGTTATTCGTACTACCCAGCCAAATCCGGCCCAGGTGGTCTTCTTCAATCGAAAAGATGAGATTGTTCCAATAAATCGCCAGGTTTTCAAAATGTTTCTTTACCCGCTTGGCTACTGGGTCATAAAGCACAATACTCTGATTTTCAAAGTCGTTCTTGTTGCTCGATAACTGCGTCCCTAACCACAGGTTACCCCGGCTATCGATAAATATCTTCTTTACATGGTTGTACATCGGCTCCGGGAAATGGACGGTCGTAATGGTTTTTGACTCGGGATCCAATCGACCCAACCCCTGAGGTGTACCAATCCAAATGATACCTTGTTCATCCTCCTTCATAAAAGCAATGGTATCGCTCGGCAAACCATCGGGATCGTCTTTTTGATACCGAAAAACCTGAAATGTCGAATCTCCGGTCCAGAGGTTTAGACCCGCATCCCAGGTTCCGATCCAGATGCGGTTCTTTCGGTCTTTCAAAAGGGTAGAAATTTGACTGGAAGACAAACTACCGGAAACTTCCGGGCGATGCTTGAAATTTTGGAAAGACTTCGATGCCGGCTCATAAACAAGAATGCCGTCGGTCAATGACCCCATCCAAATATTCCGGTCACTATCTTGAAAATAACAATGACAGCAGTGCTTGCTGGTAAGGGCAGCAAGCAAGTCGTTGTATACATACGGCAGGTTCTTAGGGAAATTCAGCAAAAAGGAATCCGCTGTGGCATTGTAATAGAATAAGCTATCTACCTCTTCCAAATCTGTATTCGCCAACATGGCCCCAACCCTCATACCATGAATTTTAGACGGAGCTGTAAAACTTGGGTAATAATGCACCTGCTCACCGTCGTATCGGTAATCACTCAGCCACATGAAACCCCTTGCATCCTGGTATAGATAGTAGATGGCAGGATCTTCCTCAAATTGATTTCCTTCGATCCGTTCAAAAGAAATATCGTCAAATTGAGCAGAGAGGTGTAAGACCGGGAAAATGATACCAGCGAGACTGATGACGGTCCAAAGTGGCGTTTTCATGATGAGAAACGGAGCTTTCATTGGTTTGTTATAAATAGTTACGGCGAATCCTATATATAAATATAAGTATTCTAGCGTATACCGGGGCATCGCCCCAGGGTGGGCAAGTGAGGATGGCTTCAGGCTGAAGGCCTAACACTCATGGAAAAACTGGAAAATATATACAAGCTTCGGAGAAATATATAATTCAGCAGAGCTGATGTACCTTAACTTTGCCCCATCATATTTTCTTACAAAAAGTCATGTCAATGAGGTCTTCATCTCCAATCTTTGATTTCTATTTTGGACATAATCTGTAATCTATGAAAAGAGTAATGATCACGGGCGCATCAGGTATGATCGGTAGCCTGGTGTTAGAACAATGTCTTTCCTCTGCAGAAATATCTCAAGTGATATCCCTGGTGCGTAGAAGCACCGGCAAAAAGCACGCTAAATTAAGGGAGATCATCATCAGCAATTTTACGGATTATTCGGAACAAACCGACTTATTCCAACATATTGACATCGCCTTTTTTTGTATTGGTGCTTACACAGGACAGGTACCCGACCCCACATTCAAAGAAATCACCGTTGATTATCCGGTCGCATTTGCGAAAACGTTGAGTGTAAACAGCTCAAGCGCTACGCTATGTCTTTTAAGTGGTGCGGGTGCTGACCGCAGCGAGAAAAGCAGCCTCTCTTTTGCCCGCTATAAAGGCATGGCTGAAAATCGGATGGCCGAATTGGGTTTGAAATTTCATGCATTCAGGCCCGGATACATCTATCCGGTAACGCCTCGCAGAGAACCTAATATCATGTATCGATTGATGCGCTTACTTTATCCATTGATCAGGTTGAGCGGTAGCAACAGCAGTATCAAATCGACGGAATTGGCAGTCGCTATGTTTAGGGTGGGGCTCCATGGCGCAAAAACCGAAATATTGGAGAATAAAGCCATTTTAGAATACGCATAGTACGACAACATATTCAGCATTCTTGCGCACATCATTTAAAACAAAATCAATCATGGCCACTACCAATCTTGAAAATGTCAAGGTGGAAAGAATAAGTGCATCACACCGGAGAATTTATACGGACATTCTTATAAATGCAACGCCGGCACAAGTATGGTCCGTTTTGACCGATACGGCATCTTATCAGCATTGGGCTGCTTTTTTAGTAGATATTCAAGGTAAAATCAAAGATGGAGAAAAGATCACCGCAGTTTTCCAAACCAATCCTAAAAAAGAGAAATTGACCACCATTGAACATACGATTACGGTAACCGAAGGCAGCGCATTTTACTGGGCGGAGAAAGGCCCCGGTGGCATTAAAGACAATCATCACTTCGTCGTCGAACCAACGGGCGATGGCAAAACCCGATTTATCCAATCGGATGAAATCATGAAAGGAATCACTTGGCTGGTGGGCGGCAACCTATCAAAAATGTATGCCAATGGTTATCAAGCTTTTAATCGTATGCTGAAGACCGAGGTGGAGCGGAGGTTTCCTTCCGCAGAGGAGGCATAGCCAAAGTAACAAGCGCCCAGATGGGCATTGAGGGTATTTAAAAAAATAGTATGTTTACTACTGATGACTCGATACGGATGACAGAGATACTTCACATAAACAGCATTTCGGATATGCACGATGTCTTCGGACTATCGAAACCCAAACATCCGTTGGTTTCCATCATCCGCTTCAAGAACGCCCGGATCAAACCGGAATATCATCACATCAGCTGCTCCTTTGGCATGTACTGCATTACCCATAAGAACGAAACGGATGGCAGTATGACCTACGGTCGCAACTCTTATGACTTTCAGGAAGGTTCTATGTTATTCATAAAGCCCGGACAAATACTTCGTTACGATGGCCATGAATCCAATGCTGAAGACCCCGGCTGGGCATTGTTGTTTCATCCGGACCTCATTAGAAAATGTAATTTGGGCCAAACAATTGAGAACTATTCTTTTTTCTACTACGACATAACAGAAGCCTTGCACCTTTCCGATGAGGAAAAACAGTCGCTGGACGAAATTGTAGCTAAAATTGAAAGAGAGTACCAACAAAACATCGATCGCCACAGTCAAAGCCTGATCATTTCGAATATTGAATTACTATTGAATTACTGCACCCGTTACTACGACCGGCAATTCTATACCCGTACCAATCTCAACAAGGATCTATTAGCAAAATTCGAACTTTTGTTAAGGAACTATTATGTCGATAACCGGCAATTAAATGGAGGTATTCCCTCGGTCAAGTATTGCGGAAAGCAGCTCCATATGTCTCCCAAATATTTGAGTGATCTGCTGAAAAAAGAAACCGGTAAAAATGCCAAGACGCATATTGACGATTTCTTGATCAATAAAGCCAAAAATCACCTATTGAGCTCTTCGGAATCGGTGAGTGAAATAGCGTATTCTTTGGGCTTTGAATACTCACAGCACTTTTCCAAAGCCTTCAAAGCCAAAACCGGAATGAGTCCCCGAGAATACAGGAGATATGCAGAAAGCAATACCAAGAATATATTTTAACCGAAGCAATCGCCTTGGTATCGAGGTGATGAATTTCGCAGAACTCCTCGTCAAATTAAACCAATCCAATAATCACGACCCCTTTTCCGTACATCGAATAGAATTCTTCTTCATTCTGGTGGTTACCAAAGGCTCCTATACCCACTTTGTCGATTTCAAGTCTTACGAATTAAGCGAAGGTAGTGCGCTTTTTGTTGCCAAAAATCAAGTACATCATTTCACCGAGGGTTTACGGGCATTCGATGGGTATTGCGTTGTTTTTAACCTTGCATTTGTTGATAAAGGTCATTTTATCACGGACTACTTGCAGTTGAATCGGTTGTTCAATTACCATATTGAATCGCCGGTGATCCATCAATCGGAATTGGGACAGGACAGTCTGATCAGCGCGATAGCTCAGTTACACGACGAATATACTTTTGCGGATAACCTTGTCAAGGTCGAAATTTTGCATGCCCTGCTCCATGTTTTATTGCTCAAAGCGGAAAGAGCCAAGGCATTTCAGTCTGTCAGGGGTGTTAAACCTCATTGGTTAAAAACATTCAATCAGTTTAAAGGTTTACTGGAGCAAAACTACGCAAACACCAGAAAATCAAGAACATATGCGTCCGAGCTATTGGTTTCGTACAAGTTTTTGAACGATGTCGTAAAGAAGCTCACCGGCAAGACGGTCAAAACCTTCATTGACGATTATGTCACCATAGAAATTAAGAGATACTTGGCCTCTACTGCTTTATCGGTTAAAGAAATAGGTTATCAGACAGGTTTTGAAGAACCGACCAATCTCGTCAAATTTTTCAAAAAAAATACCACCACCACTCCGCTGGAGTTTAGGCGACAGTTTTAGCCATTAGTTACACTTTTACCATTCTTGTATTCATTTTGATAATGATTCTTCTTGAGATCGCTCGCAACTTTGTGGAAACAACAATCAACTTAAAAAACTACGAGATGCAACAAAAAGAAGTCATTCGGAATGGAGCCGGAGAAAACTACAACTACTCCCAGGATCATTGTTTTATCAAACTTTCGTCAAAGAAAACCAATGGCGAACTGAGTTTTGTTGAAGATACGTTAAAGCCCGGATTTTACCTGGGAAGGCATCACCATAAAATAATGACCGAGATTTTTTACATACTGGAAGGAGAAGTAACGCTAATTTTTGATGATGAAACTATTGTTGCCCGACCCGGCGATACCGTAACCGTCCCACCCAACGTATGGCACGAAGCAAAGTGCGAAAAAGGTGGTAAAATGCTTACTATTTTCAAAAATGGGCAGTTTGATCTCTACCTGGAGAAGCTATCAACTTTATCGGATGAAGATTTTGCCGACGAAGCATTGATGCAATCAATTTCCGCTGAATTCGACATTTACGAATCATAGTTTCCTTAAAGACTTCATAATGAAAGCAATCGGTCGACAAGTAGTCTCTAAGGACTAAGCAAGCTCAACTACTTGACTTCAACGCATATTGCTTTCCAAAAAGTCGAAAGCTTCTTTCAGGAACGCGGGTTTTGAGACGACGTCTTCTCCGATACTCAGAATATGCCCCGACTGTTTATCATAGGGTTCCCACAGTGGCAACCCCTCCCCGTTCGGGTTTCCGGTCCGGGCAAAATTGACCCAATACGAAGACATCATTTCCTCCATTTTTTTATCCGCTGCCCGCCAGGGACGATTCCACTTGTGCAAGGTGTGCAGAGCATACGGCACCTCGGAAGTATGAAAAGCACCATAGTTTGGGAAGTCCGGTTTATCCGGCGGAACGTGGCCGAACTGGTACAAATAGCTGACTTGCGTATTAAAGCCCGCCAAAAGATGGGCCGGCATTCCCGCAAAATTCAGCAGTGTCAGCTGACTTTTGGCCCTCTTCACTTCTTCATCGTTCTCAGCGGGAAAAATGTTTAAAAAGGTATCGGCCTGATCACCGTACTGATTTTGAGCCTCCTGCTTGTATGCTTCGACGGTCATTTCAGTACTCCCCATGAAATCACCATCGCCGGTTACCCATCCCGCCATGATGGGCACTTGTTGCTGGCGGCCGTCTTTAAAGTGGGTCATCAGATTGGCGGGCAATACATAGTCGTCTATGGTCACGCCGAATCTCCCTATGGCCGGATCATTGCTGATTGCCTGTAGTTTTTCGGCCGGAATCTGACGCAATTCGGCCATAGAAGCGGCCCCGGCCTTTTCCATAAACCGCAGTCCCATTTTTTCTGCTTCCGGTAATTTTTGCCGAAATCGACTCGACAGCAGTCCCCCGCTTTGGAGAATCGCTTTGTGGAACAACCCTTTGGTCAATGGAGAAGCGATCAAGGCATTGACACTGAACGCTCCGGCCGACTGTCCCGCGATGGTCACATTATCGGGATCGCCTCCGAAAGCATGAATGTTTCTTTGAATCCATTTCAGCGCGGCTATTTGGTCCATAAAACCAAAGTTGCCGGAAGCTTTGCGGCCGGATTCTTTGCTGAGTGCCGGGTGTGCCAGGAAGCCAAACACGCCTACCCGGTAATTCAGGCTGACAAAAACGACGTCCTTCCGAGCCATTTCTTCCCCGTCATAAATATCGCAATTGCTCGAACCGCTGGATAGACCACCACCATAGATCC
>JANQRV010000099.1 GCA_028284395.1 Saprospiraceae bacterium
GGGGCAGGTATTGGTGATCCAGTATTTTTGGGATGCTTCCGTACAGGAGCGGTACCAACCATTGAAGGAATCTCTGCTGCAATTACCCGAAGTGGCGGCAGTAACGGCATCGGGCGATGTGCCCGGCCGCATGGCGACCACCATGACTTTTTGGGCAGAAGGCATGCCGGAACAAGAGACCGCCGGCATGCAGGCGTTATACGTTGGTCGCGATTTTATTCCCACGTATGGAATCGAGATGATGTCCGGTCGTCCGTTTGATAACGACCGACCTACGGATCTGTCGTCTGGCTATCTGCTCAATGAAGCAGCTGTAACTCAACTAGGTTGGACACCGGAATCCGCAATCGGCAAGCGATTCTCGGTGCACAACGAAGGGCGGATCATTGGTGTGATGAAAGACTTTCATTATTATTCCTTACATCAACAAGTACAACCGCTTTTTATGGCGATCCGTCCTTCCTGGGCGGGGTATATTTCTGTGCGACTACCCTCGGAACAGGCAGATCGGGCCGTCCGTAAGATCAGTAAGACCTGGAAACAACAGATTCCCGACCGACCGTTGCACTATTTCTTTCTGGATGACGACTTCAATCGTCAGTATCTCGCCGAGAGCAAGTTGAGTCGCATTGTCTCCGTCTTAGCTCTTTTGGCTCTGTTTATTGCCGGTACCGGCTTATTTGGCATGGCGACCTATACCTTCGAAAGTAAAACCAAAGAGATCGCCGTTCGCAAAGTCTTGGGGGCGCAAATAATGAGTATCGTTTCGGTGTTGACCAAAGACTTGTTGCGACCACTTATCGCCGCCGTTGTCATTTCGGTGCCGGTAGCCTTCTGGGCAACCAACCGTTGGCTAGAAAGCTTTGCCTACCGAGCTCCCGTTGAGCCGGTCTTGTTTGTCAAAGCCATTGTTTTTATGGTGATTGTGGCCGTGTTGGCAATCAGCTTTCACACCATTCGGGCTGCAGTAGCAAAGCCCGTGAGTTGGTTGCGGAACGAGTAAGGTAGTAAGGGGCCATATCTTTAGTAACCGCTGCGAGCGGGCGTTACCGGCCTCCATTGATAATTATTGACGTTGGGGTCCGTGGCGGGATTGTAAAATTCATCATTGCTGCCGATCCATTCGCCAAACTGGTTCATGTAGTAATACTTGTAACCGGAGGGTATCTTAACCTGCTGACCGGAATAGGGGTTGAACGCTGCTTCGCGTTCCCAAATGCCGTCGACCGACTTTTCCTGTATACGATCACTGATACGATTGGTGTTTTGCCAGGTTTGGTGATAGATATCGCCGACTTCACTCAGGGTTTGCTGCGCTTTTTGCATGCCTTGAAAATGACGTTGGTTGGCGGCCATTTTATTCTGGTGTGCCCTCGAGCTTATCTGGGCCCGATTCTGTTCTCTCTGATTGTGGGCTGCGATGTATTGCGGATTTGATCTGGTGTTCAGCAATGCAAATAAAAGTGCTGCTTTACCTTCCTCAAAACCAGCTGGATCGGCCACCAACACGTGCGAGTAGTAGTTTGAAATACTGCCGAACTGAGAACGAGAAACCATAAAATGTACGACGATCAATGCCCGCTTTCCAGAACTGGTTTCCGTCATTTCGATGCCCCGTGCTTCGTGAAGGTCCTGTGTAGGAGCAAATTTCCAGTATTGGGCGTACGATTGTTGATCTTTCTGAGCTACCCGAGGCAGATTGATGATGTTGTCGATGCGAAGACCTCCCTGCTTAAGTTTTGGGACCATATCCATTTGTAGGACTTGATCCACAGAATAAAAGACGCTTTGCGGGGCGGTGGCAGTAGCTCCTTTACGCAACTCCACCCGAATTTCATGAGGACCGGTCCAGGCCATGGGGCCAACTTTCCAATTGTGTGGGAGCGGAACATAACTGCTGACCATTCCCTTTTGTTGGTCCATGATCGGATGCATGGTGACCCTGTTGGCATAATTGCCGGATTGTCCGAAAGCGTTAGTAATGACTATTGCGGTTACAAAAGTTAAAAGGGTGAAAAGTCTCATGATGCGTATTTTTTTGATTAGTGAATTTTAATGATTCACTAATTGATAGAAATGGGAGGTAATAGGTCATCATGGACTTCAAAAAAAAATCACCTTGGCTCAAGATCCGCAAATACAGCCCGTTGCAAACGATTTGGGAGAGGCCTTCTTCGATGATCATTTAAAAAACTACCCCTCAGTGCCAATGATATTTTCCTCTTTAATATGCTTTCCATTTGACCACCATCGGCGGTTATGATATTTCGAGAAGGATCACACTCGTATTCACACCCCCACTTTGGATGATTCATCGCCACGGCAGCAATGCCATTGCCGATCAGCATGATTTCACGATCGGTCATGGTGGGATGTAGGGAAACCCGTATCCATCCGGGCTTAGTGGAATAATCACCTACGTCGATCCGATCGGTTATCGTTTTGGAATGGGTTGGACCTACATGCAGCAAATAATGCCCATAGGTGCCGGCACAGGAGCAGCCTCCCCGACTCTGGATTCCGAATCGATCGTTGAGCAATCGCACGCCGAGGTGATGATGTAATCCCTCGATGTAGAACGATATGATGGGGTGTCGGTCAGTATGTTGATCAGCGAGGATGTGTAGATTGGGAATGGTCATGAGCTTTTCCCAGAGCATGCCCAGCAATTGGTGGCTTCTGCAATGCATTTGGTCGACGCCCATTTCCTCTTTAAGAGCCATACACATGGCCGCCTTAATGGTTTGGAGGAAGGCGGGGGTGCCACCGTCCTCTCTGGCTTCTATGTCTTTGCTGTATTGGCGCTGCCCCCAAGGGTTTGTCCAGTCTACGGTTCCGCCACCAACAATATCCGGAACGGTGCGAGCATACAAATTGCGGTTGAAAACCAGTACACCGGCAGAGCCCGGTCCTCCCAGAAATTTATGGGGTGAAAAGAAAATGGCATCAAGGTCAGTCCCCGCTTTTTCGGGATGCATGTCCATTTTGATGTAGGGTGCCGAACAAGCAAAATCGACGAAACAATAACCACCGTATTCGTGCATGATGCTTGCAATTTGATGGTAGGGCGTACTGATCCCGGTGACATTGGAGCAAGCGGTAACGGAGGCGATTTTAAGTGGTCTTTCCTGGTATTGAACCACCAACTGCCGGAGGTGCTCGAGATCTACAAGGCCGTCAGCCGTCGGGCGAATGATTTCCACCGTCGCCGAAGTTTCCAACCAACTGGTTTGATTGGAATGGTGTTCCATGTGGGTAACAAAGACGACGGGCCTTTGATCTTCGGGTGGTAAAACGGTGCTTGACCCGGATACCCGCAAACCTAGGATGCGTTGGAATTTGTTCACTACTCGGGTCATACCAGAGCCTGCCGTTACAACCAGGTCGTCCGCATTGGCGTTGACGTGTTTTTTGATGATTTGCCGGGCTTCATGATAAGCATAGGTCATCGCCATGCCGGTCGCACTGGTCTCGGTATGGGTATTGGCGACCAGGGGCATGATGTCCTGCTGTATCCTGGTTTCGATGGGCTGATAGTTGCGGCCGCTAGCGGTCCAGTCTGCGTAGATGATGGTATTTTGCCCGCCGTTGGGTGTTGGGATATTGGCATCAATGCCAATGATGCCCCTTCTGAAAGCAGAAAAATAGGTTTCCATTTGGTTGTTATTTGGAGTTGTTTGAGTAATGCTGACGGAAGCGCGGAGACGCCTAACGGAGCCATTCTGAAATGACTCTGCCTGCAAGGTAAAACACTGGGAAAAAGCTGATACAGGAAATGCCGATCAACCACCTTTCTACCTGATTGTGGGATGAATAATGGTTTGTTTGCTCCGGTATGGTAATGGTCTTTTGGTAGTTTTTCATGATTTTTGTGTTTTTTATATTCCAAAATTCAGTGAAAAAGAATGACCATACTTCTATGAATTCCCATATTTTTTATTTGGAGGAATTCGTATAGATCTCACATTTTCTCCGGTCTTGTTTCTTGATTTTGCCTTAATTCCCCGTTTACCCTGGTTTGCAACGTGATACTGGGAATGGCATTGGCTTCGAATTCATTGTGAAAATTTCAAATAAATGAAAACGAGTTTTCGCCGTGGCAGAGGTTATGGAAACAATGAGTTTTACCGATTGGGTTCACAAACAACCCTAATGGCCGTGAATGGGAAATTGGTCCTGTGCTCAAAATGACCGGACGCAGCTTTTTTCTTTTCTACTACTTTCAAATTCCAAGTATCGATGATTTCAACTTGGCAATCGGCATTTTCGGGCAGTTCCAGAGAGATGGTTTGAGCAGAGTCTGCCACGTACGCCAGGTAGTATTCGTTTTCCTTTGCAAGAAGGTGCACATTGTTGTTCAGGCTAGCGGAATCTCCATTGACGACAAGACTGGGAGACATTTCCCCAACCGGTGCCTGCTCCATGATTTTCCTGAAATAAGCAATGGCCTCAATGCTCTCACCCACCAGTGTGCCACCTTTGGCCCACCACCTTACTTCGGTCGCATCGTCGGAAGTGTTTTGCAGGGTCTCTCCATGGGTCGGGTAACTTCCTCCCAGGCCGGCCATCCAGAAATAGCTGGCCATCTCCTGGCCGGAAAGGTTGCCCCAGCCACTGGGTACATCCCCTTCATAGCGCATTTCGTCGAACAAAACCGGCTTATGATATTTTTCGCGCCACCGGAGGATGTTGTAAAACTGCGAGGTTTGCACGCTGGCATGTGTCAGCCATGGCCGCGAATGGTCGTAGAAGTGGTCTTCAGAATTGTACCAATTATGGATGCCCCGGAGCCGCTGATGAGGGTCTTCCTTTTGGAGCAAGGTGCCGATCCCTTCCCAGTCAATGGCTTCTTTTATTTCCGGTATATCCCATTCATTCGCCAGGGACCACCAGACATTGCGGTAAGCAGAAATGCGGGCAATCATATAACGAACATAGCGCGCATTCATTTCGTTGCCCATCTTAAAGTAGCCCCACTCCTGATCGTACGGATGAAAGAGGATGACATCGGCCTGAATCCCCAAATTCAGTAGTTGTTGGATGCGTTTGTCGAAATTTTGGAAGTAGTCAAAATTGGGTTGACTATAATTATTTTCACCATGCTCTCTTTTGAAGGGATACTGCCAAGGCTCCGTATCATTTCCATATTTGTAGGTTTTGGGAAAGACACACATCCTAATTTTATTGAATGGGGCCCCAGCCAGTGTTTCGACTGTTTTTTCCTGGATACTTTGCTTTACACTGGTCCATTGGTAAGCCGTTGTTCCGTTGGAATAAAAGGGGGTGCCGTCAGCATACTGGAGGTAAAAGGTATTGACAACCTGTAGGGGCCCATGGTTGTCACCGCTGGGAGCAACGCATTCAAAACTACCGGTCTGTCCAGTCAATGCCTGGGCACTGCTATTGGTCCGGTACGTCCATTTCCCGACTTTTCCGGGCGAGTAGCGGATCCTATAGGTACCGTTTCCATCATAAAAGCCGGGTACTTCCACTTTTTCTTCTCCCTGGGTAAATACTGCACTTAATGTGACTTCAAAAAAAGGACTCCCTTCGGCAGGCCCATTCAGTACAATTTCATACACTTCCCATTGCTCTACTTCGACCAAGGCTTCTTCTTGCTGATTACAGGATAGGAGTGTTAAAATGACAAAGGAGAGTGTCGTGAGATTCTTCATTTTAATCTGGGTTTGACGATTTTGCTAATTGGACACAATGATCCTCTTATAAGAAGTCAGACGCGGTGCGCCATTGTCTTTTACTTCAAGAATGATATGTAGTTCCCCGCCTTCCTGGAGCTTAGGAACAATCAGGGAGGCCCTTTTTAAGTTGAAATCGGTGATGGTTATAGGATCAGTTGGATCGTTTGCTAGCGGGTACTGCCACCACGTATAGGATAGTTCATCCCCATCCGGGTCAACCGATCCATTGGCACTGAGTTTTAGGTGCGTGCCCGCCGCTGCTTTTAAGTATACAAAATGACTTGAGTGATCACCATTAAAAGCTGCAATCGGGGCATGATTGCACGATTCATAAGGGTTTTCTTCCCATCTGCACCGGGCATAAAAACTATTGGTCGTTTCCGGCAACCATCGCATAAGTTCGTTGGGCATTCCGTGATCGGCTACCCATACGTTTTCTAATTTGTATTTGTGAAACCGGTCGCCCCAGCCGCCAAATTCTGGGTGCTCGATTGCACTAAGTCCCAAATTCATTGAAATTAAATTCAAAAAAGAAGGCGTGTCGCCTTCACCACCTTCGTCGTATAAATCTCCTAGTGGTCCTGAGTAATTGTGTACTTTTTGTTCGTCGATGGCTCCGATGTATTTCCAAAAATTGTTGCCGTCGGCCAGCAACCGATGGGGTACCAGGCGCGTCCCTTGGTAGTCGCCATAAAATGGTTTGGTGGTGCCTATGTTTTTTCCGATGGCATCCAGGTCTATAAATAAATCGAAGGTAACATCCTGGAAACTGATGCAGTGGAAAATCAATTTATCCAATAGTGCCTGTACCTGATCGGGAGAATGCCGTTGTCGGTACCTCCACATGGCCTGGGCGAAAGTAATGGATCCACCCCAGAAGCCCACGTAGATTTTGCGGGTATCACCGCGTTCAAAAACTTCCAACAATAGTTCAGAACCTTCAGAATCCCAGTCTTTTCCGACGTAATTCAGGAATTTTTCCTGTCCTTCATCGGTTGATCCCGTCATTCGTTGGGCCGTCCCTTTACCCTGTTTGGTAATGCTTCTGAAGTAGTCGGCTGATGGAAAATTTGGGTCGTGTAACCTCAGATTATCGACCACTAATTCGTACGCATCGAAAATGGCTTGTGCACTGTCCCACATTTTGTTTGGCCAGTCCTCAATGCGTTGTGTTTCGGGTCCCTGATCCGTAACCACAATGGCCTCGATGTCGATCTCATTAGCGTAATGTAAAAGCCTGATCAATGAATTATCATCATCGTGGGTCATGTCCGTGCAAATAACATAGCGGAACTTTTTTGCACTTTGACCAAATGAAATCAAGGAAAAGGCACACAAAAAGTACCCCGAAATAACCAACGGAACGACGGTCTTGCACTTCATCCAATGATTAACAATGCTTTCTATCATAGTGCTATGTTTTTGGTAATCCTCACAGCATTACTGAGGGGGTCTTTCTTTTACTCCATTCAAAAGTAAAAGAAATAAATAGAAAGCAAAAGAAAATAAACGAAGAAATAAATAAATCGAAATACTAGTCCAGTTTTTTCAGCAGGGCTTCTACGGCCATTTCTAATTGCTGATCTTTTCCATCCGAAATTTTTGAATAATCATTGAAGATTTGGATGTCGGGAACCAGTTGTTTGTTTTCCAGCACGTCTCCACTTTTATCGGTAACGGCTAAATTCGGAATGCCAAATACGATTCCGTTTTGCATCCTTTCCCACCACACGAAGGTACAAGTGCCGGGAACCGGCATACCGACGATTTGTCCAATGTTCTGATCGCGGTAGGCCGCCGGGAAGCAATGGGCATCGGAATAATTGCTTTCACCAACCAGGACAATGGATGGGCGTGTCCAACGCCTTTGAGATTCGATACCGATTTGACGATCTCGGGCTTGAAAAGTCATGTATTGTTCTCCGCTAAGGAAGCTCGTTAGATCATCTACCAAATCTCCGCCACCATTGAATCTACTATCTACAATTAAGGCTTCGCGATTTACTTCTTCACCCATCACATCTTCGAGGAATTCCCGGAAATTAAAATCACTCATTCCCCTGATGTGCATGTATCCGATGCGCCCGTCTGAAAATTGGTGCGTCATCTCCCGGTTTTTTCTGATCCAGCGTTCATAAAGGAGTTGATTCTGTTGACCTAAAGAGATCGGCTTCACTTTTTCTTCCCAGCGCTCTTTGGATTCCGGGTTGAACAGGGATAAGAGGACTACTTTCCCAACTTTTCGGTTGAGGAGGGGATAATAATTTTGATCGGCCATAATGGCTTGACCATCAATACTATCGATGATGATTCCTTCCGTGATCTTTTTTTGCTTGGTGATTAATGGGCTTTTGTCCATGATTTCAGCGATCTTCAGACCGTTTCCGGTGTGTCCAGGGTCGAAAAAGGCTCCCAGTGCAGCCGTAACATCTCCTTTAGGGTTCCGATAACGAAATCTGGCCCCGGTATGGGAGGCATTCAGTTCTCCAAGTAATTCGCTCAACATCTCTTGAAAATCAAAGTTGTTGTTGATATAGGGCAAGAATCGCTTGTAGTCCCGGGATAGTTTTGACCATTCGGCACCGTGCAAATTGGCTTCGTAAAACTTGTCTTCTACCTGCCGGACTACGTGATCAAAAAGATAGGCTCTTTCCGCATTTTCTTTGAGGGTCATTTCTCCTTTAATGGAAATGCTTTTCTTTTTACCGGACGCTATCTCTACGCGTGTAATTTTTCCGCTGCTGAGGACAAAAAGATGTTTGCCTTCTTTGTCCAAAGCCAAGGGGCCACCACCGGTGCCAAACTTAGCCAGGATTTTGGTCTCTTTCGTTCTGAGTTCGGTTCGCCACAGATCATACCCTTTTTCCGCTCTGCTGAAATACAATAAATATTTACCGTCGTGGGTCACTTTGGCATCCGATAACCTGGAAGAGTAGATGGTGAGGCGAGCTTTTCGTTCTTCGATGCCCTCCAGCTCTATTTTTACCGGCTCCAGCTTTTGGTCATCGTCTTTCTCATCCGCTGATTTTTCTTCTTCCTTTTTGTCCTCTGCTTTCTTTTCTTTGTCGCTGTCTTCTTGGTATAGATCGTATTCTTCTTTGCTGAGCAGGAATTCCTCGTAGGCATCCTGGGTGAAAAACTGCGCATAAATATCCACTTCGGAAGGACCTGTTTTGGCTACACCGTGCAGTCCGTTTTTGTCCGTTCTCCAAATGACCATCTCCCCCTTTTTGGCCCAAATTGGCGAGCTATCAGAAAATCCACTTTTACTCAGATTAAATACTTCCTGTTGGCCATCTGCACTGATTAGCCCTACTTCGTCAACCCAGTAATTGTCGGGGAGAAAATTTACGAGAAACCATTTTCCATCCGGGCTCCAGTCATAATGCTGGTCACCGTCGGAATAAGAAAACGTATTGGAGCCATCAAGAATGGTGCGCACTGCTTTAGATTGGAGATTGATGACCTTCAACTTGGTCCGATCTTCAATGAATGCCAATTCCTGACCATCGGGAGAAAAAGAGGGCTGAAAGGTTTCGGCTTCCGTTACCAGGATGGGTTCTTCCCTTAAAATGGAGGCATTCATGAAATATTTTTCGTCGGCTCTATTTAGTGACGAGCGATATATATTCCAGGAGCCGTTGCGTTCACTGGCGTAAGCAATAGACTTGCCATCGGGACTAATCGAGATCATCCGCTCTTGCTCCGGAGTATTGGTAATTTGCTTCGTCATGGATCCATCGATCGACGTTACAAATACTTCGCCCCGGAAGGCAAAGGCAATTTCTTTGCCATTTGGAGACAAAACCATTTCGGTTACACTACCATTCACTGGAACCATCTCGTATTCATTGGAAGTATCATCGGCCAGAATGTCGATGGCCACCTTTGTAGGTGTCCCATCTTCTTTTTGAAGGTAGATTTCTCCGTTATAGGAATAGCAAAGGGTGCCATTTTCAGATATGGAGAGGTATCGAACCGGGTGCAGGTCAAAATTGGTTATTTGGGTGGGCTTCCCCGTTTGATCAAGAGATGCTTTGAATACATCCAGGGTGCCGTCTTCCTCACACAGGAAGTAAAAGCTTTTGCCATCCGGAGCAAATACGGGATCCCGGTCTTCACCATTAAAATTGGTCAATTTGGTGAAGGAATTCCGGGTTTTATCATGCAACCAGATATCTCTGGCAATCGACGAAGTATGGTGCTTTCGGAATGGATCTTCATACCCTTTGGTGTCTTCAAACAACATCAAGTTTCCATCGCGACTGAACTGAACTTCAAGGGCCGGCGTCGTTAATAATTGGCTGGGCCGTCCTCCTAGAACGCTCACTTCATATAGTTCCGGAAGACTGCCGGTGGGAAACTGCATATTGGCACGGGCATCGAGTCTGGCAGAACTAAAAACTACCTGATTGCCGTCCGGTGAAAAACTGTAGGGATAATCGTTGGCGGAATGGTAGGTCAACCGCCGGGGTGCTCCTCCGTTGCTGGAGGTGACAAATACATCAAAATTACCAAAACGGTTAGAGGCAAAAGCTATGGATCGACCATCCTTCGACCATACGGGATAATAATCATGTGCCGGATGCAGGGTGATTGGCATCGCCTGTCCACCAGCAGCGGCTACCTTGTAGAGGTTGCCTTTATAACTGAAGGCAATAAATTGACCATCCGGAGAAATGCTGGGATACCGCATCCACAAGGGTTGGGCGGTGAGTACTGAAACTGAGCACAAGCAAATGAAGCCCAATGCGAGCAACAAAGCAATTTCTTTTCTTTTCATCCTTCATGAAACTTAGTGAGATAATGCTATTGAGACGTAATATAGATAAAACGGTGGAAGTAGCCACAACAGCGATAGCATCTACGGCATTGCATCCAAAGCCTCAATCATTCCTTGACGTAAAGAGGATATGTTCCTTTCGCCAGCTTTGATTTTGCCAAATCAACATCGAGTGTCAAAAAAGGAGCATCTTTCGAAGTGACGCCCAGTAATGAACCATCCACCGGTTGACATATCCAACCGGTGCCACCCCAATTGAATTGGTTTTCTCCTGCGCCAGAGCGATTGGAACTCAGACAATAACAGCCACCAATAACCGCGGATGTTTGCCCACAACGGATCCATTGAGCGATGGAGGATCTCCCGGTTGCTCGCGGGCACAGCAGTATATCGATGCCTTCCAATCCGTATTTTCGAGTGTATTGCGTAAACCAAATTTCGGTGCACAGCAAAAAGCCTATTTTCAAGCCATTGATTTCGATCATTTCAAAGTGCAATGATTCTCTGTCAAACCAGGTGTCCTCGTAAAATCCTTCTTCTTCCGGGAAAAAGTGCTTGGTATGCACTTTTTGATGGCCCGTCTTCTGGGTCCACACGTAGGCGGTGTTGTAGAATTCATCTCCTTTGAGCACAGGTTTGGAGTAGGCCACTAGAGCGTCATCGAATTCGTCCAGTCGCTTTAACCACCTTTCATGAGCTTCAACTGCCCTTATTTTTGCAGCGTGTTCTGCGGAAGGTTGGTTGGCAATCCAAGAATGAAAAGGCATTTCAGGCAATAGGACCAATTCGCTATTGTTCAATTTGCAATGCGCTATTAATTGCTCCCAAACGCTTTCGAACTGATGCGCATTGTTGGGTAGTTCACAGACAGTTGCTCTCATATGTCTTTAATTGATTGTTTGAATGCAACGGATACTTTGTCTTTACATTTGATTCTGACGTTCCGGACGTGTTGACCAATGTCCGCATTCTTGCGCCGGCCATAGGCATCAACGAAGCCCCGGCCACCGGTAGTGCCCACGGACCGCAAATTGAATATACCGGACCTCTTTTCATCAATTGTTGTCGAAAACAGCGCAAGAACGCCAGTAATACGGGGATTATTTCGAGTAGTATTTTCGTTAACGTTTTATAATAATGTTTTGCGTCGTTTAATTGTAGCCTTACAATCCCAGGATGATTTGATGCTTTCCCAAAATACAAACCTCCGGTCAATGGCGTTTTTGTAAGGAATTATAAAGCATTGATAAATTTGTACGCCGTTCGGATTTTTTGGATATTGAAACAACTCAAAAATCTGAATTTCATTGTGAGATCCAAACTTCTACTTCCGATCAAGGCCCGGTCCTTTGCCATTGGTTTTCTGGTGTTGTCAATTCCATTTGGAGCCTACAAGGGCTGGTCACAATCCATTCCTACGCCCATTTACCAAACCGACCAATCGGATGTTGCAAAAAGAGATAAACAACAACTAAGCCTTTGGGATGCTTCCCGCAATGATCGCTGGTTGGGGAGAAGTCCGGAAAACATTCGGTGGTCAGTCGATGGGGATGCCATTTATTTTCAATGGACGCAAAACCCCTTGAATCAACCCTACCATGAGCTGGACCCCTGGTTTAAAGCGAGTTCCGGTGGCCGTTCGGTTGAAATTGTCCCGTCGGACCAAGTTCATTTAATTCCGGGCGATGAAGTCGTTTGGGATGCCAAACATCGAAAAGCAAGCTGGGTCAACAATGGGGTCTTATATGTATTTGATGGGTCGACCAGGCCCATTGTACGGTGGGATAGACCCATTCGTGCTCCGTATTTTCTGGGTGAAGAACTGCACTTTGTAGACGATCAAGGCCAGCTTTTTGCCCATCATTTCGCATCCGGTTTTTTAGAGCAGCTAACAACCGTTCATCCAAGAGGACCAGCAAAAGAATCGGAAGCAGAACAATGGTTAAAGGCACAACAGACCGTACTTTTTGACGGTATCCGACAACGACAAAGCAGATCAGAAACTTTGGCGGCCCATCGGCTTCAAACTTCTCTCCCAAAGCCACTGTCGGTCCCACTGGGCCAAGGATGGCAAATCATCAGCATAGCGCAATCTCCCAACCGGGAGAAGATCATTTATTCCCTTCGAAAAAACCATTTAGCCGACGCTCCGACTTACTATATGGACTACGCCTCCGAATCCGGATATGCAATGGCGCATCCGGCCCGGGCAAAAGTGGGAGAAAAGGACAATGAATACCGAATGGAGATCATGGATTTTAACCCTCGCATTAGCGCCGACTCAATACGTCCTGTCTTGGTTGATTATTCGGCACTGACCAGCGACCAGGTTATTTTTCACGGCCCTTTCTGGAGTCCCAATGGGACCAAAGCGTTGGTTCAGTTGAGCTCTTTAAAGCACAAAGACCGTTGGATCGGGGAACTGGACCTCGAAACGGCAAAGATCCGATCCATTATCCACGATCACGACGATGCCTGGCTTGGTGGTCCGGAAGTCGTCGGTTACTATAGCTTACGACCGGTATTTATGGAATGGATCAACGATGATCAATTTGTGTTTGCATCCGAGCGAACTGGTTTTGCCCATTTATACCAATCGGACCTGGAAGGCAAGGTGAAGGCCTTGACCCAAGGAACGTGGGAAGTCCGGCAAGCCAAGCTAAATAATAATCGCAATGAAATACTGGTGACAACGGGGAAGGACGACCCTTGTCAGGATCACTTATATGTCCTCTCACTGAAGACGGGAGCATTAAAAAAGATAAGCGATCGAGCCGGGAGAAATACCGGCTATCTTTCTCCCGACGGAAATAATATGGCTGTACTTCACAGCGGATCTGTCCAAGTACCTGATTTGTACTGTTTTGACCTTCAAGAAGAAGTATCCCGGAGGGTTACCGTCAGTGGCACCAAAAATTATTACCAAACCGATTTGGTGCAGCCCGAAATGGTGCAATTCCCGCACCGAGATGGCAAACCCGTTTGGGCGGCTTTATTCAAACCCAAGCAGCCTCATCCGAAGAAGCCGGCTATTCTTCATATTCACGGCGGCGGCTATCGCCAGTTCAGCCACAAAGGTTGGTCTGTTTACGGCTACGCTACGCATTTATCGATGATCAATTATCTGGTTCAGGAAGGTTATACAGTATTAGACCTCGATTATCGGGGTAGTGCCGGTTTTGGCAGAGATTACCGAACGGATATTTATCGTACAATGGGGGTTAAGGATGTGGAAAGCGGTTTGGCGGGTATTGATTATTTGGTCAAAGAGCACGGAATAGATCCCGACCGAATCGGTGTCTACGGCATTTCTTACGGAGGTTTTTTTACTTTAATGGCCTTGTTTAAACATCCGGGAAAATTTGCTGCTGGTATCGCTAATGCTTCCGTTGCGGATTGGGCACATTACAACTACCTGTGGACCAGCAGGATACTCAATCTCCCACAAGATGACCCGGAAGCTTACCAGGTTTCCAGCCCCATCAATCATGCTGCAGGACTGCAAGATCCTTTATTGATCGTGCATGGAATCATTGATGATAATGTTCATTTTCAAGATGCCGTTCGTGTCACACAGAAGCTCATCGAATTGGAAAAAGATTTTGAAATCATGTATTATCCCCAGGAAAGGCACGTCATCCAGCATGAGGCAGCCAGGTACGATTACCACAAGCGCCTGGTTACTTTTTTTAAACGACATTTACTGAAGTAGCACAATGATGGTTACCTTGCTACCTGTTTAGACAAGTTTAATTAAAAGAAAATCACTTTGGAGAATAAAGATTATGCTAAATGGACTCTTGAAGAGTTGTTGCTGGAAGAAAAAAAGATCAAAAGAAAAGAAGTCACTGCTGCCGTATTGATCGGGTTTTTGATTGGCGTCATCGTATATGGAGTTGCACAGAACGGTTTTGGCTTTCTTTATATTTTCATTCCCGGCATCTTGATATTGGGCATTTACCGCAATTCGCAACGACTCAAACAAGACTTGAAGCAGATTAGGGAAGCAATCGATGTCCAAAACGCACAGTAACAAGAAATTCAGGAAAGGTTTTGTCGCTATAGACAGGATAACAATGGAAACAAAGCATATAATCAGCAAAACATGATCATTGCGATAACTGGAGCATCCGGTGTCGGCAAAACATCCGTTCTGAGCGCATTAGCGGAAAAATTGCCGGAAATAAAGAAGATAAAAATCTTCCATTTTGATGATATGGATCTACCGAACTGGGATGAATTAGAGGATGTTAAAAAATGGCAGGAAGAAGCGACTGTGGAGTGGATAGACAAACTTGTCAACACTGCCCGACAGGAAGAAGTACACGTTCTGTTTGAAGGCTCAACCGAGATCAAGTTCTACATTCAAGGGTTTGAAAAGAACAACCATCGAGATTATAAAATACTATTGCTCGATTGTGAAGAGGCCACCATGAAGGCCCGCCTGATCCAACGGGGTCAACCGGAGCTATACCATCCGGATATGATTGGTTGGCTCCACTATTTGAGGAAGGATGCGATGGCAAGAAACATTGAAATTGTGCGTACCGACCAGTTGACGATTGCTGAAGTTGGGCAGCGAATTATGGAAGAGTTAGATGTATCTTTTGACAATTAATGAAACCACAACCGTCATTGCACTTCAGAGGAATTGGAACAGGGTACCTCCAATACATTGGCTACTATCTCCTTTTAAAGAAGCACTACGATCTAAGTGGGGTCTCCTTTTCGGGGTGCTCATCGGGTGCATATACCGCTGCGGTCATGGCATTGGATCTCAGTCCGATTGACGCCGTTGTCCTGCCGTTTCTATCCCAATCCGACAATTTCAAATCTTTGGCTTTCGTGGGCAAATGGAAGGGCATGCTACAGGGCTGTCTCGAGCAATTGCTTCCGATCGATCGCGACTATTCCGGCTTGCGCAATTTGGAGATTGGTATACAATATTTGGATAAGTATGAACTTGTCAAAGCGTTCGACAGCCGGCAAGATTTGATGGCCTGTCTCCTGTCTTCAGCCCACATTCCGTTTTTGGTCAACTACCGGCCCTTCGATCGCTATCGAGGTAAATACTGTTTCGATCCCGAATTCATTGGTAGCTATCCCATTCCGGAGGAACGATTACTGATCAGTGTCGACCTGCCCAGGAAGGTCAGATTTTCACCAAAGACAAAACCCCAACTGTTCGACATGGTTGCCAGGGGCTACCGAGCTGCAATGAAGGATTCCTCTTTGGGTACGTACCTGAAAGAATTGCAGGTCGGCGCCATTTCAGAAGAAGCATTGTTTGAATATTGGGAAGCCTTGAGGGCGAGCCTGGCTTCCCAATGAAGTGGATTATCTTGTTGGCAGATCAATAGCTTCTTCTCAGCAAGGAATAGCCCCGGGTGTAAATTCGGGATCGATGGGTCTGCCGCAATCTTCGATGTTGTCATCACAATTACAATCCTCCTTGGGACTGTGTTGGTGCTCAGGCTTCGCATTTCCGTAAGGAGACTGAAAGTTGACTATTTGTCCGGATCCAACCCTTGGGTAGCTTACCTCGTGAATGCTGAGTCCGTCCAAGAGCAGTTTGATCTGATCGCCGCTATTGGCTAATTTGATTGGATGGCCCTCCGGAATTAAGAACCTTGATTTGCCTCCGGCGCTAATTTCCCCCGTCAATTCCAGGCGTCCACCTTGTTTGTCTTCAATTCGGTAACTCTGCAGATCAACCGGACTTTCGCCATCATTAGCAACCTCGACCCATTCATTGCCGGGGTCCGGGCCGGCCGGGTTGGGAAGTGCTGCACTTACATATAATGCGCTCGCAACAACACTGCTCGGTTCGTCTATAGATTCTTCGTTTTCTTCCGGTTCATCTACCTGGTTGTCCTCTTGTCCGACCAAACCGCCGGTGACTTCATGCAACCAA
>JANQRV010000114.1 GCA_028284395.1 Saprospiraceae bacterium
TTTTTCAGATTGAAAGAGGCAATAAGGCGACGATCTTCAGCATCCACCATAAACTCTGTAAAGTTTTGCATCGCTTCCAAACGGATGATGCTTTTGGTCGGAAAGTAAAGGACGCCCTTGGCAGTCGAAATTCCCATTAGTGGAGGTAATTTTTTCTGTTGCAGTTTTTGGAGAACATCGCGCATGATATCCATTTGTGCCAATTGAATATGTTCAAGTCTCCGAACCTGAGCCTTTAAGATGGTGGCACTGAGCTCTGAAGCAGAAATTGGTTTGAGAAGATAGTCGAGCGCACCGAAACGAATTGCCGTTTGCGCATATTGGTTGTGAGCAGTCACAAAGATTACTTGGAATCGCAGGTGGTCAACTTCCCGCAATAGGTCGAAACCAGTGCCATCGGGCATCTCTATGTCAAGGAAGAGTAAATCCGGATGATATTGATTCACCAGTCGTACTCCCTGTTCTTTCGAGAAGGCAGTACCAATAACTTGGACATCCGGATAATGAATGGCCAGATGTTGCTTTAAAACGACGTGACTCTGCGGTTCGTCATCAATAATCAAAGTTTTCATGGTACTCACTCTTTTGTCAGATTTAGCGAAGAACTATAACGATGCTTCTTATCAACCTTTCTCACTTAAACAGATTTTTCCGTTCCAAAAATACACTGTTGGAGTTGCATTTTAATACTGTGTAGGTATGTAAAAAATTTCCGAATATTCTTTTTATTCTTCCCTTTGGTGGTAGACAGGGTAAAAAGTAGAAGTATCTAAATTACAACGCACTGAATTTAAATATTATAGCATAGTTTAATAAAATCGGGTTACTTCGCCAGTATAAAGCACTGCGTAAATTTTCCAGTGTCTGATTTTGCAATTATGTAAACACTATTAACAGATCGTGCAGTTGGGCATTCCCTGATCGGCGAAACGGTTTTTTGTACTGATGTTCCTGGGTACGGAAGCTTTTCTGTAGGTTGTGACTGAGATTGCCGGAACCACCGAATTAAACTACCGTTCACCCCATCCCTGGAAAAGGCGGATATCTGGGGAACTCCAGTCCAAAATAGTGGTTTTCGGATTCACAGTTCAATAAATTGCTGGGGAACCAATTTACCAGAAAATCATGAAATTTGGGTATGCGCGTGTCAGCACCAGGGATCAGAATTTAGCTTTACAAATGGATGCCTTAAAAAGGGAAGGGTGCCAAACCATCTTTCAAGAAAAAATGAGCGGGACCAAATCCAACCGGCCTGAACTCCGAAAAATGATGGACCAACTTCGGGCCGATGATATCATCGTTATTTGGAAGTTGGACCGTCTCGGCCGGTCATTAAGAGGTCTGGTCAACCTGGTCAATGAAATTCAAACCAGAGGGGCAGGGCTTCAGTCTTTGAACGACTCCATCAATACAACGACCCCTCACGGCAAACTGACCTTTTATTTGTTCGCAGCCCTGGCCGAATTCGAAAGAGATATGATCGGTGAACGAACAAAAGCGGGCTTGGCTGCTGCCAGAGCCCGAGGCCGTAAGGGCGGCCGTCCCAAAGGTCTGTCGAAAGAAGCAAAGGACAAAGCAATGATCGCAAAGACCTTGTATGAAAAGCGAGAAATGTCCGTTTCGGAAATCTGCAAATACCTCAGCATCGCCAAAAGCACTCTGTACAAATATCTTCGCTTTATGGGAGTAAAGATCAACGACTCTTAATCAAAACTTGTCTTCTCCGGAATCAGGTGGATATAGCGGTTCGATCAGATCCAGTTTTCTGAGCAGGATCGATTCAATAGTGCGGAATGAATATTTTTTATAGCATAGTGCCCTCATACAGGTCCGCTCAAGTCTTTGTTCGGAATACTGTTTGCCTAATCGGAGGATGCCCCGACAGGATTTGTAGGCTTGTTCCGGATAAGAGTAATGTTCCAGTACTTTTTGGATGTATTGAGCGGTGGCCTCTCCGATTTTTTGACCCCACTTGATAAATCGTTCCGGATTTCAGTCCAGCACATACTGGTGGGTAGAAGGCAGGTGATCCTTTATGGTCGTGTAAGCATAGGGACGGAAGGATCTTTTGTGCAGAGCGATCCGCTCGTGTTTATAGTAAATCTCCACCGTCAGGCCATTGTATTGGACCTGAACCTGGCGGCCCATGTAGCGGAACGGCACTGAGTAATAGTGCTTCTCCACCCACACATGCGTGTACTTTTGCACTTTGGCTTTTTTGAAGCTCTTGATCTCAAAACGGTGAACGGGCAGAGGGGCCAGTAAAGCCTTTTCATGACGCTCGAATAAGTCTTTACGGGAGTGATCCCGGTCTTGAAAAAATTTTTAATTATAAGACACCAACAAGGCACGGATCTGCTCATTCAGCTCAGCCAGGGAGAAAAATACCTGATTGCGGATGGGATAAAAAATGTGTTGGTAAATCAATTTGACGGCTCCTTCGACTAAGGCCTTGTCCCGTGGCTTTTCGGCACGGGCCGGAACAATGACCGTATTGTAATGCAGCGCCATGGCTTTATACTGGCGGTTCAATCTCGGCTCGTAATCACTGGCCTGGTGAACTGCCGATTTTAGATTATCCGGAACCAGAGCCTGCACCACACCTCCGATATAGTCCAAACAATTGACCGTGCACCGGATAAAATGTTCCATTTGCTGGTTCAGACACGCTTCCACATAGGTATACCGACTACCTCCCAGGATGTCAATAAAAACATCTACTTCCTCAACTGTACCATCGCTGCGGTCTACTATCTGCAATTTTTGGCCCGTAAAATCAATGAAGAGCTTATCTCCGTACTTATGATTGACCACGAAACTGACCGTCTTGCGATTTTCATAGGCCTTTAGATGAAGCTTGAACTGGGTGTAGCCATAGCCCGACGGATAAGCCGCTTTATATTCATACCACAGCGCTTGATAGGTGCAGCCCGGATACTTCTTCTGTTGTAAATACCGGGGGATGAGTTTGGCTAGCTCATCATATTTTTTATTCGATGACCCCTCCGGCTTGGCATTCAAGTCTTCCACCAATTTCTTCAACTGCGCCAGATTCCACTCGCTTAGCTCCTCAAAACTCCGCCCGCTCTTCTTCAACAACTTTACATATTCATTGGCCGTGTTCCGGGATATGCCAAGCTGATCCGCTATCCGCCGGTTGAAATAACCCTTGATTTTGAGCAGTAATAATTGCTTCACATCCATTGTCTCTATTTTTCGATTTGCCATCGCTGTAACCGCTTTTTTGGTAAATCCATAAAGCTCCATACCCACAGCGGATATCTATGGCAAAGCATTAAAACAGAAACCTGATTATTGATTTTTTATAACAAGATGTAGTGGCACGGTTTGCGCCGCTACGAGTGGCATGGTTCTTAGGATCTTCGTCACTTTTGGTGGAAGCTCTCAGCTAGAGTCCATCAACACGCGCTTGCGCAGTAGTTCGAAACTGGCCCTTCCGTACATTTGTCGCTTAATTGTTTTTAGTCTGTTGACCTGACCTTCTACCTGGCCATTGCTCCACTTTAACGAAAGAGCAGCTTTGACTGCATCGTAGTCGCTTTGTAATCCAATGGCAAAATTTTTCAGAGGAGCTATCCCATTTTCCAAAGCTTCGCTGATCCAATTATCAAGCTGATCCTTTTCCCGACTATTGACCATATTGACAAACTGCCGCGTCAAATGAGAGGCCAATTGTATCTTGGGATTGATCTTTAACAATGTCTCTACATAGTTTAGTTCTTCCGGTTGAAGTATCTGAGGATCTCGGCTCAACAGAAAACTCATTCTTCTAGAAGACCATACCTTAATTTTCACAGGTTGGATTTTATTTTTAGTCAATGTATTGGTGCCGATTAGTGCCCGAAATTTTATGTAGAAAGTGGTCAGAGATCCCCGGAATCCTTTTTCATGCAGTTCCTTCCAAAGGTCTAATCCGGTGACTCCAGCTCCAATCAGAAAGAGGTCCCTAACTTTTTCGGCGGTATCAAACAATTTTAGATCGGCAAGAATCTGCAATTCTTTGGTATTCAGAATTACTTTATGCCCTCTAACTTTCTTTTGAGGAACCGTCCAACCTTTCCCACGGTAGTTGGTATTGTCATGCAGTTTCTTTCTTCTGGCTCGTTTCAGGAAATTATGCAAAACTTTGAGCGTTTTGTTTCCATAGCTTAATTGAAAATTCTGTTCGGTGAGCCAGTCAATAAGTTCCCATCGAAAATTCCAGTCAATATCTTCGTAGGTGAATTTCCCTCTCTTCTTGGCAAAATCCTTGAGAATCCGGACATGAAGCTTGAAACCCCGGCAAGTTGAAGACGGCATATGATGGGATTTCATAAGTTTCAATTCCTGCTCCATAAATTCAAGCAGGGTCGGCTTCTTTTCAACAGGCTTTGCATCGACTTTAGGAAGCGCTGGAGGTTCCGTTTTGCCAATTTTAATATCAAGCTGCCTTTTGAATTCTTCCAGCTCTAGGAGGCCGTAATTTGAATCTATGAAGATATCCTCACAGTAAGCGGTAATGTCATCGATCTTTCTTTTGATGGCCCACAGATCTTTCCTGTTTTGCCTGATAATCGGCCTTTGTGCTCTAGAATCCCAATCTTTGGGTAGGATGGAACATTCGGTAGAGTAAATCAAACGCTTTCCTCGATAGCGGTAGGCCAGGTAGATTAGCGTTTCGGTTTTTGAGTTGGGAGCCGGAGATTGAATCTCGCTTTCGGTAACTTCGACATAAAAACAATTTAAGTGTTACGAAATTATGCTTCGACACTCAAATTGACAGCGTTGTCGGGATCGTTGTCTTTTTTGTTCTTTAGTCTTCCAAAATGGTGTTATTTTTCGTGAGTCCTCTTGGGGCGTGAACCCGTAAATCGAAGAAAAACAAAGAATTAAGTGGAAAACCCGGGATTTCGATTCTTTCTCGAAACTTCTTGTGGGACCACAAAAACATATCAATCGCTTGTAGATCAAATACTGCAAGCGATTTTCTATTTGTGGGTAAGGCTCGATGGCCATAATTTTAGTAAATCCATAGATTTACTCTAACGGATTAGGTCAATGCTCATTTCTCCCTATTTTCGCCCATACAATTTAAATCCACTTTCATGAAGGCTTTATCCACCATAGTAGCATTCCTTTTCGCAATCGTTGCACCAGCTCAAAATACGGTATGGCCGGCCGACCTCATAACCGTTCCTGAAAAGACCAATTACCAGCAGACCTCCACCTATACTGAAGTAATGGACTTTATTCAGGCCGTACAAAAGCAGTCAGGTTTAATCCATTTAGAATCGATGGGGAAAAGTAAGGAGGGAAAGGACATACCGCTGGTCGTTCTGGCCAATCCTAAAATTTCCAATCCCGAGGAGGCCGAAGCCTCCGACAAGCCAGTCATATACATCCAAGGCAATATCCACGCTGGTGAGGTAGAAGGCAAAGAGGTGGTACAAATCTTAATGCGGGAAATCCTATTGGGAGATAAAAAGTATTTGCTTAATAATCAAATCATCCTATTCGCCCCCATTTACAATACCGACTCCAATGATGAAATGGAGCAGGGTAGACGACCATCGCAGGAGGATAGCCCGGTTGCGGTAGGCATTCGAGCCAATAGCCAAGGTTGGGACCTAAACCGAGATGGGATTAAGTTGGAAGCCTTTGAAACAAGGGCTTTGATGAAAAACATCCTTTTGAAATGGGATCCAGAAATGCTGGTGGATTTACATACTACGAATGGGACCTGGCATGGTTATGGACTGACCTACGCACCGAGTTATCATTACGCCGGTGAAAGAAGACCCTATGATTTTACCTGGTATGAACTGTTTCCATACGTAGTAAAAGCAGCAAAAGAAAAATACGATGTCCATTTAGGCCCGTACGGTTATCATTCTTTAAGAAGCGGATGGCCTCCAAAAGCCATCGTTACTTACAATCATCATCCCCGGTATTTGGTAAATCAAATGGGACTGCGCAATAAGGTTGGGATACTGAGCGAAGCTTTTGCACACGATCGCTTCTACAAACGCATGCAAAGTACTTATGCCTTTGTAACAGAAATCCTGGAATATACCAATATTCATGGTCAAAGAATGTCGGAAATAAATGCTCAAGCAGAAATTGCCGCCATCAATAACGTCCTCCAAAATGCGGGAAAGGTAACAAAAGGGGTACGTTTTAAAAAGGTTCCTCTGGATCAGAAAATTGAGCGGTACCGAACCTACGATTATACGCCGTACCTCAATGCGGAAGGAGATACCAATTATGTTCGATCGGGAAGCATAATTGAAGTGGCTGATGTCGACAACTATTCTAAATTTGAAGCTACTGTCACTAGTCGCCTGCCCAGAGGTTATCTTTTGTCTCAATCGATGAAATCCATTGTCGATCACTTAAAAATGCATGGCGTACAAGTTACGCAGCTGGAGCAACCTAAAAATGTCGTTGGTGAAGTTTTTGTAGTGGATAGCTTGATCCGTTCTTCCGGAAAATTTGAAGGGCATTTCATGGCAACCGCTGAGGGTAAGTTTGTGTCGAAAACTAGAAAATTCAATAAGGGCGATTATTGGATCGACATGGCACAGCCATTAACCAATTTGATTTTCTATATGTTGGAGCCCCAATCCGATGATGGCTTAGTCACTTGGAATTTCTTTGATGATTATTTGGAACGGGAAGGCGTAAATGAAAAACAAGTTGAATATCCTGTGTTTAAATATTATGAACTGAAATAATTTACTCTTCATCCGTTATAGCTCATCCATAAATTTGGATTTGATCAGTAGCAGAGCAAAATCGACGCCTTCGACTTTCTGCTTTTTGGTGGCAGAACATTCGGTACAGTGGGTCATAAACTTACCTCGATACCGGTACGCCATCACGGAATACTGAGTTTGTTGATCTTCTATGTCCGTATATGATAAAACCAATGCCCACTACTATGTAAGGAAGACTCAAAAGTTGTCCCATATTGAATGTCATTTCATCCTCAAATCCGACCTGGTTCTCCTTTACAAATTCAATCATAAATCTAGCGGTAAAGCATAGCACAAGTACCAATCCAAAAAAGAATCCGTTTCCAAATCTGCCCCTCATTTTTTTGTAGAGCATCATCATGATCATAAAAATGATGAAATAAGAAATCGCCTCGTACAATTGAGCTGGGTGCCTCGGTATACGATCTACTCGCTCAAAAACCACCCCCCAGGGCTTTGTAGTCGGAATGCCGATAATCTCAGAATTCATAAAGTTGCCGATTCTGATAAACCCACAGCCCAAGGCCGCAACCACTGCAATCAAATCGATGGCATCAATCATTGAATGTTGAGTCTTTCGCGAATAGAAATACAATGCGATCAGCAACCCCAAGGCCCCACCATGACTCGCCAGTCCTTGATATCCGATAAATTGTATCCCACCTCCCGAGGGAAAGGCAATTGGAAAAATCATCTCCAGAGGGTGTGATAAATAGTAAGATGGCTCATAAAACAGACAATGTCCAAGTCTTGCCCCTACTAGAATACCAACCATACCGTAGATGGATAATTGTTCCAGGTTTTGCGGGGGGATGTTTTCTTGCTTAAAGATCCATCCCAAAATGTAAAGGCATAAAATCAATCCACCCGCAAAGAGGATTCCGTAATACCTGAGTGAGAATCCGAAAATATTTATTATTTCGGGGTCGGGGTTCCAACTGATATAATTGAAAATCATAGCTTAATTTTGATTTTTTAGCAACGCGGTTGGGAAGACCTTCTGCCTTTTTAGTTGCCAAAAAACCTAAAATGTCACAGTTGCAGGTCAAAATTTCACTTTCTTGTTTTTCATCGATCGATTCTGACAATCATGTATTCCGTTCTATATCGCACACTTCCTTCTCGCCACCGGGTATTCTTTGCTTATTCTATTCCCACTTTAGCCAGGTAAATAGCTGTTTTTCCTTCGTGGGAGGAATAATAGCTAATCCACAAGATCCCTTCTTTCAATACCATTCCGGCATAGCTGGTATCTCCTCCCGATGGAAGGCGAAGTGCTTCAATAAGTTGATGGTTTTCTAAATCTATCCAGCATAAAGAAGTTCGTGCGGGGTGCCAGTCTTTTCCTTCGTACAAGCGGACCGTCGTCAGTAGTTTGCCATTGGGCAATAGAATCATATCCGGCCCGCCTATCCGCCGACCTAAGTCCTTCCAATCCCAGTGTTCATACGGCGGTAGGGAACTTCCCAATAATGCGTGATTTGTAGCTCCATCTCTTCGAAGCAGACAAATAGCGGTGTCGCCCTTAAATACGATCGACGTTTCGTTGGGATAACCTTCGATTCCGAGGTCTGAAACCAGGGTTCGATAATTTATCCCGTCCTTGCTTTCGTACAACCTCAGTTGTTTTTGTTCTCCGGTCGCATAACCAAAACCGTAGGATTTGTTTTGATGCCAATGGACGCGCCACAACCAATAATTGGGATCCGCTACGGATTGGCTTTTCTCCCATTTTAGGCCATCGTCTGAGAACCAGACCATAGACTGGTGCGTGTGAGCTGATCGGTCACGCAAGGCACCTGCACCATTGATCATCAGTTTGCCCGCTGGGGTTTCACTTATTTTGGCATCGCGCAAATCGGCATCCTCGGAAATGAGCAGAGCGGTCGACTCCCACTTTTCGCCATCTGGCGAACTAATGATTCGGATGGTTCCATCCGGGCTAATGTGGTTCGTCCCTTCTCGAAAAACACAAAACCACCTATTTCGGGCATAGATGAGATCCGTGAAAGCATTGTGTGGAGCTTCTTCCCATATTTTATTCACTTCCAATAAGCTCAATTTTGGAAAGCGTTGCTGACCGAACCGGAAAGCATAGAGATCGGCATCTACCAGTGCAAAACGCAGCCGGACTGGTTGGCCCACAAGTTCTCGAAGACGTTTGGAGTTATTCCAGCGTACTTCTCTTTCAATTTCATTACCAATCATTTCATAACAGTCTTCAAGGGTAAAGCCTTCAATCGGCTTTTTATTTTCATCTAAAATTTCAACTTGGACGGACCCAGCTGCTGAAGTGGCAAAGTTTAACAACAGTTGATCACCGGAAAATACAAAGGGTTTCGTGATCATTTCTCCACCCCGAAAAGGAGCACTTACTGACGTAAAACCATCTAACCGTAGCGTATAGCGGTGAAGGTGGGCCGTAGCCTGGGCATAATCCTGGTTTACATAAATGGACATTTCGGTAGGACTCGTTTGTACTACATTCAGAGCCGGATAATTGGTGCGTGAAACCCAGTTTTCCAAACCTATACCCGGACGGATGAAACTCTCCATAAACGTTCGGTCGTATTGATCTCCTCCCCTCGAGGTCAAAAAAACGGCATCTGAACAATCCTTATAGTATTTGGGATTAACCCCGAGCTGGATGGCACTCTGCTCGTCCACAACCTGCCGGTTGGGCATAAAGCGTGCCGCAATGGCGATGTAAATTTGTGGTGCCCGAAAGTAGGGATGGGTCTGATTGGTATACAAGTGCTGCGTGGGGGTTGCACCAAAATTCATGGTGGTAGTGCTGCTCCAATGGATAAAATCATCCGAGGTAGCTCTGCCGATCGAACGATAACCGGAATAGCCTTTCTCCGTCCAGATCCTGAAATACGAAATGTATTTTTGTTCGGTTTCTGACCAGAACGCGACGTTTTGTGAATCGAATTTACCATCGGTGATTACGGGCGCTGCTTGCATTTTTGTCCAGTGAATCCCATCTGCAGACTTGAAGGCAATCAACCCGCTTTTTTCCGTTCCACCAAGCGCCTTGAATTTTTCATCTGCCGGAATGCCTTTTCTGCTATCCAAAAAGGGGCTAAAATTATGGGTTACGGGGGCAGCATTGGCCAGGATCACATTATTAACGCTACTGCCCTTAACTTCATGCAGGTTTACATTGGGTTTTCTCCAAGTGATGCCATCGTCGGATTCGGCATAACAAGTTACTTCGTGACTGTTGCCATCATTGCCGCTCATTGGCAAGCCTCTGTAAAAAGCCTTGAACGAATCATCGTCCTTGATGATGGTGCAATAGCCGCTAAATGGACCTTCCCACGGTTGATCAAAATACAATACCGGTCCTTCATCCCTGGGGCGGTGCAGCTTTAGATCGGCCTGACTCAAACTGTCAATCAAGTAATGATCCACAAACAATTGGCGGTCATTACCGATTTTCATAATTTCCTCCTGGTGGGTTAAGCCGATAGACTGCGATGAAACAGCAAACCACAACGTTAAAAAGCCGATACAAAGTAATGCTGGACGTCTTTTCATACTATGAAAATAGTTTAGTTTGCTTCAATTATGAACCATTCACGGAGAAATACCTGTTCCGACCCACATAGATTTGTTCATGTTCAGTCGTCTAGAGCAGTTTGTAAGGACCGCTGCGGTGCCATTCGGCTGGTTGCTGCTTTGTAGGCTGATTGAACTCTTTAGCTTTTAAAAGCCAGGACTGAAAACGTTTCAGGTGCTTGAGGGGCTCACGGAGCAAATTGTCCTTTTCGTAGTGGAACAGCCAAAACTTTCGTACTTCAGTTTCAAAGTTGCCGTGTACTCGTTCCCGGAACCCACAGATATTTAATAGGCTCCTTTTTTGCTCAGGATTTTGCTGGTAATGTTCCAAAGTGAGGCTAATGGCTTTTTCTACTGGATCTCCTCTCTCTATATTATTATTTACATTTTTTACTTTATTTTCCTTCCTTACTTTTTTTACTTTATTTGTATTTGGCTCCTTTGAAAGTTTTTCTGTAGTTTTTCTAGCGTCTAATGCCGGTTTTTCTGCGGTTTTTTCCGATTTTTGATGGATTCTGCCACCGTAGTAAAGATCGTATTTACAGATGTTTATGACGGTTTGACCCTGGTTTTTTTGGAGCGTGATCATGCCGTTGTTCTGGAGTTGACTTAGCATTCTTCTTACCTTCGAGTTCGACCATTTCCATCTTTCCATTAAAAAACGCTGAGATGCTGCGATTTGCCCTCTGGTTAAACAAATGGGGTCGCCTTTGATTGTGACCTCTGTTCTTGACTGATAAGTGGCCATTTGCACCAGATCGATCCATGCACATCGGACCGTGAATGCTTCTCCCGTTTTCCACGGCCAAACATCGAATAACTTTCGTTCAATGGGGATGTAACCTTTGGTCATTTTTCTTGAATTTTTGGTGAAGTAATGTGGTTTGTCTATGCTTTTACCATCAACTGGAAAAAGAACAACTAGAACTTTATCAATATTAAGAATAATGCTATAAAGTTATGATAATTAGATGATTATGTAAAATGAGGTACGGCGCAACATAACGCATTTCAACGCAAATTCACTAAATGTTCCCCTTGTGTAGGTGGCAATAAGAAAACTTTCGATCGGTTCGTCTTCCAAATATGTGATATATTAGTCATGTAACTTTACAGTAATCACTTCTTAAAACACCCAAGAATTTATGATGAGCAACCCAACCCCAAATTCATCCGGCAATGGATCCGATTTCAGATCTATTGCCTCTCAACACCTACTGCCGGATTTTCAAGGATCGGTTCTAACGGATGGTGACTTTGGCTTCGATGAAAAGCGAAAAGTATGGAATCAGATGATCGACAAACACCCGGACATGATCGTTACCCCAACCAGCGTGGACGACGTAGTGGCAGCAGTTAATTTTGCACGCCAACGAGATTTACTAATGGCCATCCGTGGTGGTGGTCACAGCGTTGCCGGTTTAGGCACCACCGATGGAGGCATGGTCCTCGACCTTTGCCAATTGAATGCCGTATGGGTAGATCCAGCGCGAAAAACCGTTAAGGTACAAGGCGGTGCCACTTGGTACGATGTTGATCGTGCTACCCAGGTTTTTGGCTTAGCTTGCGCCGGAGGTGTGGTCTCTGAAACCGGAGTAGGTGGTCTTACATTAAATGGTGGCCTAAGCTGGATGCGTCGCAAAGTAGGCATGAGCATCGACAATCTAATCAGTGCTGATGTTGTCTTGGCCGATGGAAGAACGGTCCGTGCCAGCGAAAGCGAAAACGAAGATCTCTTTTGGGCCATTCGGGGTGGTGGCGGCAATTTTGGCGTAGTTACCATGTTTGAATTCAAATTACAGGAAATCGGTCCGGAAGTGATGTTTGTCGCCTGTGCTTATCACCGCGGAGAACTCGCTAAGGTCTACGATTTCTGGGTAGACTTTACAGCGGACCTTCCGGATGAACTGACGACGGATTGCATGCAATGGTCAATCCCCGAACACCCCATGTTCCCGCCCTTGCTTCACAATCAGCCTATTTGCATGCTAGCGGGCATGTATGCCGGCCCGGCCGAAGAAGGGGCGAAGGCGCTGCAACCCATGAGAGAAGTGGCTAAGCCGCTCATGGATATGAGTAGTATCTATCCCTACCGGGACATCCAACAGATGTTTGATCCACACCTGCGCAAACACAGTCTGCGCAACTATTGGAAATCGATCTACGTCAATGAATTAACTCCAAATCTCCGGAAAAGGCTGATCGAAGAAGGATGGGCTAAACCCAGCAACCGAACCATCATATCCATCCGGCACATGGGAGGCGCCATTGAGCGGGTACCGGTAGACGCTACTGCTTTCGGTGACCGGCAAGGCCAGTTTCTCATCAGCTTAGACAGCATGTGGACCGGTGCGGAGAACGATGAAGCAAACATCCAATGGACAAAAGACTTCTTCAATGAATTGAGCCGGGAATCCGGGGGGCAGGTTTACTTCAATTTCAATTATGATTTGGAAGGAGAGTCGGACCTCTTATCGGACTCCTACGGTCCCAATTATCAACGCCTGATCGAGGTGAAGACCAAGTATGACCACAATAACTTTTTCCGTTTAAATGCCAACATCGAACCAATTTCAAGGGAGGGCTAACGCTTCATTTGTCGTCAAATTGCTCGACTCCGGTCCAGTCAACTGGTACACCTTCTGCCAAATAACGAGCTGCCTTGAGAAGGTATCGTTGTGCCAGAGGATCTTCCGGGAATGCATCGACAACCCCTTTGAGCTGTAGGGTAGCATCGACGAAATCTCGATTAAAATAAAGACGAAGGCCCTTTTCAAAATCGGCTTTCGTCTTTGCTTTCTTACGGGCCACAGCATCTGACTCCGGGTCGAATACCTCGAAGATAGGCATTACCTGTTGCCGGCCCTTTACGGTAACCTGTCCGAGGAATCGAGTGGCCCGCTGATGGTGCTTTTCAATTTGCTCAAAGGAAGCCCCACTAATGATGATGGAAGTATCGAAATACTTGGTTAAGCCCTCGAGGCGCGAGGCGGCGTTGACCGTATCTGAGATCACGGTCGGATCCATTCTTTCTTCGTGTCCAATGATGCCCATCATAAGAGAGCCGGTGTGGATACCAATGCCCACTTTGATTGGTGATCGTCCCTTTCGGGAGCGTCGGTCATTATAAACCGACACGCTTTTTTGAATGTCGAGTGCCGCCTTTACGGCAGACTCCGCTCCGTGTAAGAAAATGGCCATAAAGCCATCTCCGGAATACTGACCGATGAATCCATCATTGGCAGAGATAATGGGACCGACCCGGCGTAGGTAGGCATTTATGAAATTAAAATTCTCTGAAGGCGTCATCCGTTCGGATAAAGTAGTATAACCCCGGATGTCCGCAAAGAGTACACTCATTTCTCCTTGTACCTGATCGCCCAGTTGTACATCTAGGACAGAGTTATGACCGAGATGTTTTAGGAATTCTCGTGGTACAAAGCGGCTGTATGCTTCTGTCAGTTCTACCTGCCGGTTGAGCGAATCTTCGATCTCTTGATAAAGCTTTGCGTTTTCAAGTGAAATGCTGACCTGTGCCGATAGCGACCTCAGAATCTCCAGGCGCTCCTCGGTGAAGGCACCAGTCGCCAGATTGTTTTCAAAATAAAAAATGGCACTTAGGTCCTGGTTTCTCAACAAGGGAAAACACAGAACCGATTTCGGCTGTTGAGCGCGCATGTATGGATCACGGGTAAATTTCTCATCGCCATCGTCATTGGGAAGTACGACGACCTTTTTTGTCCTCCATACATAATTGATGAGAGACAATGGCAAGGCATCTTCCGTAAGAATGGCTGCATCCTCCATTAGATGGACTTTGCCTGCAACGTCTACTCTTGCTCTCAAAATGGGGTGTTCGTGCCGGTATTCAATGATGGCCCCTTCTTGGGCGCCGGCACTTTCCAAGACAATGGGTAACATCTTGTCTAACAGATTACTGAGAACGATTTCGCTCGACAATGTCTGAGATGCTTTCAAAAGACTGAGATAATCTAGGTCACGGGCTGAAGAACTACCCGAGGTTGAAGCCTTGTTGCCAATGTTGAGGGCCCCTAAAACCGGAAAGCGTTTTTCCAATTGCCGAATTTTGGCTCGGGCGCCCCACTGCTCATACAATTTTCGGGCTTTTTGTAAGTGGCCAATGGCGGAATCCGTTC
>JANQRV010000129.1 GCA_028284395.1 Saprospiraceae bacterium
GAGGATCGGGCATGCCAATTTTGACAAAGGTGTCTGATCCGGGATCGTAACGTCGCAGCCCGCCCGTGTACTTGGCCAGCCAAATTTGATTATTGGAATCGTTGTAAACGGTCATTACGGTACCACCTTCCCGATAGTGGCGATACCGGTTGGTAGCGGGGTCGTAACATCCTGCTGACTGGCCTTCGCCAAACCAAATTTTCCCATCGGTAGCGATTTCTACTCCTACTAGGAAGTCGGTACGCGGGCCATCCAGGTTATTGGGATCAGCCTGGAAAAGGGTGAAAGAATGCTCTGCTCGATTCCATCGAATCAACCCTCCGCCAAATGAACTGATCCAGTAGTGACCGTGCCGATCTTGTTTAAGGCCGTTGATGTAACTGTACTGTAATGAAACTTGGTTATTCGTTTTAAACTTTAGGTGATGGAATTGATTTCCCTGGGCTTCATACTTTAACAAAGGCCCATCTCTGGTTCCGATCCAGATGCTACCACTGCTATCTTCGAGCATGCAATTGATCCGGGTCAATGGCAGAAAATCGATGCCGTCTGCCTCAACATTTGCTCTCCTCACAGTTGTAGATTCGATGTCAAAGATCAATAGTGAACCTCTTCCGGAGCTTCTGCCAAACCAGAGAGAGCCCCTGTTGGTGGATAGGAAGATGGGACCGAATCTATAGGTTGGGTCTTTCAGGATTTCATAAGAACCATCATCCGGATAGAATTTTATGAGATACCCGGGGCGATTGGGGAAAACCCAGAACCAGCCTTCTTCGGTTTCGGCGATGTCGAAAATAAATACATCTTTCTTTTGCGGCAAAGGAATGGAGATGGGGTGAAACCGGAAGGAGTCCACAGCCGGTAACCATTCGTAAAGACCTCGCCAACCGTAAGACCAAATACGCCCTTGACGGTCTTCCCTGGTCTTGGGAGGTGAGGTGTAATTACTGACCGCAGAACTTCTTTGCTTAAGCCTTGATTTATTGAAGACCTTATAAGGTGGCTCTTGCCAGTTGTCTCCTTCTGTCTGACCCCAGGTCTCAGGTATGCGGAAAAGTTGTTCGGCGTCGATCCACAGGTAGCCTTGTCCGACGTGGAGGTGTTTAATCGAATTGGTGATAATGGATTGATTGAGTTCTTTGTCAAAAAGAAAGGGTATTAGTTTTTCGGTTTGCCGGTTAAAATGAAAAAGTAGCGGCTTTCCCGATTTTTGGTATTTACAACCGATCCATAGATCGCCATCCGAATCTTCGGCAATAGCGCTGACCGAGATGGCCAGTTTGCTCTTCTTAAAAACAGAGGTGTCAGAAGCTTCATATTGGTAGGTGATAAATCGATGCCCGTCAAATTTTACCAGACCAATTGCTGTTCCAAGCCAGACGAAGCCGAGATGATCCTGAAATAAAGCCTGTACATTTCGATGGGGAAGACCTTGCTCCGAGCCAATGTTCTCGAAACGCAAAGTAAGTGTTTGGGCCGGATCAAAACCGGGGATGCGAGAAGTTTGTGCAGAAAGCGAACTATTGAAGAGCAATAGGAGAATCCAATAGGAGAGGAGGCGCATGTTCATTACGGTTGTTTTGGTTTTACCAAAATACTGGAAATATAGACTAAAGCGGTAGAAAACTTTAGACAACTTCATTTAGTTGTTTTTCCAGCATTCAACCAACACAAAAGCATTAGCGGAATCCATCGATTCCACTAACGCCGTAGATTGGTGATGAACTATTTGATGACAATAGGCTGGCATACGACTTGTCTTCCAATTTGGAGTCGATAATAATAGAGGCCGGTGGGCACCATCCCAGCCGGTATCTCCCATCGTATGCGCTGTTTTCCCCGGGATAAGGTTTGGTCTGAAATCCGGGTAATCCGCTGCCCTAAAGGGTTATACAGGTCCAATGGTAGGTGCGATTTTTCTGCCAATTCAAATTCGAAATGAAGTGTACCAAAGACCGGATTGGGGTAAACCCTTAGGTCGAACTGCGCCGACGCTGCTATCTCCTGAGTTGTAAGGTTGGCAAACAGAAAGCATAAAAGGGTAGTTAGAAAGCGAAATTTGTGTTTCATAATACATGTGATTTCTTGATGAAGAAGGGATGGTCGACCAGGAAAAAAGCCCGTCAGCAGGGGCTCTTTTCCCGTCAAAGCGCTATGAAATCACAAAGTCTAACTATTGATGGAAAGTTGTTTGTATTATTATTACGGAAGTTTTTAATATCCGTACATTTAACTGTTTATTGAGGCTATTTCCTCCGGTCATTCATCACGCAGGGCTTTGATCGGATTGGCCAAAGCCGCAAAGATGCTCTGAACACTTACGGTCAGAAAGGCAATCGTCAGTGCCAGAACGCCGGCGAGCGCAAATATCCACCAGTGAATCCTGATGCGATAGCCATAGTTTTGCAGCCACTGCTCTGAGAAATACCAGGCGATGGGCGTTGCCAAAACAATTGATATCAAGACCAGGAGCAGGAAATCCTTGGATAGCAGTCCGACAATGGTTTGCACCGATGCTCCCAAAATCTTGCGAATACCGATTTCTTTGGTGCGTTGCTGAATAACAAAGGAGATCATGCCGAAAAGTCCCAGACAACTGATAAAAATGGCCAATATGGTGAAAATACCGGCCAAATTGCCGATTCGCTCTTCATTGCCGAATTTTTGGGCGTAGTCTTGATCGACGAATTCATATTCGAAGGGATTGGCCGGATCGTACTTTTCGTACAGGCTTTCCAGGGTCTTGAGTGCTTGCTGCGTCGCAATACCGGGTTGGATCTTAGCTACAATGTTGTCGCTGTTGTAGTCCAGGAAAAACATCATTTGGCGTACTTCTTCGTAAGGTGATTGAGTGATCATGTTTTCCGCTACTCCAATGATTTGGTAGGCTTGTTCCGGTCCCCAATGCACAATTTTACCGACGGGATCGTCGAATCCCATGTAGCTAACTGCCGCTTCGTTGATGATGATGGCGAAGGAGTCTGTAGTGAGGTCCGAAGAAAAGTCACGCCCCTGTACGATTCGCCAGTCGATCGTTTTGCCGAACTCATGTGTTACCGCCAAGGTGTGAAATTGATCACCTCCCTCCGGTGGTCTACCTTCCCAATCAAAGCCACTATTGGTGCCCCAGGTTTGCGTAATGGGCAACGATGCCATCGTCACCTCCTCGATGTGACCGGATTGTAACAACTCATCGCGAAATGCGCCGTAGTGACTATTGAAACCACCATCCTTAATGGGGATATTGACCAGTCGATCCTGGTTGTAACCGACCGACCGATTCTTGGTGTACTGGATCTGCTGGAAGACGACCAAAGTGCCGATGATCAACATGATCGAAACGGTAAATTGCAGTACGACCAGCACCTTCCTCGGGGCATTGGCGTAAGCGCCAACTTGGAAACGACCTTTCAACGCGGTGACCGGTTTAAAGGAAGACAAGTACCAGGCGGGATAACTGCCTGCGATCAGGCCCGTTAATAGACTAAAGGTCAGTCCGGCCATCCAAAACCAGCCATTGTTCAAGGGGAGCGACATGGTTTTATCGGCAATTTGATTGAAAAACGGCAGCCAGAGTTGGTTCAGGCCCAGCGATAGAAAGAAAGCAATGAAGGTGACGAGAAACGATTCGCTGTAAAATTGATGAACCAATTGACTGCGGGTAGATCCCACCACTTTTCGAACACCTACTTCTTTGGCTCTTTTCTCCGATCTGGCTGTACTCAGGTTCATAAAATTGATGCAAGCCAAAAACAATACGAAGGCGCCGATGATGCCGAACAACCAAACATAGTCGATCCGCCCACCCGTATTGACGCCGTTTTCAAAGTCGTTGTACAGATGCCACCTGGACATCGGGTGTAGGAAAGACACTGGTTTGAAACGGTCGTCATTGTCTCCCGCGGCAATAATGCCATTCAGTTTGGCATCTTTAATATTGGCCGACACTTGCTCAAAGTCAAGCCCTTCCGGAATTTTTACGTAAATATTGACCCAGTTAGAACTC
>JANQRV010000173.1 GCA_028284395.1 Saprospiraceae bacterium
ATGAAGCCATCATTCCCAGCATTCAAGGCTGGGCGAAAATCATCGGTTATAATCAAATCATTATCGACGATGATGATCCTTACGCTCACGGATTTCAAGTAATATGATAAAACAAGACATCCACATCGTTGGAGGCGGCATCATTGGTCTCTGCTCTGCTTGGTATTTGGTTCAAGAGGGCTTCCAAGTGACGATCCTCGATAAACATACCTTTTCGAATGGCACTTCTTATGGCAACGCCGGCATGATCGTCCCCAGCCACTTCGTACCGCTGGCAGCTCCGGGCGTGATCACCCAGGGCCTTCAATGGCTATTGGACAGCAAAAGTCCTTTTTACATCAAACCGCGGCTCAACTTGGATCTACTACACTGGATCTGGCACTTTTATCGATCTGCCAATACTCGGAAAGCCAAAGAGGCAATGCCGGTCCTGTACGCATTCAACGAGTGGAGCAAGGAACTGTACCGATCAATGATCAACGAAAACGCCTTCGAGGTTGATTATGGCGAAAAAGGACTCCTCATGCTGTATCGCACAGCTAAACAGGCCACCAAAGAAAAGAAATTCGCTGCACAAGCCCGACAATTGGGGCTGGAGGCGGAGATATTGGACCTACAGGGTTTAAGAGAATTGGATCCCGGAATGGACTTCCATGCCTCGGGAGGACTCTATTTCCCAGGGGATGCACATCTTAGTCCACATCGTTTGATGAACCAAATGATTACCGCTCTGAAAAAACGAGGTGTTCGCTTTATTCCAGTCACCGAAATCGTGGATTTCGAGATCGAGGATTCAAAAATAATGCGGTTGATTCAATCCGACGGTAAGATGGTTTCCGTCAATCAAGTAGTGGTCAGTGCCGGCAGTTGGACTGGCCCTTTACTACGCAAGGCGGGACTAAGGATCCATTTGCAAGATGGAAAGGGTTATAGCATCACATTTAAAAACAATGGTACGTATCCTAAGGTCCCTACCATCCTGTCGGAAGCCAAAGTAGCGCTCACCCCGATGGGTGCGGATTTCAGAATCGGAGGTACCCTGGAATTGAGCGGCATGGACCATCGCATAAATTCTAAAAGAGTGCAAGGCATCCTACAAAGTATCCCGACCTATTACCGTGACTTTACATTGCCTCCTACCACTACTTTTCAGGTATGGCAGGGCTATCGCCCATGTACGCCGGATGGTCTGCCTTATATTGGTAAAGTTGAGAAAATAAGGAATCTGGTGATTGGCGTTGGCCATGGAATGATGGGACTTAGCTTGGGGGCAGCGACGGGGAGGTTGATTTGCGAATTGATGACCGAACAATCGACGAGCATTGATGTGAGGCCTTTTCGGCTGAACCGATTTTGAGGCATCAGAAAGGAACTTAACGCTGGGGCTATTGATCCGATACCGTTTGGATTTTCTTTTCATAGATGTAAAGCCTCCGGTAACTACCTTTGATTCTGACATCCTCTTTCACTTCTTTGATCTTCAGCATTTCACATTTTTCCATAACCCGCTGAGAGGCTAGGTTACGGGCGTCGCAAATGCCTTCGATTTCCAAAATACCATGATGCCTCACCATAAAGGATATCAAACCGTTGGCGGCTTCTGAAGCGAATCCATTCCTCCAGTAGACCGGGTTGATGATGTATCCCAAAGTCCCCCGCATTGGATTTTCTTTGTTAATTTCAAAGCCACACCCCCCAATTAATTCTCCATTCCTCTTAAGGATGACTGCCAGTTCAAATAACTTCCTCGGTTTTTTTTCACTCCCGGCCATTGCCCTTGCAATAAAAGCCTGAGTGTCCGTTTCCGAATTCGGCCCCCATGGCTCATAGACTAAAATGTCTTCCCTTCTTCCATAGCGGTGGACCGCCTGCCAGTCTGCTGGTACATAGTCTCTAAGGATGAGACGATTCGTTTCAATCTTAAACATAGATCAGGATTTAGTTATCCAGGACTGTCGATAATGGGATGGAGGCATGCCTTTAAGCGTCTTAAATTGCCGAACAAAGTTGGAAACATTTTGGAAGCCAACTTCATAGCAAATCTGTTCAATGGTAGCATTTGAATTCGTCAAGAGAATACAGGCATTTTCAATGCGCAATTCGTTTAGAAACCGAATGTAGGTTTTACCGGTATGTACTTTAAAAAAGTGGCTGAATTGAGATCGACTCAGATAGGCGACACCAGCAATTTGTTCGATCTTAATTTCCCGATTGTAGTGACGGAAGGTGTAATTGAGCACTTCGTTGAGCCGACTTCCTTCCTTGGCGTTTAATGTAGGTAGGTATTGCTCCCCATTCAGAAATTCGAGGTTGGCCTGAGACAACAGGGACAAAATCTCCAGGAAATTTATGATAAGCCTTTCATTTTGTACTTCCGTCGATGCGATCATTCGTTCATAAATTTCTTCGGCTAATTTCCCCCGCACTCTGACAACACGCTTACTCAATTTCAATAATTCCTTCACTGATTCGAGTTCCTTGATCTCGAAAAAATGTGGTCCAAACGAAGACTCGTCAAAAAACAGGGAAATACTACTGGCACCCGGGGAGTCTGCTCCGTAGTAGACTGCAGAATTCTTAAATAGATGGGGCACATTGGAGCCGATCAAAAATACTTCTTCTTCGGCAAAAGCAGACATACTGTTTCCCGCATAAAAAACGCCTTCACCGCTCCTAACAGCCGTTATCTGAATTTCCGGGTGATAATGTAGATGGCGGTAAAAATAAGGCGCTTCATCAACCTGTACCAGCAGCGCATGGTTGTGCGACTTGGAGATTTTAAAGGGTATGGGTTTATACACTTGCTTCAAAACATCTAATTTCTATTCACGAGTTTGCGGCGTTATCGCTGGAGATACATCCCTTTTGAAATGGGCAAGGTATCTCTAAATCCGAATTTTTCGTAGAGAAATGAAGCGTCTCCATCGGCAATCAAGCTTACATAACAGCTTGCTGGTAAGTGATTTTGGACAAAAGTCGTCAGGTTTTGCATGATGCGTTTACCAATTCCCTGTCCCTGATGTTCGGGATGCACACAGATATCAACAATCTGACAGAAGCAGCCACCATCTCCCACGATTCTTCCCATTCCGATGATTTCCTCCCCTCGCTTAACCATGACTGAGTGCAAGGAGTTAGGCAATCCGATCTCGCTCGCTTCCAAGGACTTACTGGACAGGCCACAGATCACCCGTAGTTTCCGATAGATTTCGATGGGTATATTCGCTTCCACAATTTCAATTTTATTCATAGCCATTTATTGGGCATCGCTTTCCTACACTCATGCGTTTCGCAAATGATTGATGGTCGAGCGGATTTGTTGGAAATAAGATGATAGCCATTCGTAATTTAGGGTATCTTCGGTAATCTGGAGATAAAAGTTTTCTAGGATCAACCCCAGTGTATCGCTGGCTAAAGAAATATTCCCGGGAAAACCCAGTTCTTTGGCCAAAATCTGCTGGAGGGAGGCATCCATCATCTTGTTCGTCCTTTCAAAACATTCTCTGAAAGCCAGATTCGCCCGGTTAAATCTCAATTGACGGTTAAATAGCAAATCACACTTGAATTCAACCAAAAGGAAGAGGAGCTCCGGGTCAATGTTCTGACACAATTTCTCCTTCTCTACAATGACTTCAACCCGTTGGAGGTGGTGTTTCAGTAAAATCTCGGTAAACACCTCCACATCGGCGAAATAGTGATAAAATGAGGATTTACTCTTTTTAACAGCACGGGCAATCACTTCCACTTTTAAGCCCTTGGGACCTTCTTTGGCAAACAGGTCATAACCCGCCGATATCCAAGCTCTTTTATTCGTATTTGTCATTCGCTAATGTCGTTTGCGGATTGGTTCCGAAAACCTCGGGCCAATTTAAAACCGCGCGCTCACCTTTACAACAAAGTAACAAATTTCTGGAGCAAAATAGATTTTAAGGGGCCCACCGGGCTCCTAAATCCAGGGACGGCACTTAAAAGGAAAGAAGATGGTTGAATTGATCAGCCTATGCACCAAAAGCCTCCATGGCAATGGCAGCTTTCAATTTGCAGCTAAAGGGGTCTTTAGTTCTGATCAAATCCAGGATGTTGATGCCTCCTCCTTTGAGCGTCTTTTGCGAGGAGTCGGTGGATCCACTCGAGTTCTGAAGAGTCAGAAGTGAGGCATTTACGGGGTCGAACCCCTCGAGAGGGAAGTCCGGTACGGGATTAGTTTTTATAGGATCGGATTCTTTCATGGGTATAGCTTGAAACATATTTACTTATGTATTGAACTGTTAAAGTGGTGGAATTATTCTGTGGCAGGTAGAGATTGTGCTGTATTTCGACCGACAATTAGTGAGGATAGAGACATAATGCAAAAAGGTCAGACTTTTGGTCTGACCTTTTGTAGCCCGTACGGGAATCGAACCCGTGTTTCAGGAATGAAAATCCTGCGTCCTAACCCCTAGACGAACGGGCCATACTTGCTAAAGCGGTTGCAAATATATAACCTTTCTTAAAAATTCAAAAGCTTTATATTTAAATTTTATTTTTTGCTATTGTTTTTGTTATTGTTATTTTTACACAAAGATTGAAATAAAAGACAGTTATGGACCAGATAAATTTTCAAAACAAGCGAGTGCTCGTCAGGGTAGATTTTAACGTACCACTCAACGGTGATTACAAAATTACGGATGACACCCGAATGCGAGCGGCCTTGCCGACCATCAAGCACATCATCGATCATGGCGGAAAAGCCATTCTGATGTCTCATCTGGGGCGACCGATGAAGAAACTCCTGCCGGATGGCAGCATCGATCGCAACCGCTTCACTTTGCGTCATCTGGTCAATCACTTGTCGGAACTTTTGGCAAAGCCGGTTTTTTTTGTGGACGAAACGGTTGGTGAAAAAGCTACTGCGATGTCGCACAAATTAAGTCCCGGTGAGGTTTTGATCGTAGAAAACACCCGTTTTGAAGCGGGTGAGAAGAAAGGAGATGAAAAATTGGCGGAGGCCATGGCGGAATTAGGGGATGTCTACATCAACGACGCTTTTGGAACGGCCCACCGAGCCCATGCCTCGACCACTACGGTCGCCAATTATTTTGACCAAGAAGCAAAGTCTTTTGGCTTCTTGATGCAGAAGGAAATTGAGAATGCAAATAAGGTATTGCACGGCCCGACGCGGCCACTGACAGCGATCATAGGCGGCGCCAAGGTATCGGATAAGATACTACTTCTAGAAAAGTTGATCGACTTTGTCGACAATTTGATTGTAGGTGGCGGTATGGCCTACACCTTCATGAAGGCACAAGGAGGTAATATCGGAAAATCTTTGGTCGAAAATGATAAACTAGACCTGGCTTCCAAATTAATCGAAAAAGCGGCTGCTAAAGGCGTTCGCTTGCTCTTACCGGAAGATTCTCTGGTTGCAGACGCTTTTTCTAATGAGGCGGAAAGAAAGACAACAAGCAGCAAGGCGATATCGGAAGATTGGATGGGGTTGGACATTGGAAAACAAGCCATTCAGCAATTTTCTGAAGTTATTAAGAATTCGAGCACTTTGTTGTGGAATGGCCCAATGGGTGTATTCGAATTCAGCAATTTTGCAGCGGGGACGAATGCCATTGCTCAAGCGGTGGCCGATGCCACCCAGAATGGAGCATTCTCCTTAGTTGGTGGAGGTGATTCCGTTGCAGCTGTCAATAAATCCGGTCTGGCCGACAAAGTAAGCTATGTCAGTACAGGAGGGGGAGCTATGCTTGAATTTCTGGAAGGTAAGGAATTGCCGGGAATCAAAGCCATGAACTAGTCGAATCAGGAATCTCGAAAATCGGGATTCCTGATTTTCACGGTATACAGTTGGGTAATCCAATCTTCGGCGTTTGGATTTTTTTCTTTTCTCGTTTTCATCTTTCGACCGGCTCTCGTTTCCGGTTGGCTAGCCGACGGTAGCGCATCCTGCACTAGGTTCATCACATCAAAAGGGGCGGTACTCGCGATGATTTTCAAATAAAAGATGCTGTATTTGTGATTGTACTCCGCTATTTCTCGTTCGTATACGAGCGGAATGTCTAGTCCGTCGTTCAGGAAGAGTGTACTTCCGGGCGACATACTGTTGACATTTTGCGGTAGAAATTGCTCGTAAATCTGAAAATTTGAAGAAAGATATAGACACGCTACAAAGAGCTTGCGCTCCCAATGGTTGGTAACGCTGATTTGAACGGCGCCTCCCCACCGGCCATCGGGTCTCCGATCGTATTGTAAGATTGCTAAGCCATTGGAAATTGGAACTTCCATACTTTCCCGCTGGCCCGTCCTTTGCTGGATGTTCAATTGAATTGGACTGCTGGCAAACAATAGACTGTTGGGATTGTGCAAGTTCTTTACATATTCCCACTGCGAAATATGGTTGAGATAAGCTATCAGTGTCTGGGTATTACCTTCATTGATAAACCTGAAGATTGGAACCAGAGGCCTTAAGGGATCTTCCGCTCTGGTAATCGAATAGCTGTTTTCGCCGATTTGAACGGTATAATCCGCTGCATATTCCTCTTCCGCTAAGTAAATATTGCTTCCCAGCAAGTTGCTGTACTGATCAATTAATTTGCTTCCCACCAGCCCCGGTGAATGATCATTGAGAAATACCTTGATGGGGCTGGACAGAAAGCCCCGGACGATTGCCCAGTACTTTTTTTCCGGATCAGGACGTTCGAGGGAGGTAAAGATCACATCGGTTTCTCCGGATCTGATGGCACCGATCTTTGCCAAATACTGCTCTGATCGGTCTTGAGAAAATACCTCTACAGTCTCTGCCTGCTTTGAGATGCCATTGATGTGCCCCAAATCAAAGTACCATCCTTTTTGAGGATGGAAGATGACATTGGCCTTTAAAAAGCTGCCTTCCATCTTTAGCTCGCCTGATTCAGTCTGCCGGTCAAAAGTGACCGGTTGATCCAAGAACAACCGATAGATCAGGTCGTTGTAGCCCTGAGGTACGTAGAACTGTGGTACCTGGCGAAAGTCATTCTTAATGAAGTTTCTTACGTGGCTTTGCAAGTCAAAATAGGTAATGGCCCCTCCCGTCCGTGTTAACACATCGAAAAAGCTCCTGGTAAAAACGCCGTTCCCGCCGCGTTCATATGCCGATTCTTCCGGCAAACAAGCAGCAATTTGAATGTGTGGTCCTTCCGGAAGTGCATTTCGAACACCTCGATCGTTAACGGTACTCCGTGAAATATCCGACGCGAAGATAAAATCCTCCCAGGGCCTTGTCGGGATTCCATCTTTTAACAGATTTCCATTTTCACCTACTTTTAGGAAAGTTCTTTTTCGCACCTCCTCTCGGCTTCTGGAGGCGGTTCCGGAGTGGCAACAATCAAAAACGGTTAAAAAATGGCTCCCTGCGGAGGCCACTTTATGGATCAGATAACGAATTTCTTTATCCGCCAAGAGATTGTAGATCTCTCCGTCTGCAGTCACAGAAATTCCGTCATAACATAACAGGGATTGTAATACGCGATCCGGATTGGTGTTCCAAAAAACTTCATCCGCTTTTTCAAAAGTCCCGTGTCCGGAATAGTAAAACAAAGCCACGTCTCCCTCCTTTGCCTGAGACAAGTGATTGGTGAACCCGTGCACAATTTGTTGCTTAGTCGCTGCTGCGTCCAGCAATACCATAGGGTGTAAATCGATGCCCGGCATTTCTTCAAGATAACCCATGACCAGGGAAATGTCGTTTTTACAAGCGAACAAACGAGGCACCGGGGCCTGATAAGTGTCGATTCCTACCAACAGTGCAAAAACTCTTCTCATTTGGCAAATATTAATCTGGAATATCAGGCTACAATCTAATCAAATTAGAAGTATTCCTGTCACAGTTCGTAAAAAAAAATGAAAATTCGTTGGATATTGCATTCAAATTCATTTGACAGAAGATATAATTTAAGTATATTTGTAGAAAGTAAATATTAAGAGACCCCAAAAACGAATTGAATTATCCCACAAAACTTGAATCGATATTTTCAAACATTGATTCTCCATCGCTATTGATTTCAATTCCAAACACTTCGGCGGCACTACGTCAATATTATTTTCACCTTCTCTTTTGAAAAGAAAACACTAATTCTCAATTTCTTTGAACAACACTACAGAGAGGGCTCTGAGTACAAATTAGCAAAACATTATTTTTTGGACATACCTTCTTTTGAAGGGTACAATTCTTATTAGGCATTACGAGTTAACACCGTGTTGGTTTTAAGGCCTATGCTCATTGGATAGGCCACAAGCGACACACCAGTAGTCAGTTCATTTTTTCTCCTTACTAATCAAAAAATTAAGACGATGAAACAAAATTTGCCCGAAGAACGCACCTTTAATCAGATGGATCGATTTGTAGCCATTGGATCCTATGTCATTATAGCCTTATTTATGGCGGTGATTATAGTCAATCTAGTCCTACATTAGGCCTTTCTCTTCAATCAAAATATTGATGGCAGCACCTATTGGGTACTGCCCTATCGATATTTTCAACCTTGCAGTTTATGTGAGTGTTTGGTAGGTCATGCCTCGCAGAAAGAGGCATGACCTACTGCTATCAGCGCCTTAGTACCTTCAAGACCTTAACATTATTCTCCCCGTAAGAAGCCCTCAGGAAATATACACCGGCAGGGTAATCTCCAAAGTTCAATTTTTCCAGTTTCTCTCCATTGGCAATTTCATGGATATCCATCCGGTGACCATTTGCATTGAGGATTTCAATGGTTACATTTTGGTCATACGAGTCGAAGATCTCCAGGAAGAGTTCGTTCTTAACGGGATTTGGGTAGACCATCATCAAACGGGACTCCCCGTAAACAATAATGTCGGCTACTTCTGAGTAAGCGGTATTGCCAAGAGTATCAGTGACTCGAAGACGATAGTAATTGAAACCGAGCTTTGCGGACTCGTCTAAAAATTCATATCGATTAGAGGCCAGTGCATTGGTATCGGTTTCTACTTCTCCGATCTTTTCGTAGTTTCCACCGTCCTTGGAATGTTCTATTTCATACAAAAATAGATCGGTACTCTCCATTTCCCATTTCACCATCACATCACCATCCTCCATCGCATCCAGGTCAATGGCGATACTACTTCCACAGAGGGTAGGGCTATTAGAAACTGCAATCCGTTGTTCATCGGTAGCAGTACAGCCGTTTTCAGTAACCTGCAAGATAACTCTATAGAGGCCGTCATCCGGATAGGTTACCGCAGCGGGATTGCCCGAAACATAGCGGGGCTGTGCAGATGGCCCGAAATCCCATTGGATGTGATCGCCATCACCTTTACCATCGGCGACAAAAAGGACTTCATCTCCCGCACAAATCACTTTTGGCTCCAGAATTTCAGCGGTGGCTTGATCGTCAACGATGATACCAATCACATTTGTTTCCAAATAGCTGACACAGTTCTTTCGTCGTGCACAACGTGTAAAATAAGTCGTTCTGAAAATGGGGCCCGGGTCATAAGAGGGGCTGTTACTTCCATCGATAGCGATCCAGGACGAGGGATCAAAAACGCCCCCGGAAGTGCTTTTCATCCAGAGATATTCGATTTCCCCTTCACCTCCGGTAGGTAATTGAAGATCTACAATGGGATCGGGATCATTCCCTGCGCCACACAGAACCTGATCAAATCCAATCTTTCCAGGATCAATAAGATTGACACATTCCTTGTAATAGCCGGCATCCAAGGTAAAATTCTGTTCATTTTTATCAACGTAAAATACGGGTGTCATTCCGGTCATTGGATCTATGTCGCTGTCCTTCTGATCGTTCCCGATATTGGGCAGTGTTGGGAAATAATCTACGGGAGTTTCGAAGGTGACCTTGTAATTCTGCTCTGGAGGCACCATGATCATATACATGCCATTTTCATCTGAAGTCACTTGCTCAATAAATGAGGCGTCATCCGGACTTGTCACTGTGATTGTAACGCCTTCCAGGCCTTCTTCACTTGAATCCTGAACGCCATCTTTATCTTTGTCCCACCATACTTTATCCCCAATTTTTGCGAAACAGTCTTCGGTAACGAGAAAAACCGTACGCAGGACTGTCACACACTCCTCCGGCGAGGTGGGTAGTAACGTCGTCACCAATTCATGTTCGCCAACACCTAGCCCTTCCGGGTCGATGGTAAAAAGCGGAACGTCATTTACGATGTAGGAAACAGACCCGGGTGTGCTGGGGTTGGAGATCAGGACAAAGGGATCATCCGTAAGGCAAATATCGTCACTGACCAGTTCGGTCAGGTTCAGGTCCGGATAGGTGCACTGGCTCTTAATCGTCACGGTACTAATGCCATTGGTAAATGTAATGGAATAGGGGATGCCATCCACTATCCTGATGGGGAAGGTATAAACCCCCGGCTGATTCTCCAGCATCACTTCTCCAATATTAATCGGAGTAGGATTCATCGGCGGATCGGGACTATTTTCGGCAAAAGCATTTTCAAAATCGGCAACTACCCAGATTTCATTGGGGTAACTCAACACCGATGGAACTTCCAGGAAATGACCATCTCCACCGTCATAGGCATTGCTTAAGCATTGACAACCAGATTGAATACGGGTTTCAGGTAGTTTGTAGAATCCCGCATCTAAGGTGCTGTCTACCTGGTTTTCCACCAAAGTTACAGCATGGGTCATGCCCCCCATTTCGATCATTGCATCGCTATCTAAAGCATCGTCTCCGCCTTGATCTGCCTCCGTCAAAGCGTAGCCATCCACCGATCCAAATTTGACGGAGTAGCTACCCGGTAATAAACCCAGAAAGTAATACAAGCCATCCGCATCGGTAACGGTTGAATCCAGGATGATGCCCAAGTCGTCCTTCAGATAAACTTTGACGCCACTAATTGGCGGTTCGGCGCCATCCTGGACACCATTGTAGTTTTGATCTTCCCAAACGTAATCTCCCAAGCCCGTCACGGGAATCAACGAAAATCCACAACTCGAGGTACAACCATTGGCATCGGTGATGGTAACAAAGTAACTTCCGACGGATAGGTCCGTAATTTCCCGGGTAGTCTGTCCGGTGTTCCACTCATACGTATAGGGTGCGACACCGTTGACGGGATCAGCCCGCAATGCTCCATCATCGCCAGAATCTATCAGCTCAGTTACGGTAATCGTACAGTTCAACGGATCGAAGGCAAGAATACTGAAGGTAGCCTCTTCCGTACAGCCATTGAAATCCGTGACCGTCACACTGTAATCACCAACCGATAAATCCGAAATGGTTGTAGCTATCGAGTTGTTACTCCAGAATACGGAATAGGGGGCGCTTCCGCCGGAAATATTGGCGGTTATACTTCCATTTTCGGTACCGTCACAATTCCCGTGCGAAATCTGACCATCAATAATAATCTCGACGCCATCCTGCAAGTTTACCGTTTGAACAACCTGACAATTGTTGGCATCGGAGACGGTGACCGTGTAAGATCCCGCCTGTAAGTCACTCAGTTTGGCTGCGTTATCCCCATTGCTCCAATTGTATGTAAAAGGACTATCACCTCCATTTACCGCTACCGATATTTTACCATCAGCACCGCCAAAACAGAGGGGGGCAGTCGGAGTGATATCCAATGTAAAAGGATCCTCGGCCGTCAAGGTCAACTGTGTACTTCCCGTACATCCATTAAAATCAGTAACGGTAACGGTGTAAGTACCCGCTACCAATCCCGTTATTAATGATGTATTGCCGCCGTTGCTCCAGGCATAATTAAAAGGGGCTTCCCCGCCATTGACGGAAGCTTGGGCAGTGCCATTTCCAATGGTTCCACAATCGGGATCAACTCCCGTAATCGAAATGGTAAAATCTTCGGTTTGGCCGACGGTAGCTTGGGCGGTCACCGAACAATTATTAAAATCGGTCACCGTCACCGTATAATCACCTGCAGCGAGATCCGAAATGGTACTGCCCGAGCCGCCATTGCTCCATTGAAAGGAATATGGTGCGGTACCACCGGAAACGTTTGCGGTGATCGACCCCTCATCCTCGGAACTACAAGTAATATCATTTACATCGAGATCCAGCTGAAGTGCAGCATTTTCAGATACGACAATTTGATCCAAAATTAAAATGCAATTGCTGGCATCGGTCACTGTCACCGCATAAGTTCCCGCGAGCAAGTTGTCGATCTGGCCCGTTCCGGAAACATCGTTGCTCCAAGCATAAGAGTATGGAGGGTTCCCGCCAGAAACATTAGCAGTAATTTCTCCAGTTGCTTCTCCTGCACAAAGAACGGCAGAAACCGTAGTTGACCCGGTTAAAAGATCGGGATCATTCAATGTCAGACTAGCCGTCATCGAGCAATTGTTAACATCGGTAATGGTAACCGAATATACACCGGCGGCAAGTCCGGTAATTGTATTAGTGATCGCTCCGGTACTCCACAAAACGCTATAAGGGGCCGTTCCGCCAGTCGGATTGACCGTTGCAAAGCCATCCGAATCGCCAAAGCACAAGAGAGCGGAACCAATGATACCGCTCTTCAGTTCTGCTGGTTCGTCAATCACTTCGGTCACCGTAACGGTGCATCCATTGTCATCGGTCAGGGTTACACTATAACTCCCGGCGGTCAAATTCTCAAGATCAGCGGTAGTGGCTCCATTACTCCAGGCATAGGAATAAGGAGCTTTCCCGCCGCTGACAGCCGACGTAATACTTCCCGTAGTGGCGGCATAACAATCTGCATCTTGCCCCGTCAAAGTTATTTCCAGATCCGCTGCCGCATTGATTGTTATTACTTCAGTAACCGAGCACGAATTAGCATCGGTTACGGTTAAGGAGTGATTACCCTCTGCCAATCCCGTGACGGAAGAGGTGGTAGCTCCATTGCTCCAAGCATAAGAATAGGGAGGTGTTCCACCGGAGACTTGCGCTGCAGCCGATCCCGTATTTCCGGAGCAGACTACGAGATCACTGGTTACTGATATGTTTATTGCAGAATGTTCGGTAATGGAGGTTGTTGCCGTTGCCGAACAACCATTGATGTCGGTCACAGTCACTGTATAACTACCCGCCGCCAAATCGCCAATTGTAGCCGTCGTCGCTCCATTGTTCCAGTCGATATCAAAGGGTGCCGTTCCACCCGATATATCAACGGTTATCGAACCATTGGAGGCGCCATTGCAGATCGGCTCACCGGCATCCAGGTCAATCGAAATCGGGGGAGGCGCCGTAATGTTTACGGATGAGCTCTCTGTACAACCATTGGCATCCGTTACGGTCACCCCGTAGTTGCCGCTGGACAATCCAGTCAGGGCAGCGCTTGTAGCACCCGTACTCCATAAAATCCCAAAGGGACCGACTCCGTCATCCACCGTTACTTCCGCAGTCCCGTCGTCCTGATCACAAGTCGTAACATCTGTAGAAACGGTAGAGATCAAGAGATCCGGCGCAGCGGCTACCACTCCTTGTCCAATCGCCGAACAACCGAGGTTATCGGTTACCGTCACGGAATAAGTCCCAGGCGGCAAGTCTACAATGGTTGACACATCTTTTGCTCCGGTACTCCAATCATAACTGAGCGGGGAAGCTCCACCGGTGGCGTTGACCGTAAGAGAACCATCTTCATTCCCCGGACATTGTTCGTTATTTGCCTGGATACTAATCGACAGGGAGGAAAGAGTGGATATCTCTACCTGGTCAGTGATGGTGCATCCGTTATCATCGGTGATGGTAACATTGTAAACTCCCGGTGCTAAATTGTTGATATCAGGTGTCGTCGCTCCATTACTCCAATTGATAGAATACGGTGGATTTCCACCACCGGCAGTAACCGAGGCAGTTCCATCATCATCTCCCGGACAAGAAGGATCGGTTTTGTTCGTTGAGGAAGTCAGGGGAGGTTGATCGGCGATTGTTCCGCTTGCGGTAGCAGTACAGCCATTATCGTCCGTTACGGTCACCGTATAGTTACCGGGATCCTGATTGGCGACGCTGGAAGTGGTTGCTCCATTGCTCCAATTGTAGGAGTAAGGTGCTTTGCCTCCGGAAGGAATGGCCTCCAGATTCCCATCGCCGGCATCAAAGCAAGTCACATCATTGGCAAGTACCGAAACGCTGACCGGCGATTGATCGGGAATGATGACACAACCCTGTATACCGCACGGATTGCCGGTAGTGTTGTCCGTCAGTGTGACACAATAGGTGCCGGGCTCCAAAAAAAGGACGGTTGCCCCCTGCTGAGTATGTTCCCATTTATAGTTGTAAGGAGGGGTTCCGCCGCTACCAATTGCCGTAACAGTATAGGGCGATTCACATGATTGAAGATCAAAGGTTAATTCGAATGGTTCTAATTCGTCTAGAGTATGAGCCGCGGTAAACTGATCTCCAAGATCGTCCGTCACTTCGACGGAGTAGGTTCCGGGGCCAACTCCGGAGAGGGTTTCTGTATCGCTTCCATCATTCCATAGTACTGTGTAAGGAGCTTTTCCTCCTGTAATGTTCACTTTGAGATTGGCATTGGTAATACCCGGGCACAAACCTTGAGTGACTTCGATACTGGCACTCAACTGGGCTTTTGCTATCGGGCCATCCAGCAGTAAGGGAAAAACAAAAACGGCCCCTAAGCTCCAATGCAGCAAAAAGCTGTGAAATGGTCGATTCTCTCGCATAAGGATTGATAATTTGTTAATAGTAATGGATAGAGGAGTCCCCCTCCTTTCCGGTTCAAAACGGTAGGTTTGTTCATAATCGGAACCAATCCACCCCCACCCGTGGCATCGAAGATCACCCGGGTACTATAGGTGGGACGGCAAGCAAAAATCTTTGAAACAAAGGTTGATCGAAATAAATTGAGCTTTCTAATCGCCTTTGTATTGCGATAGAAAACCAACTATGAAGGTGGGGTCAGGTAACATTTTTTTCCAACTCAAGGCAAAGAAACAAAAATTTAAGGCAAAATAAAAGCCTCTAAATAAATTTTATTCAAATAAAATAAATTCATAATACATTACTTTACAATTATCAACATATAAAATTATTTTAATTTGATAAGATTTAGGCAAAAAAAAGTCGCATCACTAAGAGGGTGATACGACCTGCTACTAACAAATTATAATCCCATGAACAATGTTAATTATACATTATCCAATATCTTAAACACATAAGATGCTATTTATATTATACTTAAAGCTAATTTAACAGAATTTTCACGTTTTGAGGAAGGCTGGAGAATGGAAGGATTCGTAGCAGCAGGGGCAAAAAAATAAGTCGCATCATTTAACATAAACATGATACGACTTACTACCAACAAATTATAATCCCATGAACAATTATAATAGAATATAATGAATATCTTTTATTTCAATTTTGTGTGTCTTTTTCTTAGGAATTTGTTACAGCAAGTCAGAGAGGGTCCCAAACCTATCTGACTTGCTATTGACAAATTTTTAATCCCATGTACATATCCAAATTTTACTCGTCGATTCTTTTATCGACTTTTCTTTCGTTTGACAATACAATTATCTTAATAAATACTTGGTTAGACAAAGACAAAAATTGATCATTGTGAAAAAAAAATCGATTCAAAAAGAGCAAAAACCTTTAAAATTAGGCTTTTCATTAAATACTTCTTGTGAAAAAAATCTTTCTAAAAACTAAATCCGGTGGCAAAAAAAATCTATTTTTTTCTATTGAAAAGGGTTGCTAAAAGCTGGATTTTTCAAAAAAGTAGTATCTGTCAACATATTTAGGAAAGCAATTAAATCTTTTTTGTCCTGATCCGAAAGTGGAAAAGCTTGGATATTGGGATCTTCATTTTCAATTCCGTGTCCGCCACGGCTATAGTGCTCCAAAACTTCTTCCAGGGTCTCAAAGCGGCCATCGTGCATGTAAGGTGCGGTGAGGGCTATATTCCGAAGTGTAGGCACTCTAAATTTTCCGTTGTCGTACAAATTGCCATTGGCCTCCCCTCTTCCGGCATCAGCAAAATCATTGAGCGTGGCCACACTATCGAGACCATTATTACGAAAAAGGTTGTCGGTAAAATAAGGCACACCGTGGCAATGTGAACAACCGGGGTGATTGTCTAATTGTTGAAAAGGTTCGACAAAGAAAAGTTGACGTCCCCTTTCCTCAGCATCGGTGGGCCATCCTTCATTAAGCCAGGCAATGCGATCGTACCTGGAATTGGCACTGATCAGGATTCTTTCAAATTGCGAGATGGCTTTCACCACCAGATCGCGCGTAATGGCAGATTTCTCCGTAATGCCGAAGGCCTCCAAAAATCTTTGGGGATACTGGTCGTGAGCACGCAATTTTTTCTCCACATTATTCCAATCTTCGTTCATTTCTCTGTGATCTTCGATGGGGATCAGTGCCTGCTGCTCCAATGTGGCAACCCGCCCGTCCCAAAAGAATCCATTGACGTTGTAGGCCATATTAACCAGAGACATAGCACTTCGGTTTCCCTCCCTTTGGTCTACGCCCTTACTCACCTTCAAGCCATCGGTAAAAGCCTTTTCCTGCTGATGGCATGTCGCACAAGAGACGGTGCCATCCACGGACAAGATGGGATCGTAAAACAATTGTCTTCCCAAAGCGACCCCCGCCTTGGTCAGAGGGTTATCACTGGGAATTGCCGGTGGTGGGAACCAATCGGGAACCACTAAATCGTAAGGTTCTGGATTGTATTCACCTTCGATCTTATCGTCGTCCTCGCAACCATCGCACACAGGAGGTTCTTCCTTCATCGTATTGTTGTTCTGACAATTGGGAAAGAATCCCAACAGGATGAAAAAGGGAAGCCCCTTCCAAAAGCTATTCAAGATCATAATGCTCATATTTTTGGTCAGTAAGACAATGCAGAAATGCCAGCAAGGCCCTTTTGTCCAAATCTGATAAGTGCAAGGGTCGGACGTTAGGACTGGCATTTTCAGTATAATGTCCTCCTGCATTATAATGTTCAATCACTTCTTCCAAAGTTTCAAAACGGCCATCGTGCATATAGGGCGCCGTCAATGCGATATTTCTTAAAGTCGGGGTCTTGAACTTACCGATATCATAGTATTTGCCGGTTGCGCCCCCCCTTCCCTTGTCGACCAACAATTGTAAACTGTCCGTGGTTTCAAGACCATTGTTGAAGTATTCTAAACTGGTAAACAGTGGGTCGGTATGGCAGTGTCCGCACTCTGAATCCGGAAGGTTTTCATCTTCATCGAAGAAGATTTTCAGCCCCCTCATTTCCAGTTCGTTCAATGGTTCTATTCCGCGGAGGTAGCGGTCGTATTTCGCATCGGCTCGAACCAGTGATCTTTCATATTGAGCGATGGCCCTTGCTACATGATCCGGTTGGATTTCATCCTCTGTCGAAAGTTGAAAAACCATCTTAAAGGAGTTGCTGTAAGCCGGATGTTGCTGTAAGCGCTGGATCACTACCGGCCATTCACTGGCCAATTCGCGGACATCGGCCAAGGATTGTAGAACCTGGTCTTCCAAAGTACTGGCCCGTCCATCCCAGAACAGCCCCTGGTAATGATATCCGATGTTGACCAAGGAGGGGGCACTTCGGTTGGTCTGCAGTCCGAGAGCTCCAACGCTAAATGCTTTGGGGTCTGAAAAAGCATACTTTGGTTGGTGGCAACTGGCACAGGAGATACTACTGTCGCGGGACAGTATCGGATCAAAAAAAAGTTGTTTTCCCAACGCAACGCCTTTTTCCGTCAAGGGATTCGCTGACGGAATTACCATCTTCACAAATTCGGAAGGCTCCATTAATGGAAATGGCTCCAGGACGACCTTCCTTTTGCTGTTGCCACAAGCGTACAGCAATGTCAGCCCCAAAATGGCAACAGACCATTTCCTGAATGAGATCATTTAATGCTAATCGCTTTTGCCAGATTATCCATGATGAATACGGCGGTCTCTGCCGTTCCATTATGAATTTGGGTTACCTCCTTAAAATCAACAAACACATCGTTGTCGTCCACTAAAACCTCTTGAAGATCTACCGCGAATTCAAGTAATCCTGTTTCGCCTCCGGTTAATTCAAAAGATTTGTTATGTTCGATTTCGCGGTAACGAGGATTGCCGCCAACGTGAAAAGTTAATTTCTCCTCGAAGTCTCCATCTCCTTGCAAGTCGGCATTCCCCTCAATTTTAGTAAATACGTAGCTGCCAGCAGCGCTCCAGTAGTGCCCACTGAGTGGATGACCGGCTTGATATTCGGAAGGCATCGTACCATTCAACGATTCATTGACCCCGACTCCAAATTTGATCGCGGAATATTTCCCGGTCGGCACATTGTCGAGTGAAATACTAACACCGGAAGCAGCATCGGGCGCACTTTGAATGTCCCCAAAACTGACCAGGGCTACATCCAGCAATTCCCGACTTTCATTTCCGGCTTCATCCACTAATCTGATACTGGAAATAAAGAATTGGAAGAGTTGCAATTTAATTTTCATGCCGTCCTCATAATCGTACTCACTCGCATACATCAGCAATGGTGCATCCCCAAAATTGGATTTAAAATTCAACTCCAGAGAGGTCTCTGAAAAATTGTCGTCATCATCCTTTACATCACATGAAATCCCGAGGATAAGGAAGGTCATTAGCATTAAAAAAATGAAATTTTTGGACATATCTACTAGTTTATAATTTAGACCACATAATCGGCTAACCAACTGTCAGAAGTAATGACATTTATCATGCTATGCCGGTGAAACAAATTAAACCTAATTCAAGATTATTTCAACTAGGGAAAAGCTATCTGCAATTTGATCGACAATTTGCCGGCTTAGTAATTCCTTGTCTTCAGAAAGTACATTGGCAGTGCTAAACCATCTTAGATAATCGACAAAAAGAACCGTTTGAATATTAAATCCTGGTTCGAGAAAAAGATCGGGGGTTGGAATTTCTACGGAGACCAGGGAGGGGGCCGTCCCAATTTCTACAACAGAGACGATGGAATCCACGTTAACATCGGTAATTAATTCTATTCTATTGAAAACATACCCTTGACGCTCCGAGTCATACATACCATTGGTTGCCGACAGGGGATGACTGTCTTCAAATGTTTCAGGATCGGCTTGATCGGCAGTGGCATTGATGCCAATATTAAATCTGACGGCAGTGAAGGCCCCATTCTCTCGGAAGGTCCCCATCACCGGCACGGCAAATGAAGCGGGGTCGATCAGTGCAAAATTATCTTCGATGACTTCTGTTGTACTTCCTCCCGATCCATTGTTGAGGGTGACACTAACGGTATCTTCCACCGACAATTCGGTACCATCCTCGCGAACAAAGCGAAAATCGGTCAGGTAATACTGGAGGTCATTGATCTTAAAAGAATTGCCCACTCCATCCGTATACACATCTTCGCTGAAGTTCAGATTGAGGATGGTATCGGGCAGTACGACCTTATGTTGGAAGTCAATTCTAAGTTCGGGGTATTCACAGCAACCGTTACAACGGTCATCCGCATAGATGCTGTAATTGGTGGCACCGACATCCAAGCAACCGTTTTGCGGTTCAAAGCAGGAACTAAGAGAAAACAGAAAAATGAAGAAAAAATAACATTCAACGCTTCGCATCTACAAAATTATTGAGCTTTTTGCCGTTGCTCCTTTTCGTAATCCTTAACTAATTTCTTGACCAATTGTTTGACCTGAGAAGAAAACTCTTTGTTTAGGATCCAATTGTAATACTGCTTGTCTTTGACCAATATTTCCGCTGCCGGTTGATTCACGTACTTCCCAAAATTGAATACCGGGACGCCATCCGTATTTATTTTTAGCTTCTGCGTGGCATCCAGAAATTTATTATCATTGGTGAAGTCATGTAACATTTGCACATTGTTTTTGATCGGCGCCTTGGTTACATTGCCGTCATCGTCCTTATAATCCACTCCTTTGTATCTTTCCAACTGCCCTTTGTAGACATCGATCGTCGCCCAAACATCAGCCATGGCATCATGGGCATTCTCGATCTCCTTCCCGCAATAGAATCTCAATGCAGCACGCAAATTACGCGGCTCCATTTTATAAAAGATCCTTTGTACATCGATCAGACGACGTTTGCTTATATCGAATTCCATTCCTACCCGGGCGAATTCCTCCATTAAGATTGGAACGTCAAAACGATTGG
>JANQRV010000186.1 GCA_028284395.1 Saprospiraceae bacterium
TTTTTCAAGTCGGAACGATGATCTCCCGGCCGGAGCACATTTTCAGGTTTTGCATCATGATAGAACACCTTCCGGACATAACTCCGTTTTTGGAACGCATTGGCTGGCGCGGTAACCTTGGCACACTTGAAGAGAGGCTAGAGCAGCTTGGCAGGATGGTCGATTACGTTGCTCTTGATCTCGATCTTACCGACGTTGTCGGACCGAAGATCGGCCTGGAATGCTACCTGGAATGGAACGAAAACACGATGCAAAAGTGGCAAACGTTTACCGCATTTCTGCAAGCTAAAAACCTTTGCGTTCCGGAAAAAGCAAGCGGGCTTCTGAGTTTTCCGAAAACGATCGAACACGCAGCAGTACCACGAGAATTTTGGCCGCCCCATTATTTGGAAATGGCTAAAATGATTGGCCGTAAGCATGGAAGTTTCTATGAGCATACGATCAATCACATTAAAGTCAACTTTGTTGAAGATCGCTTTACCCAAGCGAAAGCCTATCTGGGTATTGAGCACTATTGGGCCTCCATAGCTAAGGTAAAAGAGATACTACAGGAGAAACAAATAGAAATTACAGTTTTATAATCCACCTTATAACACCCTTATTCATTGGCACCAATAGATTACGACATCATTATTGTTGGGGGCGGTTTGTGTGCGCTTTCCGCTGCCATGGAGCTCCAAGGTTATCGAGCACTAGTGCTGGAAAAGAACGCTCAAATCGGAGGGCGCGTCTTTACCAAACAGCAACAAGGCATCCCGTACGACCTGGGAGGGCTTTTTGCTCCCAACGCAGAAGTCTTACCAACAGATTTTTTTAAAAAGATCAACAGTACACCATTCTCAGAAACGCTCGGCATCCACTATGATAACCAGGTTTATTGGGGAACAAAGGTCGTAGACTGCCTCAACAAAGTAGGCCTGAGCAGGGATGAGAAACAGGAGATCCGACAATTCTTCCGAGACAAAGATGGCCCGACCCGTGATTTATCCAAAAAACCTTACCAACTGCTCAATGCCTTCTTTCAATTGATCCACCCGGGCTCCATGGACCAATATGTGACCGGTAGAAAATACGACGCGCTGATTCGCTGGCAATTGGCCTATCTCAAGCAGGGCAACGGTACATTGATCGACTTTCTCCGGGAGCAGACCCGGGCTGAAGTTCAAACGCAGGCCAGGGTAACCGGCATTACCGAGGAAGATTACAGCGTCAGGGTGCATTACACACAGCATGGCATTGCTCATCAAGTGACGGCCAGGAAAGTGATTGTGACCACCCCCGCCCCCATTGTCGCTCAATTGGTATCGCACATGAATGAGGCCTCCGAAACCTTCTTAAATGGCCTGGAATACCAGGGCGGTTTCACGCTGGTAATTGCAGTGCCCAGCCGGATCATGAAGGAATTTGCCTTTGTCGTTACGCCCGACTTCAACTTTGCCTCCGTATTACAGCAGCAGCGCTCCGACGAGGTATCATTGCTGACGATCTACTTCACCGGCGCCGCAGCGGAGCAGGTACGCAAAAAAGACACCAGAGTGGTCGTACAGGAATGCCTCCCCAACCTCCAGTGGGCGGTCACTACATCCCTGGAATTTTCCGACCTGATATTTTATGACGGCCATTACTGGCCTCATATCAGCCCGGTCATCAATGAAGCCTACGATGGTTGGAGTGCGCTGGCGCTCAATCCCTCTCCCAACGTGCACTTGGCAGGAGATTATACCTGGTATTCTCCACTCGACCCCATGCCGTACGGCATGACGGCCGCCGTGCTTGCCGGCCAACGGACGGCAGGGATCGTAAGTAAGGCCTTACCGGCCCCTCACAGAGAATTGGAAGGCCAATATTTGCTGCAAACCCAGGTCTATCGCCTGTTGCAAGACCGGCCCATCTACCAGGGGCAAAGTCAGGAAGGAGACATCGCCTACTACGGCATTTTACTGGCTGCCGGCAAAGATGAGCGCATCAAAAACTATTTGTTGGCCTGCGCGAAAGATGGATTATGGGAATACCAGGATGGTTTTGGCGTCACCCTCGACGACAGCCTTTTAGTGACGGAGGGACTGTGGCGCGCCGGCTGGGACCATGAGGAATTAAAGTATTCCCTGGATCAGTTGATCAGATTTTTTTACGATGAGCAAATTGGCGCATTCCATACGCTATCGCCCCGGGCAGCCGAATATCCCAATTTGGCCAAAGGGAGAGCGAAGTATTGGAAGGGGCCTTGTGTAGAGGGGACAGCGCAAGCGGCCTGGCTGCTTTCCATCTTTGAGCAGGACTATTCCTCCATTATCAGTCGCTGTCAGGAATACTTGGCCAAAACACAACATCCATTGGGATTTTGGCCATCGAAGTGGTTTCCTTCACTCATGTGGGGCACCCATTACGGCCTGCAGCTTTGTTTAAAGGCTTCGGACCAATACGCAACCGAAATTGCCAGGGCCAGCAAGTTTATCATCAACGCCCAGCAAGCAAATGGCAGCTGGCAGGATTCGGCTTTGGAAACCTCTTTCGCCGTCAGGTCCTTGAAAGCACTCCAATACGACGAGCAACACGATTATATAAGATCCGCTACAAACTGGTTACAACACCAGATACACAACGGACAGCTTGCCGGTGAACCCCTCTTGTACTATTGGTACGAAGAAGGCGGCACCAAATTGCTGCATCAAGCATTCGATACGGGGGGCGTCACCCGCGCCCTGGTGCAATTGGCTTTGGAAGAACAACCTTTTGAATTACAAAAATCTAAATTGGCAAATTTTGAAGTACTCTAAAAACACGCTCGACATTTTTGCTGCGGCAGCCACAATTTTCGAGCGCTTAAACCAAGCGTGGGACCACGTAGCCTACCCTACCGAAAATGAGTTGAGTGACTACAAAGAACGGTGGGCCAAAATCCTTTCCAAGGAAACGGGAAGTGAACAACTGGAGCGATTTTTTAAGATTGAAGGGATCACAGACCATGATCTAAAAAGAATGTTCTCCTCCGTTCGGGTGAATGAAAAAACAGAAATCCCGGAATGGCTGGATATTACGGAGCGTGTCGTTTCCCTATACGAGAATGCAGAAGAAAAACTGGAAAAGCAGCCCAAATGGATTTTCGATGAAGATGGCGAGACTATTCTATGGGCAGAATTACTGCTGCCCTGGGTCCGGATATACGAGCAAGAACTACAACTTAGAACCACGCAGAATGAAGCATTCATCCGTGCGGAGGTTTATACGGCACTCTCGAGATCTTTCTTATTGGTCATTGCTAATGTGGCTCACGTTACACTGTTGGATCAATTGACCAGAGTAAAGTGCTTACAAAGTCCTTCTCCGCTAGCGAATTCTACAAATGAAATCAGTAAAACAGATTACCTCAATTTCATCAACGAACGATCCGGTAAACACTTCATCCCGACCTTGCTGGCATTCCCGATGCTTACCCGGATCTTGTCCGTTTTGACCCGAAATGTATCTCGCGCCCACGCTCGTTTTGTCAATCGACTGTTTGCAGACTACACCGAGATCAAGGCCACTTTTTTCGAAAACCGGCCCATTGGGCCAGTCATCAATATCAAAAATTCGGTTTCCGATTTTCATAAGGAGGGCGAATCCGTGGTGCTGATTAAGTTTGAAAGTGGAGAAAAGCTGGCATACAAGCCAAAAAACCTGGACCTGGCAGAACATTTCAATGATTTAATAGCCTGGATTAATGAACAGGATACGCCCGTTCTCTTTAGACAGAGTAAGGTGGTCAATAAGAAGAGTTATGGTTGGGTAGAATACATAACATTCAAAGAATGTGAATCTGAAAAAGAGGTGGAACAATATTATCTCAGGGCCGGAGCACTCTTGTGTCTATGTTCCATCGTGGAAGGGACAGACCTTCACTACGAAAACATCATTGCCCATGGACCCTTCCCGGTAATATTGGATTATGAAACGATATTATCCCCACGAGTATCCTTCACCAAACACCTAGCCTCCATTAATGCGCAAGCAGCGGAAATCCAGGATTCTGTTACGAGAACCGGCCTACTCCCAAATATTAGAACGCTATACAATGTAACCACCAATTTTGGTGGATTTGGCGGAGAAGCATCCCCGGAAGCTCATGAACTAACATATATGGAACATGAAGTGAATGTACCTCAATTAGAAGGTAAACGGTGTCCGCTAGGAAAATACCGAGAAGTTTTAAAAACAGGATTTGAATTGTTTTATCGCTTTATCGAAACGAAGAAACCGGTATTATTGAGCGCACAGAGCCCGCTAAAAGGCCTGAATAATTTGCCGGTACGCGTGCTTTTCAGGAATACCTATATCTACGAATATGCCCTCAAAAAGTTAGCATTACCCCGGAACCTAAAAAATGGAACTTACTTCAGCATCCAAATGGAGGTACTGGCCAAGGGCCTCTTAAAGCCCACCAATAAACCAATTTCGTGGAGAATCCTGGATGAAGAGCGCGTCGCTTTACTGAATTTTGATTTCCCATTTTTCGCCACCACCACCTCTTCCGCAGACCTACAAGTAAATGATAACCAAAGTGTCGAGGATTTTTTTCAAAAACCCAGTTATGATGCTATGATTGACCAGATTGATCAAATGAGCGAAACTCAATTAGTTCGACAGCTCAATCATATTGATCTTGCCCTGGACCAACTCTATACAGAATCACCCGCTCAACTTAGCCATGCCGCTAACGAGGTAGAATCGCCAGGGCTTCTCGAAATCACCAATTAGTTTGACCAAATAAAGAAACAATGAACCGACAAGTCGCTATCTGTAATGATGCCATTCAACAATACATACCCGACAACCACACGCTCCAACATTTCAGCCTGCATGCAACCACAGTCCCCTGTGGAATGGTTGCTACGCCATTCAAGGCTTTTGATCCACAATCCGATCGATACGCCGATTATGTTCTGTTAAAAAAGAAGGCTTTTTCGTGCAATTATCGCGACAAAAGCATCCTATTGGACCGGTTAGAGCGGCTGGAGGAATTAGGTCTGAAATCTCAACCCAAATTTTATGCCTTGGGATCCGAATTTTCCGCTGAAATCATTTCGACAGGGAAAAATGTAAAAACCCTCTCTGAAGGAGATCGGGTGATAGGCAATGGCAACTATCCATCGGAACATCCAGACGCCCGTCCCGGGTTACCTTCCAATAACGGATCGAAGGAATTTGAAGTCCTCCACTACAGTAAGGTCATCAAAATTCCAGATACGATGCCTTGGGATGTGGCTGCTTGTTTTACGATTGGCGCCCAGACCAGTTATTCGATGATCAGGAAACTGCAAATCCAACCCGGCGACAAGGTCCTGGTTACGAGTGCTACTTCCAATACCTCCCTTTTTGCGATTAATGCTCTGAAAAAATTCAATGTCGAGGTTTATGCAGTAACTACGAGGGACACTTTCGAGAATCGTTTGCTGGACATGGGCGTACGGGATGTATTTGTGGTAAAGCCAGAGACTCCGCTGATTGAGCATCCCAAAATTATTCAAAACATCAAATCCTCACAACGGCCTTTCAGCGCGGTGATCGACCCCTTTTTCGATATCTATTTTGAAAAAGTAGTTGATGTGATGGGAATGGGAGCCAGGTATACTACCTGTGGCCTTTATCATCAACATCTGAAAATGAAGAAGGATTATGACAACAACCTGTCCACGGCCTTAGCAAAAGTTCTGCTGATGAATATCACCATTTTCGGAAACTGTTTAGGCAGCACCCAAGACTTACAAAATGCCCTGGATGACTACCAAAATGGCGTGCTGCAAGTCACCATGGATGAAACTTTCTCCGGTGATGAGGTAGAAGCATTTTTTGACCGCACTTTTAATTCAAAAGCCAGGTTTGGCAAGGTATCATTTACCTACAATCAATACGTATAGCACTTATTATCAAATAATTAAACTAAACAACATTCAATGGAAGACATTAAAAAAGGCCTGCAAACGGTCGTCAACAAAGCGTGGGATGATGTACAGTTCAAATCTGAACTGGTCGCGGATCCCAAGTCGGCAATCGAAGCCGCTACCGGACTAAAAGTACCAACCGAGGTAAACATCGTAGTGACCGATCAAACGGATGAGGATACTGTTTTTCTCAACATTCCGACCAAACCCAACTTCGAAGACATGGAGTTGACGGACGAGCAACTGGAGCAGGTAGCTGGTGGAGAAATAGTAGCCTCATTTGTCATTACAGTGTTGGCTGTAGGAGGTAGCGCTGCCGTAAGTGGAGGCGCCGTTAATCAGAAACGCAGGAACAAAGGAAAGAAACACTGGTAGTAAACCCAAGGTGTTTTTTCATTCATTCATTCATTCATTCATTTATTGATCAACTCAAGTTACAATTCATTGCAACTTGAATTTAAACTAAAACAGTTAACAACATGGAAGAGATTAAAAAAGGCTTGCAAACGGTCGTTAACAAAGCTTGGGATGATGCCCAGTTCAAATCTGATTTGGTGTCTAACCCAAAGTCAGCCATCGAATCCGCAACTGGACTAAAAGTACCGGAGCATGTGGCCATTGTGGTGAACGATCAAACGGATGAGGACACGGTTTTTCTCAATATTCCACCCAAACCCAACTTCGATGATATGGAATTGACAGATGAACAATTGGAGCAGGTAGCTGGTGGAGAAGTAGGCTCGATTATCATTACCGGGCTGGCTTTAGGAAGTTCGCTTTTCTTGAGTGGCACCATGGTCAATCAGAAGCGCGAAAAGAAAGGCAAAAAGCACTGGTAGTAGACAAGATTGAGCATTGATCTCAACGATTATACTCCTCCCCTGAATGCTGCGCCAACCTGAATGCTGCAATTTAGGGGAGGAGATATTTCAAAATAAAAACACGACAAATGGTTGTTGAAGCAAATCGTAAAATTATTGCGGATCAGGTGTTCAACCTCTCGACACTGGTTCAGCCTATCGATAAAACGGTCTTCTTTGAGCAAAACTGGGAGAGAGAACCTTTGATTGTCAAACGGGAACGTGCCGACTATTACCGTTCGCTCTTTACCATTGAGGAAGTCGACAAAGTTTTACATTATCACCGGCCTACCGGCTCTGGTATCCGGGTAGTGAAAAATCAAGCACCCATGCTGCCCGGCAAATACGAAAACTTTGACGGCAGTTTAAATCTCAATCAATTGTATGCCGCGTACAGCGACGGCTATACCATTGTGATCAACGAAATTGATCGCTTTCATCCGGCCATCAAGGCCCTTTGCACCAATGTGAGGAACGAATTGAATCACCATGTGGTGGGCAACATGTATCTGACCCCTCCGCATCAAAAGGCATTGTTACCCCATTACGACACCCACGATGTGTTGGTCATTCAGGTCCACGGATCTAAAGAGTGGAAGATTTACGACTCGCCGGTAGAAACCCCCATTTACAACAGCTTTCAGCCCATCTTTGACGAATCGCAATTGAGTGGCGCAAAAACGGTTTTGTTGGAAGCAGGTGATTTCATGTATATGCCCAGGGGCGTACCGCATCACGCACTGACACACGACGAGTCATCCTTGCATCTGACCATCGGTATCCACCCCAAACAGTGGATAGACCTGCTTTCCGAGGCTTTGCAGGTGGTAGCCCTGCAAAACGTAGAATTCCGAAAAGCCTTGCCGGTAGGATACCAAAACTCTGAAAACTTTAGTGATGAAGAGATCGAGGCGTTGATCGAAAAGTTTCACCGGCTGATCACAGAATTCCAACAACAGGCAAACCCGCAAGCGGGCTTTCAAATGCTAAAAAATAAGTTGGAGGCCGAAGTAAGCATTCCGGGAGACGGTCACTTTGCTCAATTGGATAAAAGAAGCGCATTAACCCTGGAAAGCAGGATGATGGTCAGGACCGGACTGGTCGCCCAGGTGTACCTGGAGGGAAATGCCGCAAGAATATCCTTTCCGGGCAATACGATTAAGGGGCCCGCTCATATTTACAATGCCTTGTCGTTCATCGTCGATACGAAAGGAGGTTTCGCCATTGAAGAATTGCCTGATATCTCGGATAAAAACAAGATCAAACTGGTCCAAAGATTGGTACGAGGAGGGCTGTTGCGGACTGCCCATTAACCACCATAATGAAACCCATTGGTAACATGAAAAAAGTAATGTTTTTATTAGGAGCACTCGAGCACCAGGATGTTGAGTGGATGGTTAGAGAAGGCGTTTTTAAGGCCGTTAAGCGGGGTGAGATACTCATTGAAAAGGGCGTCTCCGCCGACTGTCTCTATTTGGTGCTTTCCGGTTCCTTTGCGGTGCAGACAGGCAAAGGCTCATCCGGCGAAATTGCCCGGGTCGAAGACGGTGAGATCCTGGGCGAGTTATCCTTTATTGACGCAAGACCGCCGGGTGTAAGCGTAGTAGCCAGGAAAGAGGCCGAATTACTCTGTATAGAGAAAGGGAAGATCAAGGCCAGGTTCAAACAAAAACAGGGCTTCGCGAGTCGCTTTTACTATGCCTTATGCCTTTTGTTGTCTCACCGCCTGCGTAAGGCTAACCAGGAAACCAACGACGCCTACGACATCGATGAGATCGACGAAAACCTGATGGACCATATTCACCAGGCAGGTTCGAGGTTTAATCAAATTGTTAATGAAGTCAGGCAGAGAAAGGCTCGACAATGAAATTGCTAATTATGAAAGTGCTGATCACGATCCACGTCCT
>JANQRV010000196.1 GCA_028284395.1 Saprospiraceae bacterium
AGAAAATTTGGCTTTATCTTGTCAAAACGATCGTCTTTCCCCGCTTTTAAAACCCGACTTAGCAGAAAGATACCCAACCGGCCCGTCCAGATAAAAATCAAGCTTGCAAGGAGCAAGGATCGTGCGTCCAGGTTGTCGCTTAAAACCAGGGCGAGAATGGTGATCGTAATGAAGGTAATACTACCGGTGATGTCATAGAATTTCTCCGTTTGATTCAAATAAGCCGGGAAAAATGCCAACCAGTTGATCGCAAAGGCCATACCAACGCAAAGCATGTATATTGGCATCCCGTTCAGATCCTGTCCATTTTGTGAACCTGCCAATCCGACGAGCATTCCAATGGTGGTCGTAATGATTATAATGAGTCCCAGCTTTCCTTTATTCATGATGATTGCGTTGGTAGATTAACGATAACTTGCAACTGTATATTAAACAGTTAGCAAGACAAGATACTCTATCAATGCCACTTTCCCGCAATTGTTCAAAATGGATGCGATTAAACACCTTGTCCTTTTTCAAATTTAAAGAGGGCTCAATTTGATCATTCTCCACTGGTTACTTTACTTTGATAGTGGATCCGCCTTTACAAATGTGACGGGTAATGGCGGCGTTCAATCCGATAGTGCAACTGTCTGCGCAATTCCATGTTATTGAATATATTGCAAGGTACTTCTTCTTACAATTACGAAACCAGGGGCTTTTGCGCGAAATGATTCATTGTTCGAACTTATCCTTAGTAGTTGCTATACTATTCCTGTGCTCTGTTCTCGATGCGCAAAATGACGATGGTTTTGAGCGGGCAAAGTCGCTACATGCAGAAGCCTCGGAAATATTACGAAAAAAGACGAACAAGGCTTTTGATAAGGTCTTGGCTTTAAATAAAATCATTCAAAGTCAGGAGGTTTTGTTTACAGACTCGGTCAACTCTGCCGAGCTGTATGTTAAAAACGAAGGAAAACTAAAGGTACTAACCTCTTTTTTTGCTCCCTTCCAGAATGCGGATAGTACCCTCGAATTGACTCGTTTTTTTCCCGATTCGATTTTCCAGGAGAATACAAACTATACGGAGCCTTTTAAACAATTGATACGGGAGTTCCTCCTTGAAAAGAACAGTGCTGTAAAGCACGACTTTCTCCAAATTGGCGCTCTTTACCTGCCTGATACGACCATTTCTTACTTTGACCGAAAACCAATTATAGATTTCGAAAATTATTGGCCATTGGAAGTATTGGAATTTGATTCGTGGTTGCAAGATTACGAAGATCAGATTCGTTTCTATCCCAGGTCAGCCAGAAACGATCTCCTTTATCAGGCGCTACAACACCAATTGGATTCTCTCAGGATCGAAGCTGAGGTGTTGAGGTTCCAATATGCCCGGCGTCAACTAAACGAAAAGACGACTACCGAGGCCGAGTTTAGAAGCCAAATGGAGGCCAGGTTCCAAAACCTGAAGTGGATTGGAGTAGGAAGTGTTTTGATCCTCTTTGTCCTGGGGTATCAATTTTGGAAAAGAAACCACCAACTTCTCAAACGGAACAATCAGTTGCTCTTGGACGAGAAAAAACGCTCCGAGGATCTATTGTTCAATATGCTCCCCGCCGAAGTTGTTCGACAATTGAAGCAGGAAGGGGCGGTCAATGCCCGCAAGTATCCGGCTGTTAGTGTACTCTTTAGTGATTTCAAAAGTTTTACGCAAATGGCGGAAAATCTTACCCCGGAAGAGTTGGTGGGGGAGCTCAATTACTGTTTTACCACTTTTGATCGAATCATTGAGAAGTACCATTTGCAGAAGATCAAAACCATTGGTGATGCTTATATGTGCGTTGGTGGTCTATACACCAGGGGGGATAAGCATGTCAGTAGAATGATCGCTGCCGCTCTTGAAATGCAGCAATTTTTGAAGAATAGAAAGAAGGGGATGACGAATGGCGAAAAGATCTTTTCGGAAGCGCGAATTGGTATTCACACCGGGCCGGTAGTTGCCGGCGTTATTGGATCCAAAAGGATTGCCTTTGATGTCTGGGGTAATACGGTCAACGTCGCACAACAGATGGAACAGAGAAGCGAGGTAGGGCAAGTCAATATTTCTGGCGAGACTTTTGTATTGATCAAAGATAAATTCGATTGCGATTACCGGGGCCGTGTTATGGTGAAAAACAAAAGAGAGTATGATATGTATTTCGTGAAGGGGCCGGTTAAAGGGTAATTTTCCGTAACTTGCGATGGAATAATAGTAGCACCAAAACCGAGGATAAATATATAAAGTGCTAAACCATAAAATATGGGCAAAATCCTTTTTGCATTCATTTTGTCTGTCACCAGTTACAGTGTTAGAGCTCAAACTGTTGCTTTTCAAGGTTCCGACCAAAACTCCCTAGAAGAAGCCATCGCGGTCGAAGAACAACAATCAGAACCCGATATTTCTGAATTAGCAGGTTCGTATTTAAGATTAGCCAATCTCTATGAAAAGTCGGGAGCACATGAGAAAATGTTGGAAGCCCTGAAAAATGCTTTAGGGTTCAAAAGCAAGCTTCTGGGAGAGAATCACTTTGACCTGGCCGCCATTTACGGCAAACTCGCCTTTGTTTATAAGAGCCTCGGAGATTTTGGGCGAGCGGAGAAGGCGCTGCTTAAAGAGCTGGCCATCAGGCATCAGCCGACAGAAGAATCGGACCCCGGACTTGCTTTAGGTTATCATCATTTAGCGGAAGTATACGTCAAGCAAAATAAATTGGAGCAAGCTTTAGTGAACCAGCAGCAAGCCATCGCACTGTTCGAAAAGGTCGCTCCGCCGGACCACCCTAGCCTGGCGGTCTTTAGCCTCAATTTGAGCCGCATTCATTATGCTATGCACGATCTGGATGAGGCCATTAGCTCGGGAGAAAAAGCTTTCGCCGGGCTTTCAGCCAATTTTCCGTCAGACCACCCGCATGTCGAACAATCCCGGGATCAACTTGCTATCTATTATGAAGAAAGAGGACGACAGAAACAAAATGTGGCTCTGCACGAAGAGGCCTTACTGGATTATCAGAAAGTATTAAAATATCGGCCGGACATTCAGCAAGTTAAGTCGTTGGTGCGTCATCTGGAAAAATCTTATCCTAAAGTTGTACTAACCTCGGCACCACTATCCGAAAAAGAAGTCATTCCTGTTAATCCAAAGCCGGTGCCGGCGTCTAAACCAGTTTCTAAACCAATGCTAACCGATCAGCCAAGAAAAACCGCTGCCGATGTGGAAGAAAAGCTGGATCGTGAGATTCGAACTGCTACTGGCGAATTCCCGATTAGAGACCTGCTATCGCAGAAGCGTTCAGCTAATGCCGAAAGAATGGCACTGGAACAACTGGGTAAAGAACCAGACAACCATGCCTTGCGGATCCTCTATACCTTGGCCATTCTTCAGCAGGGGCAATTTGAAAAGGCTCGGGGCATTTGGTTCATTTTTAAGAAAACCACTTTGAGTGACGGACAGAACTTCTCCGTTCAGTTGTTGCGTGAGATTGATGCTCTAGGACCGCAGAATAAGGGCGTAGTGGCCAAGTTCAAGAAGATGGTTGCTCAGTGGTACCGTTCGCAACGTTGATCCTATTCATTTTCTCTTGCTCCTCATGGCCTTTACCTTTGGGATGGATTCATCGGCGAGAAACTTTTGGTACGCTTCGGTTTCCACGCCGTACATGGCAATTTTCCCTTCTGCATTGCTATGGATTCCCCACCCGTACCGCTTAGTCAATGGAGAGGCACGGAAGCACGGCTGAACCTTTGAGAAGTAATGTTCTCTCTGTTCGTTTAATTCGCCATCTTCAAACTCCTTTCGAATGGCAAAAACACCAAACAATACTTCATCGGAAGTGTATCGATAGGGATGTTCGTAGAGCATTTCGAACTGCAGATTGGCAACAGTTTTCTTCTGTCCTTTTTGCGGAGGCATTTCACCGCGATCGGCCGGAGAGTCTTCCGCAATTTCGATGAAAGTGTTGTAGTAATTGGTAGAATGCATGAACGATTGTTTTTTACAAAGTTAGGGCGTGTTGTGACAACCCTTTGTCACAGTTCGTTGAAATGTTTTTTTCGTTGAATTTCAACGTACTCCTCCAAGGTCATCTTGTGTGGTGAGAATGATTCTCGACGGTTTTGCAATCTGCGAATGCGATCGATCCGGAAATTGCGGAATTCATCTCTCAGGCGGCACCAGGCGATCAGTACCCAGTTTTCCGCAGTGTTGTGATAAATAGCAAAGGGCTCGACCGCTCTACGGGTAGGCTTTTCAGCCCCCTCTTTCAAATAGTCTATTTCCAACACGTGGAAATTGGTCAAAGCTTTTTGGACCTCCGACAAATAGTTGCTCGTGATTTCCTCTTGCCAGTTTTTACCAATGATGGTGCGATTGGCTAAGAAGTCGGCTTTTTCTCTTTCGCTAGCCCGCAATACCGACTTGATTTTTTCGACTGCGCTATTGAACTCCGCGATCAGAGATTCGTCCTTGGTTTTGGCGATCATCCTTTCTCCGAAAATAATGGCATTGGCTTCCGATTCCGTGAACATTACCGGAGGGATGTTATAGCCGTCCGCAATGGAGTATCCTTTTCCTTCCAATTGGACAATCGGAACACCCGCCCGTTCCAGTGCCAGCAGGTCCCGGTATATGGTTCTTTTGCTGACGTCGAACTGCTTTGCCAACTGCAGCACGGAAACGTGGGGTCGTGCTTGCAGCTTAAGCAAGATCGACGTCAGTCTGGATAATCTCGATATGTTATCTGAGTATGCCATTGCGTTTTATTGTGCCGATCTACCTGCTCGGTAACCGTAAGCTATCGACCTGGGCCCGCCCGACCAGGCACCATAATAGCGATGGCCAATCGGAGAATGTGGGTTGACTCCGTGACAGCCGGTAAAGGCGGTTGTCACTCAAGACCAGTTCATGGGCCTCATTAACATAACGTTCCAAGTCGTCGTAATTGTTGGTTCCCCAGACAAATTCTGCGGCAATGGGTTTTCACGGGGAGCAGGGCTGCCCAATCGGTAATCTTCTGCAACTATCGCATCAAATGATCTCATAGACCAGAAATCTTTCGAAAATCCGCCGTTCTTCAAATACCGGACGAAGGTGCTTGCCCGCTGATCTTGCTTTGAAGCGAATCGCCTCCAAATCACAAACTTCCGACAAAATCATCCAAATGCGCCCGGATTCCTCCAGGTAGGCATCGACTTCACCGAAGAATCGTTCAAAATATTCGAATGCTGGTCCACAATACCAGGCATGGCTGCCGGGATCATGGGGACTCGCCGGAAAAAAAGGGGGGTTGACAATAATGCGTTCGAATTTTTGCGGAGGGAGATGGAGAAAAAGATCTGATTGTAGGACGCTGATGTCCAGCTCATTCAATGCAGCATTGTAATTCGTTGCTTCCACTGCAGCGGGATTAATATCGATGGCGATAACTTCGGCACCAGCCCGGGCTGCAAAGAGACTGAGGATGCCGCTGCCACTACCAACTTCCAATAAGGTTTTGCCAGACAATTGCTGTCGACGTAGGAAATGGAGGAATACCTTCGAACTACCAAAAAAAGCGGGATGGAATACTTCGGTAGGAATACTCAGTTGTAACCCGGCATAACGGTAACTCCGTTCCTTAGCCAGATAAAGCATGAGAATAGGTCGGTAAAAGCGATCCAGGATATATCTGATCAGTCGCCTCATTTAAAAACCCTCAATTTCGGGCTGTCGATATTTTAGCCAAAACTTTTGCAATGCCTTCAATTCATAAGGATATCGATGCCAACCCAAGCGATATCGCCAGGCTGCCACTGCTTTGATAGCTCTTCGTTTAAACGGACTGAGCTTAATGTCAGACACGGTGGGATGGTAAGCATTCAGAACAGTTTCAAAGTTTTTGATCCGGTCGATTACCTTTGGTGTAAGCCAAGGGGTGAGCGGATTCTTACGGAGATCAAAATGTTCCCAAGCGGGAGCGAGCCAATCTTCCAAACGTTGGGGAAACGAAAAACCCTGGGCCTTCACTTTTTTAAACATTTCTGAACCTTCTGTCGGTACTGGACTATAAACGTAAATGATGATCTCCGTATCCGGGTTGGTGGCCTTCACCCTTTTGATGAATTCAATTTCACGATCAACTTGTCGCAAGGCCTCTCGCTCACTATCTGCGGGCCAACCCAATACAAAGGAATACTCTGGAATGATGTCGAATTGCTGGAGCCTTTTGGCAAAACGGAGGATTTGCTGACCGTTTTGTTTACCACCTTTGTCCATGAAGCGCAATAAATCATCATTGCCGGATTCGGCGCCAAAAAAGATCATTTTGCAACCTGCTTCCCGCATGGCGGCCAGACTGGTATCTTTGTATTTATCCAGGGTGTCGATCCGAGCTTCCCCCCACCAGGACATGCCGTCGTTGCGGATCAATTGCGAAAAAGCCACCGTTCGTTTTTCTGAAACAAAAAAGTTGTTATCGTGAAATTCGATCGCATCTCCACCAAATCGGTCGCGCAAAAATTGGATATCTCGATAGATCAACCCTGCCGACTTGCCGTTCCATCGAGCTTCGTAGATGGGCACAACGGCACAAAACGAACATTTGAATGGGCAGCCAAAACTGCTGTGGTAGGCAATTGTCTTGTTGCCTAGGTAACTTTTACCCAAATATTTATCGATATCGTAAAACTCATGCAACCGTTCGTAGGGTAGATCCGGCAATTCGTCATACGACAGCAGCGTTTCCTTATGCGTTTTGATAAGTTTTCCATCCTTTAGGTAAATTAGATTGTGAATCTGACCGGGATCTTTCTGCTGTAACAAGGCATCGATGAGTTGCGGAAATGCCTGGTCACCTACGCCGTTTATGACATAGTCCACGTAGCCGGAATGCAACACAGGCTTGGGGTGGTTAGAGGGAAAATAGCCGCCCCAGATGTTGACGACGAATGGAAGTTCTTTACGTACCCTCCTGGTGATTGGAATGGCCTGTTTTAGCTGGGGGCCGGGCATAACCGTACTTCCGAAAAAACCAAAATTGCCCGTATTCAGATAATCCATGATCTTTTGTTCGGGATTGTCTTCCCGATTGCCGTCCACAATGACCCAATCGTATCGCCCATTAATACTGGCAGCTACTTGGAGAATGGAGTTGGGGATCCTTGCCTTGTGATTGGCCGCCCGCGGATTAAAAAGCAATATCTTATTTGCTGAAGCCATCATATTATTTATTCAATATCATTCCCATTCTGGATTTGAGTATTCTGAGCTGCGTGATCAGAAGTCGGGGATTCCAGAACCTACTGCGGATCCGTCTTTTGAGGTAGATCTCGAGATCGATCCAGCGGATGGCGTAGTCGTAGTAACGCCGCGAATAGGTTCGTTCAAAATCGATGTCGCGGTCCGTACTCTTGTCCCAGGGCAGTTCTTCTGTAAATCGGTGTTCTACTTCTTCATAAAGGGGAGTTCCTTTGATGGGATAAGCAATCGTGACCGTATAATGATCCGGGTTAGCGTCGAGGAGGTAATCGCGTGTGGCGATAATGTCTTCCTCCGTCTCACCTGGGTAACCCAGCATGATGAAAGTTCCGGTTTGAATGCCATGCTGCTTGGCCAAGCGGATCATTTCGACCACTTTTTCCGCTTTTACCATGCGATTCATAGCGTCCAGAATCTTTTGTGATCCACTTTCGGCTCCAATCCATACGCGGAAGCATCCGCTGGTCTTTAGCAATTGTACTACCTCCAAGTTCATTCGGTCGGCTCTGGTGATCACTTCGTAAGGGATTTGCAGGTCGCGCTCCTGCAGAGCCTGTACAAAGCCTCGCAGCCATTTGTGATTAATAGTGAAAACATCATCGACAAACCAGATCCGGTCAAATTGGTATTGCTGTTTCAATTGGAACATTTCTTCCACCACGTTTGCCGGACTTCTCCTTCGGTAGGATTGACCGTAGACGGCCCGGCTGCACCAACGACATCCGTATGGACAACCCCGCATCGTATTGATGGTGATCATGCTGTGGCCATGCTGCATCTTCCAGACATCGAAATACCGTTGTTGGTCGATTTTCTTTCGATTGGGAAAAGGCAATTCATCCAATTCTCTGATCAGGGGCCTTTCGCCATTAGCAATTACCTGGCCACTGGCGTCCAGGAAGGCGATGCCCAATACTGCCGATAAATCAGGCTGCTGATCCCGTTCATAGATTTCCACCAATTCCAAGAAGGTATTCTCGCCTTCGCCAAAGACAATAACGTCGGCACCGTAACGCAAAAAGCGTTCCATGTGGTTACGTACTTCGGGACCACCAAGAATGATCTTAGTATGGCTTAGGGAGGGATTCACCTGCAGGAATCTGATGATTTTTAAGACATTGATCTTTGTCATCAGATTCGTATAGATCCCCAAGACGTCAGGTTTAGCAGACAATAAGTACGCTTCAAGCTGCTGAAATGTCTGGAAAGTCGTGTCGAAAATGTCGTTTTCCCATCCTTTTTGCTCCAGGTAAGCAGAAACGTACTGTAGGCCTAGTGGCGGATAGGGCTTCATGATGCGCTGTTCTCGCTCATCTTCACCGATAAAATAGCCGTGTGTCAGTACAACTTTCATGAATTGGATTGATTTCCGGTTCTGAATCCTATGATGCCCGCCATCACACCGCTAAGATTGGCTGCCAGCGTTCCTGGGATTCCAAATGTCGGAATCAACAACCAGGCCACCATTGCATTTACGAGGCCCATGACAGCTACGATCAGGACGGTGCGGAATATCTTGTTATCCCTGAAATTGGCTTGTATTCTCAAAAAATAGAAATAAAAGCCCCAAATATTGAAGTAGACTAAGATAAAAGTAGGATATGAGAAGGTAAATTGGTATAAAAATGTGGTAATTCCAAAAATTGAACCGGTAAGTATCCCTGAAATAAGGCTTCCTGTTACAATGAATTGCCGTTCATAACGGTCGAAAGCGGCCTTGTTGATGCGATAAAGATTCTGGAGAAAAGGCATCAGAATGGAGGCCGCAAAAAGATGCGCGTATTGGACAAAGTTGCCTAAGATTTGATATTGAGCCAACATGGACTTGTTCTTCAAAAAGCTGAGTAGGTACAACTCCGCTCGTGAAGCCATAAGGCCGGCTAACGCCAAAAGAAAATAAGGTAGACCAAGGGCCAGGAACTGTAAAGCCTCCGCTAGACTGAAACGAGGTTTCAAATACTTGCGATGGAGCAACAGATAGGTAATGGCTTTTACGCCATCGGCAATAGCGATCAACATCATGAAATGTGAAACCGATAATTCCGTGGCATTTGCAATGCCGATTATTGAACTGGTCAGCAATAATTCTATTGCGGCAACCTGGAGAAAAAATCGTCGATAAATATTCAATACTTCAAAAAACTGCCACGACATCCTCGCCAGCAGCCACCAGGGTAGCAACCAGGAGGGCTCGCTCCATTGCAGACAAAACCAGCCAATTGGAGAGATCCACAGAAACATCAAACACTTTCCCGCTATTGATGCCAACAGCCATCGACCAATTTCTGCAGGGCGTTCACTGAACTTTTTCAGTAGAAATTCCTTGCTACCCCAATTGATAAGTGTCAATAGCAGGCTCAACCATAAGAGATGTTGTACGTATGTTCCCCAGAATTCCGAGGCGTAGGTCCGAATGATAACGACTGATAAAATGACATTGATCAAGGGCGTTACAAAATGGGCCAGCAGAGAAGAAAGGGCAAAAGCAATTCGGCGTCGGTTTTTATTCCGATTCATATGCGGACCAATACTTATTGGCGAACCCATAATCTGGGAAGGCAAAAGATCGTTACCTTTACTAATAAAATTCTATCGCCATGTCAATGTATAAAAAAAGAAACATCATCCGCATCACTGCCACCGTCGTTTTCCTGGCATTGGCGGGATTGATATATTTTATCTCCAAAGAATCTCCGACCTCCGCAGACCAGACAGCCACCTATGTTTTGGGTGGAATTGCCTTGGCTGGCGCCGTTTTCTACTTCATCCAAATGCGACAATTTAAAGGCAAACTCAACAATTACTTCAAGCAGAAGAATAATGAGGTTTAGTGAACTACGATCTTTCGGTTGATCGAAGTTTTATCCAGCCACAGTTTGAAAAGATAGGTGCCCTTTGGCAAATCCGTAAGGTCCATCTCAAATCGAACATTGCTCCTTTTCTGGTCACGAAGTTTTTGCCGTCGAACACGTTTACCACTTGCATCGAAGAGTTCCATCGTGAATGCTGAAGGTTTAGAAGTTTCTATCTGCAATTGTATTCGGGCGGCGGTGGGATTGGGAAAGACATCGACCTTCACCTGTTGGGCATCACCGCCGTGCGTAAGGACATTAGTGACCGCATCTTTAGTAATTTGCCAGCTGACGGCTTGGAAATGCAACGAACTGTGATTGTCGATCCGTAGAAAATCGCTGTCGTCATGAACCAACACCTGCAGCGAATTGGTGCCGATCTCCAAAGCAGCCGGATCTATGCTCACCGTAGCTGTTTTCGTAGTTAAAGGAGTCCCGTTTAGCTCCCAAGTGATGTCTAAGGTATTGGGAGACGGTTCGATCAATTGGAGGGAAAAAGGTAATGATTCGTCCAGAGCCGTCACCTCGAGATCCTGTGGTGCATAATCTTCCATAGGGGGTAAAAGCTCGTGAATCGTTTCGACGATTGCTTGCCGGCATACTGCACAAAAAGGATTGTCTAAAAACTGCATGATACAATTTTCATGCGGCTTATACCACTGTGCAGACTGCCCTCCACAACAATGCTGAAAAATTCCAATACCGGCATCGCCATGCCAGTTGGTCCATTTTACTCTTTGGGGAGAAGTTTCCTGGGTCATATTTGGGGTTTCCCTTGCAAATGAATCGCCAACCCAGTATTCATCCGAAAGACCAGTGAAAGAATGGCCCAACTCGTGAATGGCGATTTCATTGGCCGATTCATGAGTAGTTGAAACCGGAATTCTACCGCCACTACCACCATAAAATGAACTGTTAACCAACACAAATGCCTGGTCGTAATTCGGGAAATTTCGAGCCAATACCGTATTAATTGCAAAGTTGTCTCTGGCCACTACCAGACGGTGAATGCCCGACGCATCGAAAGTCGAACCGAAATACGTATCGACGTTCCTAATTTCGTGGGCGGGTTCGGTCACATCTATTGCCGTACCGGGGTGATCCGCACCGCTTTCATTAGATGGAACCTTAATGGCATAAACATTGAAATAAGCTTTGTACTCCCGAAACGGAGATTTATTGAAAAGAGCATCTCTAAAATCTGTTGCATCCGCGATGAATTTGGAAAGTTCATTCGACTGATATCCGTCGGATAAAACGACGATATTGATTCTATTTTCAAGCGGGCCATTATCAAGTAGTGCTTCAACATCAAAAGTTTGGGCACTCAAAACGTTCAGCAAGGAGAAGAAGGGGAGTAAGATTAATCTCTTCATGTGGCTTCGATTTTTGACGTTAGTAAAACGGTGTCCTCCCGATTGCGTTGGGCTTCCGATCGACTGATCATGATATACGCCGAACCTGCCGGGACCTGTGCCCGGATGGAGAATTGGGTTTCTTTCAATTTTTCGATTTTTCTCCCCATCGTTCCCGAATCGGAGGGGTATTCAATTTCCCGTAACAACGGGTTGCTGTAGATCATTGTTTTAATCGGCTTTTTGTCGATATCGGCAAATATCAGCAATAAGTCTCCTGCCTCTGCCTGTTGTTTTAGCCCTCGTTCCGCTCTTTTGAGCTTTCCTGCCGTGCGGATTTGATTTACCAGTTTTGCCCCATTTAATTCCGACTCTTCCGTACCGTAAATCAGGAAATTGAGAAAGAGAAGCTGAGGTCCCTGTTCCTCGGTTACGACCACTGCTCGACTGGTCGACATCGTCACTTCTTGCTTAGTTTTACAGGCGCCGAGGATAAGGAATGGTACGATTACTTTAAAGAAAGTCAAGCTTTGTTTCATAACGTATCTCGCATTTTAAAAACAATCGAAAAGTGGTCTGCGTAATTTGCCCATCGTTCTCGTGCCATCCTCCGATCCATCCAATGTAAGGTTTGTAGCAGTAATTTCTTCTCTTTGAAGAAACCTTCCAAATAGGAGGGAGGGACAAATAGACCGATCGGTTGGCAATTTTCCAGTGTGAAATACGGCCGATACAACTCTCTGACTTGGACGGGATTATAGTACCAAATGGGGAATTCTTTGTCGCCAAATTTCACCATTATTGGGCCATTGGATTTTCTGCGGTGTCCTATGGTCGGCTTGCCTTTGTATCGGTAATACCACTTTTCCCACAAGCAGCCTTTACTCATATAAACAAAAAATAATTTTCCATTCGGTTCAAGAAATCTGCAAAATATAGCTGCTAACGTACGAGTAGTTTTTTGATCTACGCAATTGAGACCACCGAAATTGGAGAAAATGAGATCAAATTTTTGCTCCTTCAGTAAGTCTGACAACTGCTGAAATTCAGCTTGTTTGAACTCCAGTTCTCCACGGAATTCAGTTGCCTTTTTCTTGGTTTCACAGACCCGAATCATGCCGCTCGACGCATCCGTTGCCAGCACGCTATGGCCCAATGTTGCTAGTCGCAAGGCATCTGCACCCGTCCCACAGTTAATTTCCAGGATCCTACTTGGTTTGGTGAGGTAGGGCAGGAGGTTTCGCCAAACTTGTTTTCTTTGCAGCAGACCGATACGACTTTGTGTGAAATGGTCATCGTAGTGATCTGCATAGCCATCAAAGGCAGCTGGCTGCTTCATGATCAATGACTTTAAGTCTTTGCTTGGCTACCAAAGTTGCGGGCAAATAATAGAAATACGACAGCATCCGTTTGAAGTCAAAAAAATCAATTCGTGTTGGATTCCTTAGCTTATTTCGGAACAGTACAGCAGCGCGATGTCTTCGAAAATTATGGTGAACGTAGGTATGCAGTTCCTTGTAGAAGTCGGGAGAATAGGTGTTTTTGAACATTAGATCGAGGTCATGCGAATCCGTCCAATTGGTCTTGTCTTTCAAATCGGCCTTTACTTTATCATAGAAACCGGTGCCCGGTAAAGGATAGGATACCGAAATGCCAATGTCATAAGGCATTAGTTCGTTGATGAGTTCAATGGTTTTTCGGATGTCTTCGGCCGTCTCGTCCAGATAGCCAAACTGAATGAAAAAGCAAGGTTTGATGCCATTTTTTTTCAGTAGTTGGGTAGCCTCACGGGCTTGTTCGATGGTAATGCCCTTGTCCATAGCATCTAGGATCTCTTGCGAACCACTTTCTACTCCCATCCAGGCTTCTTCGCAACCGGATGCTGCGAGTGCTTCCACGTAATTAGGTTTTACCAATAGATCTGCTCGGGATTGGATTTTATACCTGAATTTTAGACCGTGGTCATTGACTTTTTTGGCAAAATCAATGACCCAGCTTCGCTTGAGACCAAAAATATCATCACAAAACCAGATGTGTTCAAACTCGAACAAGGTTTTCAACGTCATGATTTCCTCGATGACGTGATCGGTGCTCCTCATTTTATAGGAATGACCATAGATGGGCTTGGCGCACCAATTGCATTTGTAGGGGCAACCCCTGGTTGTTGCAATATTAAGAGAGAAGTAGTTCCAATGCTTGCGCCATCGATCCTCATATTCCCGTATATTAAGCAGGTCCCAGGCTGGTACGGGCAACTGATCCAATTCCTTCATAACCAAGCGAGGGGCGGATCGATGCACCACTCCTTTATTGCTAAAAGCGAGCCCTGGAATATCGGTAGTTTCGGTACCTGCGTCGATCGCTTCGACTAATTCCAGTAAGGTCTGCTCTCCTTCACCCATCAAAACGAAATCTACACCCTGTTCCAAGTAGAGACCATAATGATCGGTTGCATCCGAACTGCAAACAATGACAATCGCTTGCTGGTCTTTAGCCAATTGAGCCATCTTGATAGCGGCTGCTCTCATATTGGTCAGGCACATCTTGGTCAGGTAATTGAAACCATCATCGAAGATTACGAAGATGTTCGGTTTGCACTTGGCTAAATGGGGGGCGATCACTTCCGGCTGTTCGTTGAACATCGAGTCGTAGAATTCGACGATGTATCCCGCTTCCCGAACCAGTGCAGCTGCTTGCAGGGTCATCAAGGGTGGATAGGGCTTGTTCCACTGGTCTTGCTTGGGGTCCAGCGGTAATAGGTAAGAATGAGTAAAGAGGAGTTTCTGTTTTTTCATAGCTTTATAGCCTAAGACGTTGATCAGCTAACCAATGAATGATTTGAAAAAGAATCGATCGATCCTCATTTTTGTGGCTTTAATTTACAGTATTTTGGTAATTGTTGGCATCAGTCGCCACGAACTTTGGATGGATGAGGGACATCATTGGTTGGTTGCTCGCGACAGTTCGTCACTGGTCGAACTGCTTTCCAATTTGCGCTACGAGGGGCATCCGGTCTTGTGGAATATACTCCTTTACGTCCTTCATTTTTTTACGGAGAACCCATGTTGGATGCAGTTTTTGCACGCATCGATCATGGTTGCCGCTATCCTACTTTTTTTAGCTTATGCCCCTTTCCCCCTTTGGTTTCGCGCCCTGTTTCCCTTTGGCTACTTCACCTTTTTCGAATATGCGTTGATCAGTCGAAATTACGCTTTGGCCTGGCTGTTTACTTTTGCTTTTGCAGCTCACTATAGACAACCCAATCGGAACGATGTCGTTCTAGCAATACTACTGGCCTTATTGGCCAATACCCATCTGCTGGGCTTGGTATTGGCGGGTAGTCTATTTTTACTATTGGTGGTCGAGGATATCCGGTCGAATGCCATTTCGTCTTCTTCCCGACCAATTGCAACAGTGCTTTCCATCACTTTGGTCGGTTTTGGACTGGCACTTGTGCAAATATTCCCGCCGGGTAACCATCCCATGTTTGGAGATGTTCAATGGACCCGATGGTTTACTTTGGAAGAGGTCCGGCGTTTGGTCTTGGTGTTCTCGGAGTCTTTGTTTCCCATCCCCGATGTAAGACGTCCGCACTTTTGGCATACCAATTACTTGGAAAATCTGGCTTTACCCCTCGCCAGGGTTCTGTCGATCTTCCTTGCTTGCTTGCCCATTTTAATTTTTAGAAGACAATTGCTTTACTTGATACCGATCTACCTGGTTGCGGGAGCAGTCCTGTTGTTGTCAGCATTGAAGGGAGTCAATTACGAGCGGTTCCATGGATTCATTTATTTGACGGCCATTCTCTGTTTGTGGATGTCTAAAATCGGATGGGGGTGGAATCTGAAAATAGGTATGTTCATTATTGCTTTGTCACATATGACCGGGGGAATCTTAGCGTGGGCAAATGATATGAGCCGACCTTTTTCGGAGAGCAAGCGAGCAGCCACCTATTTGCAAGCGCAATTTGGTGGCCAGCCACTGATGGCTGAGTATTGTTTTGGGGAGGCTCTGCAGTCCTATTTGGAAAGGCCGTTGCTATATCCCGAGTTTGAGGGGGAGACGTTTTGCCGCTGGGAAGTATTTGATGAAGCTTATTTGGACACTAAAAGCAAGACGAATGTCTTCGATCTGATGGTCATGAATTTGATGCGTGCAGAATTGACCCAGGCCATTTGGGTCCATTATCGACCGCTGGAATTAGAAAATATGCCCCTGTTGAGAGAGGTCAATGGAAAGGTTTTTAGACTTTTTGTTCATCACCTAGCAGAATTTACGGAAAACGTTAAGCAAATGGAGAGTTTTTACTTGTATGAGCTCCGCGTCGAGCAGGTCGGTGACTGACTCAACTCCTCAATATGCTCATTCAGCATTGTCCTTTTCTCTTTGAGTAAGATAATTTTTCAAAAAATGTAGCCATGCACTACCTTTGTGCTATTCCATTTTATATAGGAAGATCACCTCAATTGACGCGTTACATTCATTTTCTATTCCATCACAAATGCATATCAATTCACATGAGGCAGCATCTTTTTCCTATTCTTTTTTCCCTGATCCTTTTAGCAGGTTGTGTTTATGATAACGAGGAAGAATTATTAGCTTCCGGCGACTGCAATACGGCTAATCTTAGTTATGCAAAAGACATTTTACCCATAATTGAAACCAATTGCTACCGTTGTCACGATGCCGCTAATAACTTTGGCGATATTACTCTTGAGGGTTACGATAACCTGAGAAAATGGGTAGACAGCGGGGAATTACTGGGGGCAATCAAGCGCGAACCTGGTTTTTCTCCCATGCCCCAGGGCGCTTCCAAGTTGGGTGATTGCCTTATTGAGCAGATCGAGTCGTGGATCAACCAGGGAGCACTGGACAATTAGGATTTGAAAGGGTAAAAACGTAAATTTCAGACTGCTCAATCCAACCCGGTTAACTTTATACCTTCGATTACTGTACCAAATACATAAATTTTTTGACTATGAAAAGGAAGAATACGCTGCTTGCTACTTTTGCCATTCTTGGATTGATTTCGATCCTGGGAAATCGGGGTGGAGCCCTACCCGGGAATACAGGAGCTCCTGGTGAGGACACTTGTGGAAGAGGAGGTTGCCACGGAGTTACACCCAATCAAGGAAATGCAACGGTTTCCATTAACTTCAATGGAGAAGGGGGCACCTTTACCCCGGGGTCGACAAATACGGTCGAAGTTACCATTGAAAATCCCATGAATGCCAGTCGAAATGGCTTTATGATTGTTGCTTTGGACGACCAGAATAACAATGTAGGTGAATGGGAATTGACCGACGCGACGAATACACGTGAAAGAGATGGTTCCGGGGAATTGGAAGGTAGAAAATACGTAACCCAAACCAGAGATGGGAGCTCGCAAATGTCCTGGAGTATGAATTGGATTGCACCCGCTGACGCGGCACCTGATTCTGTGGTTTTCTATCTGGCGTACAACGATGCCAATGCCAATGGTAATGCAAGTGGAGACGATGTTTATACCATTGCCAGATCGATTTTTAACGATGCGGTTTCTTCTGTAAATCAGTTGGACCCCAATAGCATAGAACTGTATCCCAATCCTGCGACCGAATGGATAAGAATCCAGTCCGATCAGTATGATTTTCAGCAATATGCCATCTTTGATTTGAGTGGAAGGAAGGTGACCGCCGGTGTTTTCAACCCCTCCATCCCCGTAGACCGATTGGACGAGGGCATGTACGTTTTGAAACTTCGTGCCGAAGAAGGAGAATTGTCGACCAAGGTATTAATTCACTAAGCATATCGGTTGCGAATTGCTGTTCACGATGCAATTCGCAACCTTTTCAACAACCCTGATTTTATGAAAAGAATTCTTTTTGTCCTTGGACTACTGGCAGTAGTCGGAGGAGTGGCGGCGTATTTCGTAGCCAATAAACCACATGAAAACATAAACAAGGCCAAAGCAGATCTACAAATTTCTGCCGAAGAGCTGTTTTCCGCTTATGAGGAAGATGAAAATGGAGCCAATCAGACCTATTTAGACAAGCTGATCGAAATAACGGGAAAAGTGAGTGAGAGTAAGAAAAATGAAGAGGGAGTCGCTACCGTAACCCTGGATGGAGGTAGCATGATGTTTGGCGTTATTTGCCAATTAGATGAGCTTACAGACCATCCGCGAACCGAGTTTCCAGAGGGAGAAACGATCACGTTGAAGGGCAAATGCACCGGCATGCTGATGGACGTCGTACTGGTCCGGTGCGTAGAAGTCAATGATCATTAATGTTCAATCAAAATAAACAAAAACAAATGAAAAAATTGTTGATCGCGTTAGCGCTGGTAAGTACCGTCGGAACTTCTGCCACTGCTCAGAAATACTTTACCAGGGAGGGTAAGATTGCCTTCTTTTCCGATGCCCCACTAGAAAAAATCGAAGCGCATAACAACAGTGCTACAAGTGTGTTGGATGCCGAATCCGGCAAGATGGAATTCGCCGTTCTGATCAAGGCTTTTCAATTTGAGAAAGCATTGATGCAAGAACATTTCAACGAAAATTACATGGAAAGCAGCGAGTTTCCCAAGGCAACCTTTAAGGGGGCAATCGTCGATTACGATCGGGAAAGCACTTCAAAAGAAGGAGCGCACAGTGTTAAAGTAAAAGGAGTTTTAACCATCCATGGCGAAAGTCAGGATGTAGAAACGGAAGGTGTGTTGACCGTCAAAGACGGAAAGATCGGAGCCAAGTCCGAATTTGAGGTAGCTGTAGCCGACTACGGTATCAAGATTCCAGGAGTGGTGGTAGACAACATCGCCAAGGTCGTGAAAATCACCATTGACCTTACCTACGAACCATTCAATAAATAGTAGTATTCAAATTGAGCATCATGAAGACCATACATTGGCTAACCCTCTTATTTATTATAACCGGCTCGCAAATGCGGGCTCAGGAAGACCTATTGTCCATTCTGGAAGAAGATGAGGAAGAAACCGTAGAATATGCCACAGCCAGCTTTAAAACCAATCGGGTCATCAATCTCCATTCATTGGAAAATACCGCTAAAGGTGTACTGGATTTCAAAATTGGTCATCGCTTTGGCTTCATCAATTCCGGAATTGATGAATTGTTCGGACTGGACAATGCTACCATGCGTCTGGGTTTTAATCTGGGGCTGACCGACAATTTTGTCATCGGGTTGGGGAGAAGTACCTTTGAAAAAACGGTCGACGGGTACTTGAAATACCGATTTTTGCGGCAGAGTTCCGGCGCAAAGAATATGCCGATTACAGCGGCAGCAGTATTTACTTCTGCGGTGCGGACCATCCCACTATCAGATCCAAATCGGGAGAATATTTTCAAGCACCGATTGGCATATACCTATCAGCTGATTATAGGGCGAAAATTCAGCGAAAACTTCACTTTGCAATTGTCGCCCACATTGGTACATCGGAATTTGGTTGAAACGGCGGTGGAAGAAAATGATGTACTGGCCATTGGGATCGCAGCGCGGCAAAAGCTCACCAAGAGAGTGACCCTTAATGCGGAATACGTATATGTATTGCCCGATCAACTGGGAGAACAATACAAAAATTCTTTCTCGATTGGTTTCGACATTGAGACTGGAGGACACGTTTTTCAACTGCATTTTACCAATTCGACCTCTATGGTGGAGAAGGGATACATCGGTGAAACTGTCGGAGATTGGTTGGATGGAGATATTCATTTTGGCTTCAATGTATCGCGCGTATTTACGCTGTTTCGATAGAAGTTGGCTTTTCCGGCAGCTGGGTTTTGGCATTCAAAGGTGTTGAATTGGTTCAAACGACCTGAAATGGTAACTTTGTTAAAAAGGATGCTGATTGAAAACCCATAAACTCATCATATTGTCCTTTATAGGTGGCCTTTCGGCCCTCACTGCCCAAAATGCTTTCTTCAAAACCCATCCGTTTGAAGAGCCTTTCAAGCATGTACAGGTGCGGAGTCTTTACAAGGATGGTCGAGACCTACTCTGGCTTGGAACAAAAGGGGGGTTGTTCAGTTTTGATGGGTTATCTTACACGCCTTATTTGAAGCAGGATTCTTCTTCGAATGATGTAACCGCAATTTATCACAGTCGTCGGAACGATCAACTGTGGGTTGGTTACCAGGATGGTACCATCTACCGAGTGATGGACGGACATTTAGTACTTTGGAAACCAGAAGAAGGGCTTCCTAAGGTTCCCATAGTTGCATTTCTGGAAGACCGCGAAGGTCGATTCTGGTTTGCAACTTACGGGGAAGGTCTCTACTATATGGATGGTGGGCGCATGTATAATTTTGATGTAGAAGACGGTCTTCTTGGAGCGGATATCTACGATTTGGAAATGGATGCCGATGAGAGGATGTTGGTCGCTACAGATCGGGGCATAAGCATTTGTTCAGTGGTCAATAAGAAAAAGCTAGTAGAGAACATTGGGCGAGCAGAAGGCCTACCCGATGAAATTGTTCATACCCTATTACCGGATCGTCATGGCAATTTCTGGATTGGTATGTACGATCGAGGCATTTGTTACTACGACGTAGCAGAAGATGCTATTACTACGACCATCCCTAATTGGGATTACGGTATCGTCAACCAATTGGAGATCTTTGAAGACCAGGAACTGTGGATCGGCACCAACGATTTTGGAATCTGGAGGTATGATATTGGTACTGCGGAACTATCGAGTATCCGGAGTGCAGCTGCCCAGGAGACGGGCAATAGAATCTATGATTTGCTGAAAGGTCCGAGTGGAAATATCTGGGTTGCCAGTAACAGCAAAGGGGTTTGGTCGGTGAATCGTCAGTTTGAGTTTTTTGCCACTTGGATGTCCGATACCCAATGCGCCCTGGTAGACCGTTCTGGAAATTGGTGGATTGGCAGTCAAGAAGGCCTCTTTCGAAGAGAACTGACGGAAGATAGCAAGTACTTATTCAAAAAGGTGTTATCCGACCGGAAACTGAATGTTCTGAGTCTATACGAGGATCCAAATGGTATACTGTGGATTGGCACTTTTGGAAATGGTCTCTATTGTTGGGATCCTAACTCAGACCAATTGCGTCATTTCTTGGAATCTGATGGCCTTACCAATAACAATGTATTGTCGATCACCGGTAAAGAGGGAGTCGTATGGTTAGCTACATTGGGCGGAGTTACCCGTTTCGAGAATGATGTCAATATAATATCGAAAGCAAATCCCGAAGTCAGGAGATACCATGAACAGACCGGCCTGGGTATCAATTACGTTTATCAGGTGCTGATCGATCGGAAAGGGCGCGTTTGGTTTGCTACGGATGGAGAGGGCATCAGTGTCTTGGAAAATGGAATATTTACCAATTATACGGAAATCAACCTCATCGCCGATTCCTCTATAACTTCCGACGACACAAGTATTGAAATAAAGGCGGTGTACTCGATTGCTGAAGACGGCGATGGAGATATTTGGTTCAGTACGGCCCAAAAAGGAGTTGTGGAATTCGATGGGCAGAATTTTCGAGGGTTTAATGAGAATCATGGCTTGCGCAACTTGGCCATCACCAGCATGATCACGGACCGGCAAGGGGGGGTGGTACTCGTTCATTCTGATGGAATTGATGTCATCAACCCGGAAAATTATCGGATATCTTACTATGATGAAGAAATCGGCATCTTTGGTATCAATTCAAACCTAAATGCAGTTTGTCATGATCATGGGGGCAATGTACTGATCACAACAGACAACGAAATCATTCGGTATTCGCCTTCGCTGGAAAGATTCGCCACTTATCCAACACTTTATTTTGCGCGAATTTCAGTGGTTTCCAGAGAAGTCAATCTTGCGGAAGAACCACAATTTATTCATTCTGAAAATCAATTTACCTTCGAATATCAAGGTCTCTGGTACCCAGACCCGGAAGTGGTGAAATATCGCTATCGACTGCATGGTTACGATCCGTATTGGCGAGCATCTAAAGACATATCCGCCAATTATGCTAATCTTGCACCAGGTGATTATTTATTTGAGGTTTCCGCCTCCGCCAGCCACCGCTGGACAGAGGAACCTGTACTCACCTATCCGTTTACCATTCTTCCACCCTTTTGGCGCAGGTGGTGGTTCATTGTAATTTCTCTGGGGGTTTTAGCGGGGACCGTAATTTGTTGGCAGCGAATGAGAGAACGACGGCTGCGCCGGGTCAGTTTATTGGAAAAACAAAAAGTGGAAAGTGAGCTAGCTGCCCTGAAAGCCCAAATCAATCCCCATTTTCTCTTCAATAGTTTCAATGCATTGATCGAAACCATCGAAGAAAACCCCGCTAAGGCCGTAGAATATGTAGAGAAATTGTCCGATTTCTATCGATCACTCCTACAATACCGACACAGCCAGTTGATTCCACTTGTGGAAGAGATCGATCTGATTCACAATTTCGAATTTTTGTTACGAAAGCGATTCGGCTCCAATTTTGCCATTCGCTTCGATATAAAAGAAAAAGAAGGTTTTATTCCACCGCTTGCTTTGCAAATCTTGGTTGAAAATGCCGTTAAACACAATGTCATTTCAAAATCGAAACCACTGATCGTGGCCATCCAATCCGAAGAAAAGAATTACATCTCCGTCACCAACGAACTCCAACGGAAGTTTCACAAAAGCCAATCCACTCATTTTGGGCTGGAAGGGCTCACTAAAAGGTATGAATTGCTTGGTAACTACCGGGTCCGGATTTCCCAAACGGAGCGATATTTTAAAGTGAGCATACCATTGGTCCCCAATTCAAATCCTTAGGCCATCAACAAAAACAGAAAAATGCAAATACTAATCATTGAAGACGAAGCGGCTGCCATTCGACGCCTCAAAAAGATGCTCAAAGAAATCGACCCGGAAATTCAAATTGCGGGAGAGTTGGACAGCATCACTACGGCAATTGCTTTCTTCGAGCAAGAAGACTGGCCTGATCTGATCTTCCTCGACATTCAATTGGCAGACGGTCCCAGCTTTGAGATATTCAATCACATTGACATTTTCAAACCAATCATATTTACAACCGCATACGATCAATACACCTTGGAGGCCTTCAAACACAATACGGTCGATTATCTGTTAAAACCAATCAAAAAGGCGGAGCTGAGAAGGGCATTAGCCAAGTATCGGAAGATGAAAGCGACTCCCCCAATCGATTTTCAGTCACTTTCAGAGATCATCAACCGCGATCGGGAACAGAATCGGCGTTTTTTAATTCGCATCGGCGCTTCCATTAAACTCGTTGAGCTCCAGGAGGTAGCTTACTTCTATACGCAAAATAAAATAACTTATCTCGTTACCAAAGAGGGCAAGAAGTATCCAATTGACTACACCCTCGGAAAATTGGAAGAAATCATTGGTCAACGGTCTTTCTTTCGCATCAACCGGCAATTTATCATTCATCTGGGAGCCATCCGTGAAATGTATGCTTTCTCTAAGGCTAGAGTAAAGATCGATCTCGAGCCGGAAAGTCAGATAGAGGCCATTGTCAGCACCGAACGATCACCGCTGTTTAAGAAATGGTTGCAAGGCAATTGAGAAAATAGGATGGTTGAGCATTAGATCAACATACCGGCAATACAAGCAGTAAGAAAAGCAGCGACCGTACCACCTACCAAAGCCAGAATCCCCAGTTCGGTCAAGGTCTTACGTTGATTCGGTGCCAATGAACTGATGCCACCAATCTGAATACCGATGGATGCAAAGTTCGCGAAACCGCATAAAGCATAAGTAGAAATGACGATCGAACGTTGGGAAAGCTGACCTGCATTGACCATCTCGGAGAGGGATATGTAAGCAAAAAATTCATTCAATGCCGTTTTTTCACCCAATAATTGACCGACTAGGAAAATATCTTGATTGGGAATGCCAATGATCCAAGCCAATGGAGAGAAAACCAGGCCGAAAATATATTCCAATGAAAGTTTATCAAAACTACTGTTGTTCGCAATCACCTCATTAAGATTTGTGAGGTCTCCGATGGAGCCGAGCAGGTAATTCAAGAGATAGATCAGTCCGGTAAAGGCCAGTAACATGGCGCCGACATTCACCGCTAACTTCGTACCATCGGTGGTCCCTTTGGTAATGGCATCGAGCAAGTTGCTGCCGGCATCCATTCGAGGAACTTTAAGGGTTTGACCTGCGACGTCTTTATTGGTTTCGGGAATCAATATCTTTGCTGCCACGATGGCAGCCGGGGCGGAAACGATGGATGCGGTTAGCAAATGGATGCCGAAATCAACATTGAAAGCGGCCGAAGCATCTTGCAACATGCCCAGATAAGCCGCAAACACACTACCCGCAATGGTAGCGAAACCGCCCGTCATAACGCACATGATCTCCGAACGGGTCATTTTCGACAGGTAAGGCTTGATAATTAGGGGCGCTTCGGTTTGGCCGATGAAAATGTTAGCTGCTGCGGCCAGACTTTCGGCACCAGAAATCTTGATGGTCTTTTTCATCACCCACGCAAATCCGTAGACGATGCGTTGTAATATTCCGTAGTAATAAAGCAACGAGGATAAGGCTGAAAAAACAACCAGTATCGGCAGCACGTAAAAAGCAAATCCAAATGGTTCGGTGGCCTTCGCCAAGTTGCCAAACATGAAAACGGCGGATTCTTCGGAGCTCCTGATGATGGCCAAAAAGAATTGAACGACTAGATTGAAGGCCTGGCGAATCGGAGCAACCTTGATCATTAAAATTGCCAGAATGAGCTGTAGCGCCATCCCCAGACCCACTAACTGCCAGTTAATGGCCTTCTTATTCCTACTCAACAGAAAGCAGATGCCCAATAAAATGGCCATTCCTAAAAGACCCCGAAAAATGTTCATTGATTCTCGTTTAAAGTTCGTTGAATGATGCCGTGATTGCGCTAGAAAGTACTTTAATTGTTAGTTTTGCACCAAACCAAACAAATGTAATAAAAACAATGGTCAGAAAACCATTTATTCTGGGAGTTTGTGGTGGTAGCGGGTCCGGGAAGACCACATTCATCCAAGCGCTTAGAGCCGTTTTTGCTCCGGAAGAATTGTGCCTTCTGTCGCAAGACAATTACTACCGACCCATCGAACAACAATCCATTGATAAGGACGGCGTCGTCAATTTTGACCTGCCCGAATCCATTGATAACGAACAATTTTACAATGATATTCAAGACCTGGTCGCCGGCAAAGAAATCCTGATCGAAGAGTACGCTTTCAATAATGAAAAGGCGGAAAAGCAGCAACTCCGCTTTCAGCCGGCACCCCTGCTTGTCATTGAAGGAATCTTTGTCTTTCACGAAGCCAGAATTCGGGAATTAATGGATGTGAAGATTTTCATAGATGCAAAAGATCACCTTCGGATCATCAGACGGATCAAGCGTGACCAAGTAGAGCGAAATTATCCAATTGATGATGTTTTATATCGCTTCGAACACCATGTCCGGCCAGCATACGAAGAATTTATTGCACCGTATATGGCTTATGCGGATCTGGTGGTGGTCAACAACCAGTCTTTTGAGAAGGGACTGCTGGTCATTGAAGGCTTCCTGAGGGGGGTTCTCCGAGAGTCGAAGAAGTACTAGATCATCTGAATTTACTGCGATATTGCTTTGGTGTAAGCCCCTTTCTTTTTAGGAAACTTCGATTAAAATGGGTGAGACTGTTGAAACCGGAGGCGTAGGCGATCTCTGAAATATTTTTTTGGTCTTCGATTAATTGATTACATGCTTTCCCGATTCGCAGATCGTTTACATACGTTAGCAGGGTTTGGCCCGTCATCTTGCGGAAAAATCGGCAAAATGCTGTCTGGTTCATATTGGCAATAGCCGCCACCTCCGCTAGGTCTATCTGATTCAAGTAGTTATTGTGTATGTGCTGACATACCTTTACTATGCGCTGTTCGGTGATCCTCCCCAATTGAGGCACAAAGTATGGAGAGGCAACCGGCTTTGCCGCTCCTGCTTCCCCCAGGATATGCAACACCTTGAGTAATCGATTGAGTTGTTCGAATCCATTCAGTTCCGGAAGCTCCATTAGGTCGGTTTTGACCCGGTTGACTATAGATGGCGGAAAATGAAGACCTCGCCCCGAGCTTTCCAAAAGCTTTTTGATACCGCTCATTTCCGGCAGGCCAAGAAACTGGCCTGGGAAGATGTTGTCAGAGAACTGTACCACTACAACTTCCATTTGTTCTTCCCGTTGATTGAATTCATCGTCTGAGATCCACGTGTGTGGGAGATTAGAACCCAGAAAAACCAGATCGTCATTCTGAAAACCACTGGTATTGTCTCCTACGAGTCTGCTCCCTTTGCCATTGAACACGTACGTGATTTCAAATTCCGGGTGGAAATGCCAGAAAAAATGAAACTGGGAATCCCGCACCCAATAACATCTGAAAGAGCGAACGTCTTTTTCTTGCGTAAGATGTTGGAGGCTGGCTTTCATGCTAATTTTTGCTACAAGAAAGAGGTGTATTGCAAATAAATGCAAATATAGTGCTATTTTCTGTCAAAATCCATTTATCAATATCGAAATAGAAGCTTGATCTTTGTAAGTGTAGTAGTATTCTTGCTAATGCTATTGCATCTTGATTTGCTGATTCATCATCAAAGATCGATGCATGAAACTGAAAACCCAATTTTGTTTTTTTGGGACACTAACCATTTTGTGCGCTGGGTGCACCCAACCGGGGAGCGATAAGATGCGTTTATCCAGTTGGGTGTCCAGTCCCAGTGAAACTGCACTGTTTGAACAAACCCTACAGGAGTTTGAGGACGAACATCCCGAAGTCGTCTATAAATTTGAGCCGATCCCGGGAAATTACAGCGAAAAGATTCAGTTGATGCTGGGGACCAATACCGCCCCGGACCTTTTCTTCCTCAAGGGAATTGTTGCGCCTTCTTACATGAGCTTTAAGGTGTTAAAGCCCCTGGATGATCTGATTGCCGAGACGCCGGATTTTGATAAGGATGATTTTTATCCATTTACGCTGGAAGCCTTCCAAAGGGACGGCATCCAATACGGGTTGCCCAAAGACTTCAATCCATACGTCCTTTTTTACAACAAGAAATTATTCGCGGCAGCTGGTCTTGATACAGTCCCGTCCAACTGGCAAGAACTTGCCGAGATGTCTCGGCAGCTGACCAAGGATCTAGATGGAGATGGAAGGGTAGACGAATTTGGTTTTGCGGTCGAACCCAGTCTTGAAATGCTGATGCCCTTTGTTTATCAGAACGATGGTGCCTTTCAAAAAGAAGATGGCTCTCTCGGAATTACCGATCCCGCATTTGTAGAGGCACTGGAATTCTACTATGGCCTGTACAAGGAAGGCGTTGCTACTATCCCAATCGATCATGGAGTACCCTGGAATGGAGATGTATTCGGGAAAGAAAAGGCTGCCATGGTGATCTCCGGAGGCTGGTTGATTCCTTTTCTGGCTGACAATTTTCCGGATGTCGAGTACGGTGTAAGCGTATTACCGGTAGGAAAAAAGGCCGCAACGGTGGCATTTACTACTGCTTACACCATTCCGGAGTCGACAAGGTTCGAAGAAGAAGCATGGACGATGATGAACTATTTGGTGGGCAAGAAAGGGATGGCTACGTGGACTAGTAAAGGACTGGCACTTCCTTCCCGTAGGAGCGTGGCGCTGATGAACGGTTTTTTGGAGCATCCAGTTTATAAGATATTTATGGAAAGTGCAGAAATTGCCCGACCGATTCAGGTAGAATACAGTGAACGAGGTTTCGAAGAGGTGGTCGTAGCGATGCAAGCTATTTTTTTTCAGGATAAGCCTCCGGCCCAGGCCATGGCCGATATTAAGAAGAGAATCGAAAAATATCGTTTAGTGCGAAACTAAAATTACAGCATGAAACTTACACCCTCCCAAAAGGAACAAGCTTTTACCGGCTTTCTATTCATTGCCTTTCCAATGGTGATTTTGGGAGTGTTTACCTTTTTCCCCATCCTATTCGCCTTCGTAATCAGCTTTTACGATTGGAATCTGTTGATTCCGGATAAACCTTTTGTCGGGATGGGAAACTACATTGAATTGTTTCAAGATGAGGTCTTTCTCATTGCCATTAAAAATACGGTCGTGTACACCATCGGTGTCGTTCCAATCCAGACTTTGCTGGCTTTGTTTCTGGCCTTCATCATGAACCAGAATATCCGTGGCCGAGCGTTTTTCCGATTGGCCTTCTATTTGCCGGCTATTACTTCCTCGGTGGTTACTTCCATTATTTTCATTTGGATCTATTCCAAACCCGGCCTTTTGAATTACCTGCTTTCACTGATTGGGATTACCGGTACCGATTGGCTCACCAATACTAAGACGGCTTTATTTGCGATTATGGCCTTAAACATCTGGACCACTTCCGGGTATTTCATGATTTCATTTTTGGCGGGGTTGCAGGCCATACCACAATCCATTTACGAGGCAGCCCGCATCGATGGTGCCAATCAGTGGCAGCAATTTTGGAACATTACCGTGCCCATGGTTCGCCCGGTAACCTATTTTGTTTTGGTGCTGGGGCTCATTGGCTGTTTTCAGGTATTTGACCAGATCTATGTGATGTCGAGTGGGGGGCCGGTCAATTCAACAACTACGATGTCCTACTTTGTTTACAATAATTCATTCCGATTTTTCCGCTTAGGTTATGGAGCTGCTTCGGCAATCGTGCTGGCCATTATCATCTTTGGTGCCACCTGGTTACAGAATAAGTACATACCGTCGGAAAGCTATTGACAAACGGACAAAATTGCAGTTTTATCATCAAAGTATATGAAAGAGCTCAAATTACAAAAGTTGTTTTTCTACTTATTCCTGTTGGGAATGACGATTGTTTATGTTGGGCCCTTTCTTTTTTCTTTGTCAATCTCGTTCAATGCCGAACAAGATGTTTTTAGCTGGCCCATCAAATTATTGCCGGAGAAATGGACCTTGAACAATTATCGCATGGTCTGGCAGGACCTACCTTTCTCGACCTGGCTGTTCAATAGTTTCATTATAACTTTGGTACAAACGATTACCAATGTGTTTTTTGCCTCCCTGGCTGGTTTCGCTTTTGCCCGGTTGGAATTTCCCGGTAAAAATCTCATTTTTTCTCTGTTATTGGCTAGCTTGATGGTGCCTGGGATCATTTTACTGGTACCCAAATTCATTATATTAAACGAATTTCATCTTATCAATACTTATTTCGGGCTCATGGCTCCAGGGTTGGTGACGGTTGTGAATATCTTCCTGATGAAGCAATTCTTTATGACCATCCCGAAAGATCTGGAGGAGGCAGCCCTCATTGACGGATGTTCCTATTTCCGAATCTTTTGGCAAATCTTTCTTCCGGTTTCCAAACCGGCATTGGCAGCGGTAGCGATCTACACTTTTCAGGGCTCCTGGAATGAGTTTCTGTGGCCGGTGATCGTCAGTGTTACCGATGAGATGTTTACCTTGCCTTTAGGTATGGCTTTTCTGAAAAATGAATTCTCGGTTCAATGGCCACTCATGATGGCCGGCACCATCCTGATCTCCATTCCCACTTTGATCATTTTCTTGGTTTTCCAACGGTACTTTGTTCAAGGAGTGGCATCAGCGGGTTTAAAGGAATAAATATCAAACAATATGGCAAAGGTTGAATTAAATGGTATCCGGAAGGTCTATAAGGGGGACGTCGTTGCAATTGGCAATGCGAACGTAACGGTGGAAGACAAGGAATTTGTCGTTTTAGTAGGCCCTTCTGGCTGCGGAAAATCAACACTGCTTCGAATGATCGCCGGTTTGGAGGAAATTACTGGTGGTGACTTGTTGATCGATGGAGCGCGCGTGAATGACATTTCACCTAAGGATCGCAACATTGCCATGGTCTTTCAAAACTATGCCCTGTATCCCCACATGACCGTCTTTGACAACATGGCCTTTGGTCTCAAATTGCGCAAGTTTCCCAAAAAAGAGATCAAACGGCGGGTCGAAGAGACTTCCGAAATTCTTGGATTGCATGAATTTTTGCATCGCCGTCCGAAGGAAATGTCCGGAGGGCAACGGCAACGGGTTGCCATCGGTCGTGCCATCGTTCGCCAACCTAAGGTGTTTCTATTTGATGAGCCCCTTTCTAACCTGGATGCAAAACTGCGGGTGCAGATGAGGATGGAGATCAAACGACTACACAAAAGTCTCCAAGCGACGATGATCTACGTAACGCATGATCAAATTGAGGCAATGACCTTAGGAGATAAGATCGTCGTATTAAAAGACGGGGCCGTTCAACAAATTGATTCGCCCATGAATCTATACAATAATCCGGCCAATCGTTTTGTAGCGGGTTTCATTGGCAGTCCGGCGATGAACTTCATAAATGGAAGGATTGCCGAAGGGCAAGAGCTGCAGTTCGTAGCGGAAGGCATCCAATTTGGCATTCCCGGCGAACTGGGTCTTAGAGAAAAGTTGAGACCTTTTGCCGGGAAAGAGGTCATCTTTGGGTTTCGACCAGAATACATGTATGATAAGAAGCAGGAGCGGGAGAAACAACTAAGTGTAGACTTGAATATTGTCATCGATACAATAGAAATGATTGGAAGTGAGTCTTTTAACTATTTTTACTTCCAAGGCAATCCCGAACGCAGTTTCTGCTTTCGAGGAAGCTCTGAGCACCGGTATGAATCTGGTCAGGAAGTCAAAGTGGGGGTAGATGTAAAGCGTCTGTTGTTTTTTGATCGGGCAACGGAGCATCGAATTTGATGGCCATCGATAGTCCAAACCAACCATTCATCAACACAAAAAATTTTAAGAAACAAGTGATCAGCTACAATCAAGGCACTGAAACCGACAAAAATTGGATCGTTACCGAAACCGCGTTTCATCCAGAATATCAAGGGAAATGCGAAGCCATTTTTTGTCAAGGCAATGGTTACATGGGGATTCGGTGCAGTACCGAGGAGGCCTATGTAGGACAAGTCAGAAATACCTTTATCGCGGGGTCGTTCAATAAATTTGATGCGTATGAGGTGACTGAGTTGCCCAATGCCGCCGATCATATGGGTATGAAGATCTTGATTGACGGTAGGCGGCTGGATCTTTCAACGGGTAAGGTTGATAACTATTTTAGGCGATTGAATCTACGCATGGGAGAGGTCATTCGGCAATTTACCTGGACGAATATCAATGGGAAACAGTTTGAATGCCGTTTCCGCCGCTTCGTTTCATTGAAAAGGCTGCATACTTTTGGTACGAGCGTATCCATCAAATGCCTGGACAGCCCTGCTAAGATCGAAATTATCAGCGGGATCGATGGTCAACAGACCAATACCGGAGCACAACACTTTCACGAAGGAAATAAACGGATTTATGACCGGACCCATCTTCAATTGCTGGCGACTACTACCGAATCGAAAATTACCTTTGTTCACAATGCTTCCCATAAAGTAGTAATCGATGGCGGGCAGGAGTCCATCTCAAGTCGATTTGCTATGGATCGACGGAGCCTCTTTATGGTCTATCAAGTTACACCAGAAGCTGGACAGACGCTACAGCTGGAAAAGATCTCCAATATATATACCACGAGAGATAAGGAAATGGCCAACAAGTCAGTTGAACAGATTCAGGAATATTCGCTGACGCAATTGAAGGAATCCCTGGCAATGGGATACGACAAACTTCAAGAGGAAAGTGCACTACACTGGGCTACAAAGTGGCAACAGACCGATATTCGGGTAAATAGTTCCAATGACTTGGACCAATTGGCGGTGGGCTTTGCATTGTACCACTTAACTGTTATGACGCCAACGCATGACAGCAGAATGGGGATACCGGCCAAAGGCTTGTCCGGCGAGGGGTATAAAGGCCATTCCTTCTGGGATACGGAACTGTTTTTGCTGCCATTTTTTACCTTTAGCCGCCCGGAGACTGCCCGAAATCTATTGGAGTATCGGTACCATACGCTGCCCGGGGCCAGAAAGAAAGCTGCCGAAAATGGATATAAGGGAGCGATGTATCCTTGGGAATCGGCTTGGATGGACGATGGAGAAGTGACGCCGGTCTGGGGGGCAGCTGACATCGTAACCGGGAAATCCACCAAGATTTGGTCCGGCTTTATTGAGCAACACATCACCTCTGATGTTGCTTTTGCCGTCTGGCAATACAGCCAGGTAACGGGCGACGAGGATTTTATGGAAAAATACGGTTACGAGATTTTGTTGGATACCGGGATTTTCTGGGCTTCGCGCTTGGAATGGGATGAAAACCGTCAATTGTATACGATTAACGATGTAGTAGGTCCGGATGAATACAAAGAGCATGTCGACAATGATGCCTTTACCAATTATACCGCCAAATGGTGCATCCAGAATGCCATCGATTATTACTACTTTCTGAGGGATGAGCGACCGGACGTATTTGTCAGACTAAACACAAAACTCTCTCTCGACAAGGCGGTAAAAGAGATGGAAGCCAGGGTCGACCAAGTGCTTTTGCATCCTCCCAATGAGGATTTGATCATTCCGCAAAACGATACTTTCTTACAATTGCAGGAAATTGATCTGACGAAGTATAAACAGCAAGAACATGTCGGTAGCATTTTCCTGGATTACAACTTAGAACAAATTAATCAGATTCAGGTGTGCAAACAAGCGGACGTCGTTATTCTTTTATACTTGCTTGAACACCTCTTTCCTAAGGAAGTCAAAGCGGCAAATTTTAAATACTACGAAGCGCGAACCTTGCATGATTCCTCCCTTAGCCTCTCGTCCCACGCAATTTTGGCCGCAGATCTCGGCGATCTTGAATTGAGCTACGAGCTATTCCGCAAAGCGGCTGCCATTGATTTGGGACCGAATATGAAATCCTCCGATCACGGAATACATGCGGCTTCGATCGGTGGTATTTGGCAGATGATCGTCTGCGGTTTCGGTGGGGTGCGCATGGTTGGCGGTCGTTTGCGAATTGAGCCGACTCTTCCGACTGCCATTCAACAACTATCCTTTCCCATTATATGGCAGGGGAACCGACTGCAATTAACGATCGGGAAAAATGGTTACTCCATTGAAAATCAAGGTATGGAACCCGTTTTATTTGAATTCAAAGAACAGGAGCGGCAGGTTTTGCCGGGAGCAACGCTAACACTTTGAAACTAGGCTCGGGAGGGTATGACGATTCAGCTTAGCAATACGACGATCCACCGGATTTAACTGTCTTCATGAGCCACGATGTCTGATTTTTGAAGAGAATTATTCATTCAAAAGAAATCTGCATCATGAAGAAGTTATCCATTTTGTTATCTTTTCTTTTTATTGGACTGGCATCATTAGACGCGCAAGTGACCCAAACTGTTAAAGGAACAATCGTCGACCGCCAATCGGAAATTCCTTTGATTGGCGCCACCGTTCAGTGGGTCAATCCAGATGAAAATAGGGGAGCGGTTACCGATGTCGACGGCTATTTTCGTATTGAAGGCATTCCAGTAGGCCGTCACGAATTTCGGGTAGATTACCTTGGCTACGAAACGTTTTTTGTGCCTAATGTAGTGGTAACCTCCGGTAAGGAAGTCATCCTCACCCTGTCCTTACAAGAAAGCATCAATGAACTGAGCGAGGTTGTAGTGCGGGCCAATACCATGAAGGACCAGGCGCAAAATGAAATGGCGACCATTAGCGCGCGGCAATTTGGCATGGAGGAAGTGACCCGTTATGCCGGTGGACGCAGCGATGTAGCTCGACTGGCAGCAAATTTTGCGGGCGTCGCTTCTCCCGATGATTCTCGCAATGATATTGTCATTCGCGGAAATTCACCAACTGGCGTGCTATGGCGCATTGAAGGCATTCCCGTTCCCAGTCCCAATCATTTCAATACCTTCGGAACAACCGGTGGGCCGGTCAGTGCTTTGAACCCCAACTTATTGAGAAACTCCGATTTCCTTACGGGGGCTTTTCCGGCGGAATACGGTAATGCCAATGCCGGGGTATTCGATATTGGCTTTCGGAACGGCAACCGGGATGAAACCGAATTCACTTTACAAGTAGGCGCCTTCAGCGGTCTAGAAGCCATGGCAGAAGGCCCTGTCGGCAAAAAGGGGGGATCTTACCTGGTAGCAGGTCGTTACTCATTTGTCGGTTTGATCGGCGCGGGTAGCACGTCGGCCGTACCTAATTACCAGGATGTATCGTTTAAAGTTGATCTTGGAAAAACGAGCATCGGGAGGTTTACTTTGTTTGGGATTGGCGGAAACTCCGACATCGATTTCCTCGGTAGCGAGATCGATTCGACGGACTTGTTCGCTGCCGAAGACGAAGACCTCTTTGTCGAAGGTACTTTTGGAGTAATTGGTTTGAAACACAACCTCATCATTGGCGACAAAAGCTATTGGCGAACCGTGATCGGCGGTTCAACCAGAACCAATGGCATTGAATTAGATCGTTACTTCGATCTCGGGACTGATCACGAACGAAAGCTGAGAATTTCCGACATCGATAATACGGAGAATCGCTTCTCCATTTCATCCTATTTCAATACCAAGATCAGTCCGAAATTCACTCTGAGAACCGGTGTTCTTTACGAACAAACCAGCATGGATGCCTTTTTCCGCGACCGTGCTGATGCCCCCGATCTGGATGACGACGGGGAGCCGGATTGGTTTACTGTTTATGATTTCGATGGAAGTTTTGGGATTGTACAGCCGTTCGTACAAAGCCAATTGAGGTTATCCGAAGCCTGGAGTCTGAACCTCGGCCTCCACGGACAGTATGCAACCATCAACGAACAGTTTGTTGCCGAACCGCGAGCTTCCCTTTCCTGGCAGGCAAATCCCAATTATAAATTCACATTGGGTTACGGTATGCACAGTCAGACGGCTCCATTACCGCTTCTATTTTTGAATGAAGACATTGACGAGAAATTGGTCCGTACCAATGAAGATCTCGATTTTGTGAGAAGTCAGCACTACGTGCTGGGGTACGATCACAAACTGGGCAAAGACCTAAGATTAAAAGTAGAAGCCTATTACCAGGACCTCGATCGGGTGCCAGTCGATAACTTTGCTTCAAGTTACTCGACCTTGACCGAAGGAGCCGACTTTGGATTTTCTGACGACAAAACCTCCTTAGTTAACGAAGGAACGGGTTTTAACCGCGGAATCGAACTGACCCTGGAGAAATTCTACAGCAAGGGTTATCACGCCTTGGTAACGACTTCCATCTTTGAGAGCAAGTACACCGGAAGCGACGGCATCGAGCGCAACTCACCTTTCAACAATGGATACGTGGTAAATATCTTGGGCGGAAGAGAATGGAGCGTCGGAAAAGCCAAAAGAAACGCCTTCGTCTTAAGTACGAAGTTGACTGCATCCGGCGGCCGTTACTACACGCCGGTTAACCTGGAAGCTTCCAGAGACGCCGGTTTTGAAATCCTCTTTGATGAACTGGCATTTACCGAGCAGTACGATGGCTATTTGCGCTGGGATGTCCGGATGGGTTTTAAACTGAATTCTGCTCAGAGAAAAGTGTCTCATCAGATTTTCTTCGACATCCAAAATGTAACCAACCGGGCCAACGTTTTTGCCCGCCGCTACAATCGTCTGACCGGCAATGTAGATCAGGTAGATCAAATCGGCTTCTTCCCCGACTTTCTCTTCCGCTTTCAGTTCTAAACTCGGAGCACAATAGCGGCACCAGCACCCAGCAGCGACTACAGCAGCCACAGCAACCACAGTAACCAAAGCAGCAACAGCAACCATAGTAACCACAGCACACACTTGAATTTCCAGAAAGTTATTCCTAGATTCCGGTATCAAACGATTACATGTTATTTACAAAAGAAATAAGAAAAAGATATCTCGGATTTGATGACTTTTGGCTCTTTCTAATTGGCGTTCCACTAATTGGTTTTGCCATACATCATTACCATTTTGAAGACACGGGGTTATCGGAGGGGGTTGGAGCCTACCTGGAGAATTACGTTCGGAGTTTGTATTTCACCAGTGGTTACTGGTTGGCCAATTGTTGGATGATCATTCAATTACGTATCCGCCTGCCGGATTTTAAGGATACCTTGAAGAGGATCATATTACAATTGGTGCTATCGACAGTAGTAGTTCTGGTTACGAGTGGTATTCTCATCCTTCTGCTCAAAGTAGGAGGTTTCATTGTGGGGACAGATCTATTGCGATCAGGTGAAGATAAAGGTTGGTTTCTCGCTCCTTTATTCATCTCTTTTTTCATGCTCTGGGTGTACGAAACGGTTTATTTCTATTATCAACTACAGCGATCGATCATGGAGAAAGAGTCAGTGAAACGGGCCCACATTCAGTCGCAATGGGAAGGGTTGCGGAATCAGGTAAATCCACATTTTCTGTTCAACAGCATGAATACGCTGATGAACATCATTGGCACGGATCAGGATCTGGCGAAACGGTTCTTGGTCAAGTTGTCGAAGGTATACCGATATATTCTCGAAAGCAGGGAGGACCCATTGATCCCAATGAAGGAAGAATTAGAGTTCATTTATTCCTATGTCTTTCTGCAGCAGGAGCGGTTCAAAGGTAATCTCAAAGTACAAATAAATATTCCCAAGGAATGGATAGATCATTACATTGTTCCTTTGAGCTTACAAGTACTGTTTGAAAACGCGATCAAACACAATGTGATATCCAGCCGGCGTCCGCTGCAAATTGATGTTTCGGTCAGTCCGGATGGTTCTTCTTTGGAAATTCGCAATAATCTACAGCGAAAGAGCCAGGTCATTCATTCTACGAAAGTAGGTCTGGAAAATTTACAAAAACGCTATGAATTACTAACTGGAAGGAACATCGAGGTGTTGGAAACCGGGGCATTCTTTTCAGTTAGTATTCCTTTAATTCCTGCACATAAAATTGTACCCCATGAAGATATTGCTCATTGAAGATGAATACCATGCGCACCAACACCTGATCAGCTTGGTCGAGCAGGTTGCTCCGGAAGCAGAGATCATTCATGTTATTGATAGTGTTGAAGATGCGGTAGAGTGGTTTCAGCAAAACCCGGCCCCTGACTTGATTTTTATGGATATTCAACTGGCGGATGGACTCAGTTTTGAAATTTTTAACGAAGTGGAAATCAAAACCCCGGTGGTATTTACCACTGCTTTTGATCAATACACGTTAAAGGCCTTTAAGGTAAATAGCGTGGATTATTTACTAAAGCCCATAGAGTTAAAAGAATTAAAATCTGCGTTTGCCAAATTCAGGGATGTTCACCAGGGTAAGGATAATTTTGACATTCGTTCAATTCAGCAAGTAGTTAGTAATCTGCAAAATCAAAAGACCTTTCGCAGTAGATTCCTAATCAAGAAAGGACAGTCCTGGCAATCTCTACCCGTTGAAGACGTCGCTTATCTTTATTCGGAAGATGGCTTGACTTTTGCCATCGATCGTAACTCCCGCCGCTTTCAGCTGGACGTCTCACTAGAAAAGCTAGACGACCAATTAGATCCTCAAGAATTCTTTCGCATTAACCGAAAACAGATCATTCATTTCAGATCGATCGAGAAAATCCACTCGTGGTTCAATCATCGGATGAAAGTGAATTTAAAGCCGAAAGAGCCTTTCGAAAGCATTGTCAGCAGAGAAAAAGTCAAGCACTTCAAGGCCTGGTTAGACCGTTAACCCTTTCTTAGCTTGTCGATTTGCTTCTGAATCTCTTCTGCTTCAGCGACTTTTAAGGCGTAGGCCTTTATATCGCCGCCACGTTGTATGTTCATGGCTTCTTCCATCAACTTTAAGTATTCTTTCTCTAACTTCTTAATTGGATCTTTCTTAAATAACTTCAGCATTTTCAATGATATTGTTTCAACAGTACAACCGCGAAGACGACTAATTGTTCGTAATAAATCACCCAACTGTATTTGTAAGGAAGTTTTAGGCCTTGGTCACGACCGGATCAAAGAAATTGATGTTGTGCTAAATTATCTCATCAAACTCCAAGTCTGACTGTTGAGGAATAAGCTGATTGATGGCGTCAAGTTGTGCACCATGCATTTGCTCCAACAGCTTTTCGACTTGTTGCAGAAAGGTGGGATTGGCAAATTTGCGTACATCGTCGACAGAGTGAATCGCAGTGCCTTTGCGAAGCTTATAAGTCTGTTCGTACTGCGCATTTTCCAATTTTAGAGCAAAACGGCTGTCCATCTCAAAAATGGTAATTTTTAGTGAAGGGTGCTCGATGTAGCCAGCGATTCTCATAACTTTCAATTTGATGGTTTTACTGCTTTTTTCAATCGCTCATTGATGGCAATGGTGAATTGGTGATACAGCTTTTGGTATTCGGGAAACTCGCTCAATAATCTCAAGTGCTTGCGGATGGTCGTCATATCTTTTCTACTAGCGGGGCCGGTTTGGCTTTTTGTCGGATCCAACTCTTGAACCTTTGCGGCGGTCTCTTCGATTAACGGCAAAAGGATTTCAAAGGGAATGTTTTTGGAGGAGAGAATATCTTTGCCGATCCCGAACAAGTGATTGGTGAAATTGTTGACGAATACTGCTGCTACGTGCAGGGTCGCCCGTTGATCATCATCGATCTCAAAAACCTTTTCACTGATCGAATGCCCGATAGCGAGTAATCGTTCTTGATCCCGATCTTCATTTGCGTAGATGCAAAGGGGGATCTCCCGGAACGAGAGCGCACGCTTTTCCGTGAACGTTTGCAATGGATAGAAGACACCGTAACGTTCGAAATAGGGGGCGATTTTTTCAGCACTAGCCGCACCTGAAGTATGTACGACCAAAGGGTTGTGCGACATCACTGTCGCCATTTTTTCGCAAACCAATGGAATGGCGTCGTCGTTGACTGCCACAATATATAAGTCCGCTGAAGCAGTTAATTGATGTAAGTCCGCGATAGATTGGGCACCAATTGGAGCAGCCACTTCTGTCGCTTTTTCGGCTTGTCTACTGAATATTTGCCGGATCTTATGACCAGCAGCGTTTAAGGCTGGGGCCAACTGACGCGCAACTTTCCCAGCACCAATAAATGAGATGTTGTGGATCACTATGCTGCTTTTTCGGCTGCAACTTCCCGCGTTGGTACCTGGTCAAGGGTTGTGGTAGCCTGTTTTTTTGTTTTCATTCTATTCAACATCCCCAATGCCAGTCCGAGTAACATAATCAACGCACCGAACCAAAAGAAGTTGATACCCGGAAACTCCGTCGCCTGCAGTACAATCCAATCCGATCGGAGAGAATTCGTCGCCATGTCAATCGGTACCATGATGGGTTCTGGATCGGCTTGTGCGACCAGTAATTCCATAGATTCCGTCTTCGGATCTAAACTGTTGAATCGAAAATGGAGACCCAGGTCTTCTAACTGATCCTTCACATTTAACGGCCGGTTACCCCGGATGAAATAAATGGGTTGTGCAGATCGTTGCCTACCGTTCGGCGTTTCAACGGTCAATATGCCGCCTACGGCAATATCGCCCTCCTGACTGGCATAATCAGGGTGTTCCGGAGCTTTATTAAAACCGTTGAAAGTAATGATATAGTCTTGAAACTGGAATGTCTCTCCCTGTTTGACTTGAAATTGCTGGTAATCGAGTTCGGCTTCCTGAGCGAAAACCTTCTCGAAAACTTCTTCCCGAAGCTTGATCTTCGTATCTAACTCATTGATCTGACTGGGATAGTGATAAAGGAATTTCCCCCGTAGGGCTACCACCGGCTTCACGGTGAAGACCGAATCCAGTTTTTTGCCCATGACGTTGATCGTAGCTCCAATTGCAAGGTCGCCGGCTTCCGGTGTATAGTCGGGATGACGGGGGTTGCGATCAATGGCTGCCAGTTGGATCTGGTAATCCCGTACATCTTCCACCACTTCGGTAAGATCCCGAATGCGTACCGTATCACTCAGGCGAGTGATTTGACCGAGTTCGAGATCGACCGGACGATAATTGAGACTGTCCTCGCGCTGTTTCCTAAATTCAAAATTGATTTCCACTTCCGGTAGGGCGGAGATCACGGTAAACATATCCTTGCTCAAATAACGCCGGGTGGAGGGATTGGGAACCTCAATCTTGGTAAAGGTTCGGTTGTATACGATGTTGGGATATAGATTGAAGTCTTCCGTGACCTCGCCTGCGGCATTCTTTTTCTTGAAATTGACGGTGTAAGTCCGGTAGAATTGTTCCAGAGTATCATCTTGATAAGTCACCTCATAGCCATTCATTGGTGTAGTAATGCCTTTGAATAGCATGATGTTCTTCTTGGATAGTTCTTCTTCGGTTTCACTCATAATGCCGTCCATCAGGAAGGCGTTGGAAGACACCACTTTTTGATTGACACCAGAAGCGATCATTCCCACAACCATAAGGCCGAAACCGATGTGTGCAATGGAAGAAGCGCCAGCTTTCAGGTTTAATCTCAAGTAGCTGATCAAATAATCCAGATTGGCCAATACTGCAAAGATCCCCATCAGTAACAAGACCCAGTATTGCCAAGTCTTTGTCTCGATCCACATTGTGGTCAGAAAGGTCAGACCAACACTTGCCGCCAAGGTAATTCCCATGCGGATAAAAAACTTATTGCTGTTGTTTTTCCAGTTGACTGCCCGGTAACGCAGGAATTGTGCCATGCCGGAAAACAAGCAAATGAAGACCGCAATCCAGACCTGATATCGATTGTAGTGGGGGATGGGGTCGGTAATCACGCGGCCCTCAAAATCGGGGTTAAAGAACTGCATGATCTTATTGTAGACCGGTAAGGAGGTAGAACCGGTAATGATCAGTGCCGAAAATAATAGGACCAAACTACCGATGAACATCCAGAATTCGCGGGAGGCCGTTGCTTCTTCCTTTTTTGGATTGGGGATTTCCTTCCGACGTGCCAGGTAAAACCCTACACTAAGCAACAAGAAAAAACCGATGAAGCTCACCAATTGCCATTCCAGCCCCATTTCCGTAAAGGCGTGGACCGAGGTTTCTCCCAGAACTCCACTTCTCGTCAGAAAAGTAGAATAGACAATCAGTATGAAGGTCAATAAATAGTAGATATAAGTACTTTTGATGGCGTATCCGGTATTTCTGGCAACCAGATTCGTATGAATGCCGCCAATCAGGATCAACCATGGCACCAATGACATATTTTCAACCGGATCCCACGCCCAATAACCACCAAAGCTCAAAGCTTCGTAAGCCCATGCTCCTCCCATCAAAATACCGAGACCAAGGATCGCTCCGCTGAACAAGGCCCAGGGAAGAGCTGGCCTTAACCAAGCCTTGTGCTGGCCCGTCCACAAACCCGCGATGGCAAAACAAAATGGGATGGTAGTCGAGGCGAAACCAAGGAATAAGGTGGGAGGATGAATGGTCATCCAGTAATTCTGTAGCAGGGTATTGATGCCCGTTCCTTTAATCAAACTAACGTATTCGGCATTTGCGAAAATCGGCGCGTCTATCGTATCTCGCAGCAATAGGAGTGGACTGCTGCCGATCTTGACTGCCCCTTCACCAAAACCGACATAAACCCCCAAGATCATCGATGTGATGAACACCTGCACCAAAGCCAGGACTGCCAATACCGGTGATTCCCACTCTTTGCCATTCATCAGTAAGATCAATCCCAGCACGATGTGCCAGAACATCCAGAGTAAGAAACTTCCTTCCTGTCCTTCCCAAAAAGCAGAAAAGATGTATTTGAAGGGGAGGTCTTCGGAAACGTGAGCCTGCACATATTGGTACTCGTAGTATTGTTGTGTCATGATGAAAAACAACACGCCGATTACCGTGAGGATACCAATGCTGTGCGTGAGGAAGGCTCCTCGCGCAATGTTTCTCCAACTGATGAATTCATCGGTACCTCTCTTCTGCGTTGCGAAGTAGTAAGCAACCACTGCTAAAATACTACTGACAAATCCCAGTAACAAAGCCAGGTGACCGATACGGCCCGGCCATAAATGTTCGCCGATATAATTGATCTCGCTCATAGTCTATTGGATCTACCCTTCTTTACTCGCTTCTTTCAAATACAACTCCTCGTCCTTGTATTTCGATGGACACTTCAATAGGATGTCGGTGGCAATAAATTCATCCCCTTTCATCTTACCTGTAACGACAATCTGTTCGGACAGTTCAAAATCCTGTGGTTTTTCCTTGAGTAAGACCACTTTTTGTTCCTTACCCTCTGAATCTTTAATGTAAAAAGTAAAGCGATTGGGGTCTTCCTGTGGATTGTAGTACATTTCCTTATCCTTGGACAATTGACCGGCGATCTTGACCTTTTTTTCGTTTTCCAATGCCTTAGAAAAAGTGGCATAGGTGCTCATATCTTCTGCTGCCGTAACGAGAATGGTAATACCGACACCGATCATGATGGCGGCAATGATGTATATCTTTTTCATGGCCTTACAATGCTTAATTTAGATAACTATTATAACAAAATTAACGGGTTTCCAGAGGAAAAGAGAAGTTTTGCCGGTCAAAAGGCTGTCAAAAAGAGGGATTAGGGTGCATTAATCGTCAGATTGGTGCCTCTGCCTTATCCGAAAATCAAATACATCGGGCCGGGCATAATGACCTGTAACGTCCAGGGTCATTTTTTCACGTTGAGCCCGCTCCAGGTCGTTGATGTCCACCAACAGTGTTTCTTCCGATTGGAATACGGGTGGCAAAATAAACTGTCCATCCGGCCCGATCACACAGCTGCCTCCTCGCATGAGGTATTGCTCCGGATCGATGGCCTGACCTTGCCGTAGAAGTTCAGGTAAATCCTTGAACTGCAAGATTTGTCCGGCTGCAATGACAAAGCACCGTCCTTCAAAAGCGTAGTGTCGGCTGGCCAACTGATGAGCATCGTGTACGGTAGGCCAAACTGCAACATGGATCGTCTCTCCCTCGTTGTGCAGGGCCTGCCGGGATAAGGGCATCCAGTGTTCCCAGCAAATGAGTCCACCAATTTTTCCGAAAGGACTATCCACACTCTTCAGGCCAGTCCCGTTTCCCAAGCCATAAAGCAGTTTTTCCGTGTAGGTTGGCATGAGTTTTCGATGGTGGTTGGCCAGTTTCCCTTCAGCGTTAAAAGTCAACAGGCTGTTATAGATGGTCCCTTGGCCGGGGCCTGACCTGACGCGTTCGTTGACACCAATGGTAAGGTAAACCCGATAGCGAGCGGCCAATGATGCAATGCGTTTAATTTCCGGTCCTGGTACTTCTACTGCGTTCCGGTGCATCAAAGCAAATGCCCATTTGGTTGGTTCATGATCCCAGAGTGCAATACTGGGCAGATAGTCCAGCCAAACCGGGTAGCCGGTCAACCAGGTCTCTCCGAAGACAATGAGGTCGGCTCCCTCTTTTGCTGCATCTGCAATGAGGATCGCCAGTTGCTCCATGCAAGCCGATAGATCGAAATACCGGGGGCGTTGTTGTACGATGGCCAGCTTCAGGGAATTTTTATCATTCATAAATCAAAAATAACTATATTGGCCTAACACGACGAAAAATTAATTTTGAAATGCAAAGTCAACTCACCAGGAGGCGGTTCCTCAAATCCACTGCTTTATCCGCCGGCTTTTTACCATTACTTCCATATCTGGACCCAACTCCGTTTTCTTCCGCCCAAGCCAAACAATTGGATGTATATGTCTTCTCCAAGCATCTGCAATTTCTTGGCTACGATGCAATGGCCGCTGCTGCAGCTGAGATTGGCTTCGAAGGTGTAGAGCTTTCGGTGAGACCTGGCGGACATGTGTTGCCCGAAAATGTAAAAAGGGACTTGCCGTTGGCCGTCAACGCCATCAAAAAGCAGGGACTATTGGCGGATATGATGGTCACGAGGATTACCGATGCAGCATCGGAATTGAATCAGGAGGTCCTACAAACTGCAGCTGATCTAGGTATCAAGCATTACCGCATGGGATATTTTCGCGACTCTGATGAGTATTCCGTGCCGCAGACAATTGCCTTTTGTCAGGAAGCCATGCGAAAGTTGGCGGGCTTCAATGCAAAACTGGGACTAACGGGCAATTATCAAAATCATGCGGGCAACCGCGTAGGGGCCAATATTTGGGAGATCTGGCAAATGCTGGAAGGTTTGGAGGCCTCGGCGATGGGATGTCAGTACGATATCCGGCACGCGGTGGTCGAAGGAGGTTACTCCTGGCCCAATGGTCTGAAGTTGATCAAAGACAAGATCAACAACATCGTAATCAAGGATTTTCGCTGGGAAAAAAGAGACGGCAAATGGCGGGTTATTAATACGCCGATCGGGGAGGGAATGGTTGATTTTACGGCTTATTTCAAGCGCCTGAAGGATTACAACATTCACTTGCCGGTTTCAGTGCACTATGAATACGATCTGGGTGGCGCAGAACACGGAGACCGTAAGTTGAAAGCTGGATGGACCAAGGAGCGTATTCTGCAGATGATGAAGAAAGACCTGGTTAAAATCCGCCAACTCTGGGAAGAGGCCTAAAATTCATTGAGAAGACAAATACAAATCAAAGCATATGAAAACCAACATGCGCATTCGGCTGTCCATCATGATGTTCCTCCAGTTCTTCGTCTGGGGTACTTGGTACGCGACCTTGGGTACGTACCTGGGGAAGATTGGATTTGATGGCAGTGAAATTGGAAATATTTTCAGTACGGTAAATTTGGGAGCCATCATCGCCCCGTTGTTTGTCGGTATGATCGCCGACCGCTTTTTTGATGCCCAAAAAGTATTGGGAGTCTGTCATGTCGTAGGAGCTTTTCTACTGTATTATACCTCTACACTTACTACCCCAAGTGGAGTGTACTGGATACTTTTATTGTACTCCATGTTTTACATGTCAACGCTGGCCATCGTCAATACCGTCTCCTTTTTTCAAATGGAAGATCCCGCCAAAGAATTCCCTGGCATTCGTGTTTTGGGAACAATCGGATGGATTGTGGCCGGCCTGCTGATCGGGGGTATGGCGATCGAAGACTCGCACGTTCAATTACAAATTGGTGCCATTGCTTCGCTGGTACTGGGAATTTACTCTTTCTTTTTGCCCTCCACTCCGCCAAAAGCAAAGGGCGAATCGACAACGGTATGGAAATTACTGGGCTTCGATGCTTTGAAACTAATGAAGGACCCAAGTTTTGCCATTCTCGTGATCAGTTCATTGTTGATCTCTATTCCGCTGGCTTTCTATTACGCCTTTGCCAACCCGTTTTTCAATGAAGAAGGGATGGTGAATGCGGCCGGTAAAATGACCATGGGGCAAATGTCGGAGATCATATTTATGCTTCTTATGCCTTTCTTTTTTAAGCGATTGGGTGTTAAGAAAATGATACTCATTGGTATGTTTTGCTGGCTGGCGAGGTATCTCCTGTTTGCGTACGGAGACAATGAGACCCTGGTTTGGATGTTTTATCTGGGGATTATCCTGCATGGAATCTGTTACGACTTCTTTTTTGTTACCGGACAAATTTTCGTCGACAATGAAGCTCCGGAGGAGGTTCGTTCCAGTGCTCAAGGTTTGATTGCATTGGTGACTTACGGGGTAGGTATGTACATCGGTTCTATCATTGCCGGGCGTGTGGTCGAACATTATCAGGTCATGGACCAGGCCGGCAAGATCGTTGGCCACGAATGGTGGACCATTTGGATGGTTCCGGCAGCATTGGCGGGAATAGTCATGCTTGTATTTGCGGTCGCTTTCAAAGATCGGGGCAGTTTGAAAACAGCAAGCGACGACGTGGTGTAGGTTTTGACGAAATAATAAGCCCGGTTGGCCGATGATATGTAGTCCTTTAGCGAATAATGTCTGAGAATGATCGGGTTTTCTCTATTTTGGTCTTCTCTCTTTCACTATAAAATGATTCAATGGAGCTCACGATTACAGATCTTTCCAAGACTTATCCAAATGGTACCCGGGCGATGGATGGCATTAATCTGACCATTCAATCGGGTATGTTCGGTTTGCTGGGGCCAAACGGAGCTGGCAAATCAACCTTAATGCGGACCATTGCGACGTTGCAAGAACCGGATTCCGGTACCATCACACTCGAAGACATCGATGTACTCAATGATCCAATGACTCTGCGGAAACTCCTTGGCTATTTGCCGCAATCTTTTGGGGTTTATCCCAAGATGTCAGCCGAAAAGTTACTGATGTATTTCGCAGCATTGAAAGGGATTGCCAATAAGAGGGACCGTAAGAAGATGGTCGACTATGTGCTGGAGGTGACCAATTTGCAATCCGCTCGAAAGATTCACGTATCTAGTTACTCCGGTGGCATGAGACAACGCTTTGGAATTGCTCAGCTATTGCTGAACAATCCCCGCCTCATTATCGTAGATGAGCCAACCGCCGGACTAGATCCCGCAGAACGCCACCGTTTCCTAAACGTATTGAGGGCACTGGGGAAAGAGCATATTGTGATTTTTTCTACGCATATTGTTGATGATGTAAAAGATTTGTGCACGGATATGGCGATTATGAATGCCGGTCGTATTTTGTTGAATACCTCTCCACTGGAGGCAGTCGATCGTTTGCAAGGTACCGTTTGGCAGAAAACGATTGATCAGGAAGAAGTCGAGCAATATAAAGTGACCCATGCCATTATTTCCTCCAGCTTTGAACAAAATAATCAACTGAATATCCGTGTTTTGAGCGATCAGCAGCCGGATGCTTCCTTTGCCGCTTCCGATCCGCAATTGGAAGATGTATATTTCTCTTTGCTGAACGAACTTCAAACTGCTGGATGATGATAAGGCACATTTTTAATTTTGAGCTGAAGTATTGGTTTAACCGCTGGCAATTCTATGTGTATCTGGCAATTGGCTTTTTCATGGCTTACCTGACCACGATTGCTGCGGGCGGGATTTTTGATTCCAATACGTTTACGGTCTCTTCCAATGCCATACTGAATTCGGCAGTGGGGATCTCCACTTTGATCATTGGCTTTTCCCAGATTACATACTTCTTCCTTCCGGCCATATTCGGCACTACCATCAGTAAGGATTTCGATAGCAAAACGCATGAAGTACTGTATTCTTATCCCTTTTCCAAGGCAGCGTATTTTTTTGGAAAATTTACCAGTGCTTTTGTCGTGGCCTTATTGGTCGTTCTATCCCTGGCCCTGGGTATCTACTTAGGGGTGATCACGCCTGGTATCAACCCCGATTTACTAGGGCCTCACCGCCTTGCTCCTTACCTGAAAACGTACGGTATTTACATGATTCCCAATCTATTGTTTTTTGGAGGGATTGTCTTTGTTGTAGTTAGCGCCACCAGAAACATTGCATTGGGTTACGTTGTGATCATCATCTTGTTTTTTCAGGATGCACTTTCATCCTCCTATTTTGAGAATTTCGACGATAAAACCTGGGGAGCCATATTGGATCCATACGGCTACCGGGCCCAAACCTTCTACACAGAATACTGGACCGTAGACGAACAAAATAACAATCCACTGCCGACCGGCAGGGTCATCTGGCTCAATCGCGCCTTTTGGTTAGCGCTTAGTGGGCTACTGCTGGGGATTTTTTACAGCTTTTTTAAATTGGCGCAAAGTCCGGTGAGCCTTTTCTCAAGAAAGACGGAGGTGTCTCCGGTACCCGGCAGAAGACATCACGGATTACCGGTTAAACTTCAGTTGCCCAAAGTAACATATGTCGATGATCTTCGGACCCGACTACAAAATATCTGGTATTTTTCCAACATGCATTTGTCGTACATCGTGCGCAGCACCGCCTTCATTGTGTTTGCACTGTTGGGAGTACTTTTTATGGTCGTTACCATTGCTTTTTCGGGACAGATATTTGAAACGGAGACCTATCCGTTGACGGAACAAATGCTGACCTTTGGCAATGTATTTTTTCTTTTCATCACCATCCTTACTTTCTTGTTTTCTGGTTTCTTGATCCATCGGGAAACGACAGATCGAATGCAGCAGTTGGTTGATGTGACACCGGCTTCCAATCAGGTACACCTATGGGCTAAATTTCTGGCGATTTTAAAGATGCAGGCGCTGGCTTTTCTTTTGATTATGGTGAGCGGTGTATCCTACCAATTGTATTCTGGGTTTTACCAAATCGATTGGGGGCATTATTTGTTTCAATTGTTGATCATTGACGTTCTGATCTTCGTACCCTGGATTGCTATGTCCTTTCTCGTTCATCATTTAATTCCCAACAAATACGTCGGATTCATCATCCTGTTGGCCTTATTTATCGGAATTCCTTTTTTGAACCGCCTCGGAATTGAACAAAGCGTCTTTATCTTTAATCGAGGAGGACGCAATATCAGTTACTCGGCCTTTGATGGATATGGGAATCGTCTAATACCATTTGCGGTCTATCGTATCTATTGGATCAGTTTGGGTTTTGTCTTTTTGATACTTAGCGCTTTGCTGTGGCGAAGAGGGTTTACCTTCTCGGCCGCCGAACGGATCGCAAGAATACAAAGACGCCTTAGGCCATCGATTATGGTGCCAATGGCGCTTGCCATCGCATTATTCGCCGGTATGTTTGTTTGGATTTATAACCAGACCAATCGCGTTGAAGAATTCACCTCTTCCAAAAAGCGGGAACTGAACCGGGTCGAATGGGAAAAGAGTTACAAACAATATGAAGACATCGTTCAGCCGAGAATGCGCCAAGTCAAGGTAGCTCTCGACCTGATGCCCGAAAAGTATTCGTTCTCCGCCCGGGGTGATTTCCTGTTGGTCAATCATACCGATACCTTGATGGATACCCTCATCCTCAATTACGGCAATCACAACTACGCCTTTGAGTTCGATAAGGGAGTAGATACCATCTTGCGGGATGAGAAAAATAACATTGCCCTTTTCAAAATCCAAGAAGCGTTGCGGCCCGGAGATTCCTTGCGACTGAAAGTATTGGTAGACAATGGTCCAAAGACCATTTTCCGCAACCGTGCCCGGGTCTATGAAAATGGTAGCTTTCTCAATAGCATGAGCCTTTTTCCCTCACTCGGTTATTCGTCAAATGGAGAATTAACGGACGATAAAGTCCGCAAAAAATACGATTTGCCGCCAAAAGAAAGAATGGCACCGCCGACCGATACGGCATCACTGCAGAATAATTACATTCGTGCTGACTGGATCGATTTTGAAGCAACCATCAGCACGGCACCGGATCAGATTGCCATTGCTCCCGGTTATCTGCAGGAAGAATGGGAAGAGAACGGGCGCAAATACTTCCGTTATAAAATGGATGCCCCGATTTTGGCCTTTCTCTCTTTTGTCTCCGGCCGATATGAAGTTTACCGGGATAAATGGAATGACGTTAACCTGGAGATTTATTATCACAAAGACCACGACTACAATATTGACCGGATGATCAGGGGCTTGAAAGATGGTCTGGATTACTTTACCGCCAACTTTGGCCCCTATCAGCATCGACAGGTCCGGATCATCGAATTTCCAAGTCACTATGGTGGCTTCGCCCAGTCTTTTGCCAATACGATTCCCTATTCAGAAAGCGTGGGGTTCATCGCTAAAGTAGATGACAGTGAAGATGGCGGCCTGGACTATCCCTTCGCCATTACTGCACACGAACTTGCTCATCAATGGTGGGCACATCAGGTAGTGGGAGCCGATGTACAAGGAGCAACTTTAATGTCTGAGAGCCTTTCCGAATACAGTTCTCTAAAAGTATTGGAGAAAGCCTATGGTAAAGATAAGATGAGAATCTTTCTGAAAGATGCTTTGGATAAATACTTGCAGGGAAGAACCATCGAACAAAAGAAAGAAAAGCCATTGATGTACAATGAAAACCAGCCCTACATCCATTACAACAAAGGTTCTTTGATTCTTTATGCCCTAAGCGATTACATTGGAGAGACTAATTTTAACGCCGGCCTGCGAGCGTACGTCGACAGTGCCGGCTTTCAGGAAGCACCTTTCACGACTTCCCTCGAATTCGTCGATATATTGAGAAAGCGAACTCCTGACTCGCTGCAATATTTGATAAAAGATATGTTCGAAACGATCACTTTGTACAACAACCGAATCCAAGGGTCAAGTGTCGAAGAACTACCCGATGGCCGCTTCAAGGTAAATATTGAATATCAGGTTCGAAAATACCGCGCCAACGAACAGGGCAAGGCGGTTTATAAGGAAGAAGGAGAAGAAATTGGGTATTACGAACTCAACGACAAGCAGGATACCATCCGTTCCCTGCCACTTGCCGATTATATAGAAGTTGGTGTTTTTGGCGAAGACGACAAAGAACTTTATCTACAGAAGCATAAAATCAATGGCATCTTTGAATCGGTAGAGATCATTGTAGATGAAAAACCAAAACAGGTGGGCATTGACCCTTACAACAAACTGATCGATACCCAGAGCGGGGACAACCGCAAAAGCATATGACAAAAGAAGAAATCATAGCACAACTGCAACAGAGATACCAACAATTAATCGGTTGGTTGGAGGCACACGACGATGGGCACTTCGACCGCGCTCCGGAATCAGGCAAATGGTCTGCCGGCCAGCACGTGCGTCATCTCATTCAAAGTACGCTGCCAATCAATCAAGCGCTTCGGATGCCTCGCATCGCCCTGCGCTCGATGTTTGGTACCAACAATCGGACAGAACGGACTTATGAAGAACTGGTCGCTAAATACCATTCCAAATTAGCTGCCGGCGGTACCGCCAGTGGTCGATTCCAACCGGAACAGATCAGCAATGACCAAAAACCAGAACTGATAGAAGGACTGCGTAGCGAACTCGACAACTTAACCGCAATTATTGCCGAGTGGCGCGAAAAAAAGATGAGTGAATTGCTGTTGCCGCATCCCTTACTCGGTAAGTTAACGATCCGGGAAATGCTGTATTTTACCGTCTATCATACGGAGCATCACTTTAGGATTTTGGAGGAAAAATATTGATGCTATGGTTAACTTTGTTTCTATTGTTTCTATTGTTTCTATTGTTTCTATTGTTTCTATTGTTGCTGTGGCTGCTATTGTTTCTAGATAGCATCAGCCATAGCAGCCACAGAAGCCACAGAAGCCACAGCAACCACAGTCTAAAAATTCATGTCAACAATCAACATCACTTTTAAACAAATTACCGACACGGCAACCATCGCCCAGGTCGGAGATTACCAACTGACCATCGATCGGCCTCCCGCCAAGGGTGGAGGAGGAGCCGGGCCCATGGGCGGACAGGCGTTGCTCGCCGGTGTAGGCGGCTGCTTTGCCAGCACGCTCTTTGGCGCAGCACAGGCAAGGGATTTGACCATCACCGGATTGGAATTGAATTTATCGGCCCGGCTGTCTGAAACGATTCCGAAAAGATTCGAATCCATACAATTGGACGTAGTCGGTGGCGTTTGCAGTGACCCGGAAGCCTTTGGAAAACTGGTTAGAATTGCCGAAAAAGGATGCATTTCCATCAATACGATCAAACAGGGTCTTTCCTTGAACGTTCAATTACCATAAACGACAAATTCCTCAACCTTTTCCATTAGTGAATGGTTAATGAATAGGTGCTTTCATCTATCAAACCGTTCTGAATTTCATGAAAACGATCCTGCTTAAAGCTAAAATTGTACTTCGTTGGGTATTGTCTGCTGCTTTGATCCTTGCCGTTCTATTGTTGTTGGCAGTGGAGATACTCGATCGCTACACCGCCACGGAAAAAGGAACACAATGGCTTTACCGGAATGTCAGTCAACAGCCTAAGTTGATTAAGAAAACGGCTTCTGGCATTCGCTATCTGTCCATTGGAGATCCGGGTAAGCAGGCCCTGGTATTGATCCATGGAGCGCCGGGGAGTAATTTTGACTGGCTTTCCTTTGCGAAGCGGGACCGAATTTACGACCAATACCGACTATTAATCGTCGATCGTCCGGGTTATGGGGGAACGAAACCTCGTAAACCGGAAAAATCGATCCGGATTCAGTCGGAAAGAATGCTGGAGGTGCTTTCGGAAGAGCGGGAGCCTGCCGTGGTGATGGGGCATAGCTATGGCGGTCCGATCAGTGTCGTAATGGCAGCCCTGGATTCCACTAAGATCGAGCGCGTTATCGCTGTTTCCGGCCAATATGATCCGGATAACGAGATCATTTTTAAGGCGTCGTACTTCGTCAACTTTCAAATATTCCGCTTCTTGTTACCGCGCATGCTTTGGTCGTCCAATGTGGAGAAGTTGAGTCACCAGGATGCACTCCGCGAGGTGGTTCCCTTATATGGCATGGTTCAGGTTCCGATCTCTGTGATTCACGGCGATGCCGATTCACTGGTGCCCTTTGAAAATTCTCCATTTTTGATGACTCATCTCAGCCAGAATAAAGCTGCCCGTTTTGTTCACTTGAAGGGGTACGATCATCCATTGCAAATGCAGGAAGTGGACTACCTGGTAGATTTCGCGCTAAATCCGGATCTGGCTCCCTTACCGGAAAAAACGAAAGAATAAATCCGGTGCTCTACTCTAGGCTAAGAGATTGCTGAAATCCGCAATGATGTCGCCGGCGTGTTCGAGGCCGATGGAAATCCTGAAAATACCATCTCCGGCATACCTGCGGTAATCAACCATTTGTTCGACCGATAACTGAAAACTCGATTCGTTGAGCGACTCCGTGCCCATGTAGTACATCAAGGTCTTATGGTGCCCCAGGGATACGGCATAGTGGATGGTCTGAAGATGTTCTTTAACCCGGGCCAGGACTTTCTGAGGTTGGTCTACCTGAAGCGTCAGCATACCCGAAAATAATTTCATTTGCTGTAGTGCCAGTTCATACTGAGGGTGAGACATAAGACCTGGATAGATGACTCGTTTTACTTTTGGATGTTGCTCGAGATAGGCAGCTACGCGAAGGGCATTGTCTGAATGCTGTCGCATGCGCAGCGGCAGCGTCACCAATCCGCGGTTGATCAACCAAGCGTTAAAAGGGCTCATGATCGCGCCTTGATGAATCAGCACTGTTGCCCTCAACTTGTTGACTTCTGTTTTACTGCCAATGACTACGCCGCCCATAGCGTCTCCGTGTCCGCCGGCATATTTTGTCAGGGAATGGATTACAAAATCAGCACCCAATTGAAGCGGCTGAGTGACCATCGGAGAGGCGAAGGTCGAATCGACGGCCAACATTGCACCGTGTTGATGTGCCAGATCTGCCAACTGCCGGATGTCGGTCAATCTTACGATGGGATTGCAAGGCGTTTCGGCAAAGACCAACTTCGCTCCCTTCTTCAGTTCTTCTTCTACTACGTTCAGGTCCGACATATTGAGCGAGACGACTTCGATCTGCATTTTTCGTAAGTAGTGATTACAAAATTCGCGGACGCCAGCGTACGCAATGTCGCTTACCAAGACCCTTTCCCCGGATTTTAATTTGTAGTTCATCAAACTGGTTACTGCCGCGATCCCACTGGCAAAAGCCAGGCCGGCTTCTCCTCCTTCCAGGGCGGCCATTTTCTCTTCCAGCAATTGTAAGGTTGGATTGCCCCAACGCGTATAGATGAAAGGGGCGTCTTCTCCCAACAGATTGGCCGAAAACGGAGTATCCGGATCGACCAGGAAGGTAGTCGACATATTGATCGGTGGGACCGAACTGGTGGATGGCTGATGATGCCTGAATTCGCCGGTATGAATGGCCTCGGTCGCAGGATGCTTTTTCATAATTTACTTTTGTTTAAAGAATAGCTTTTTATGATGCCCCCCAATTTTTTAAGGGCAACATCTACTTTTTTACTGAATGGAATGCCGTAGCAAAGTCGGAAACAATGGCTAAAATCCGATTGCCGAGAAAACAATTGGCCGGGGGCAATGCTGATGCCGATTTCGTTGGAGCGCTTGAAGATTTCGAGCGTGTCAATGCCCTTTTCCAATTCTATCCAAAAGATGAATCCGCCTAAGGGTTGCGATACTTTGGTAGAAGCCGGAAAATACTTGTGGATGGCTTCACGATATTTCAAAGACTCGACATAGAGTGTTTTCCGCATCTTTTTCAAATGCAGTTCGAAACGATTGTTCTCTAAAAAATGTGCCACAATCTCCTGGGGGAGGGTAGAAGTAGAAATGCCGTGATACATTTTAGCCTTGAAAAC
>JANQRV010000210.1 GCA_028284395.1 Saprospiraceae bacterium
AAAAACTTTGCGAGTTCCTGGAAGTCATGCGCAATAAGATCGGCTACGAAATTCCCATGGGGACCGATCACTGGGGCCACTTCGGAGTCAATGAAGCCATCAAGATTGCCAAAGCAGTCGAAAAATACAACCTGGCCTACATCGAAGACATCATTCCCTGGCAATATACCGACCAATGGAAAGAGATCACCACTTCGACGACTACGCCAACCCAGACCGGCGAAGACATCTTCATGCTCTACGGCGGCTTCAAAGAACTGATCGATAAGCGTGCCGTAGATATCGTGCATCCCGATCCCAATACGGCGGGTGGAATTCTGGGAACCAAACGCATCGGAGACTATCCTTCCCATCACGGCATTGGCTTTCTGCTCCACCATGCTGCCGGACCAGTTTCTTTCCTTGGGTCCGTCCACAGCGCAGCGGCCACCGAAAATTTCATGTGGCTGGAGCACCATGCTGTAGACAGTCCCAAATTCGACGATTTGGTGACCGGCATCGACAAACCCATCGTGCAGGACGGCTACGTAAAAGTACCCGAAAAGCCGGGCATCGGCGTAGAATTGAATGAAGACGTCGTAAAAGAATTCCTGATCGAGGGGGAGAAACTATTTGCGCCTACCCCAGAATGGAATGAGATCCGCTCCTGGGATAGGCTTTGGAGTTGATTTAAACCGTATTGGGGAAATGGTTCATTGCGTCCACAATGCCGCCCATAACCACTAGCGTGATCAGCCAGTAAAGGCCATTGATCAAGATGTTTTTCCAGCCTTTCTGCTCGAAGAGCCCGTTGGAAATAAAGGTCGGTACGACGAGGAACAGGGCAACGATCGCTCCGTGGAAGGCGCCGTGCTTAAATGTATCGAATTCGCCTTCCTGCCCCGGCCCGTTGTTGAACCCAACCAGGAAGAAAGCCATCAGAAATGCCATGACGAGAGATACGCCAAAAATGACGGGCATGTTGCCCTCTTTTTGCTTCTCCGGAGTCATTCCTATGGAGTCCATCCAGGCATTCCCAAAGAGTAATTTGCTGTAGTAAAGAGAACCGATGATCATTGGTGTCAGCGTAGCGAGCACCAGGGAAAGAATGTTTAGGTTTTCCATTTTAGTATGCTTTGTTGTGATTGAAAATGACTTGTTTGTGTATCACAATTTAAGCAATTCAAACCAAAAAACTAATACAGGTTCTTAAACTTCACCCGCTCCGCCCCAAACAAAGTCCACCCAACCGAACTTACCTCCGTCCGGGGCAACAATTTCATTTCCCAGACAATCTCCGTGGGCGTCGTCTGTTTGTATTCCCTTACCATGGTCCATTGGGGGAATCGGGCGCGATTGGACCAATTCATTTCGTCCAGGTGTTCGGTGGATAAGATGGCGCCAAAGCAAGCCAGGACGTGGCCCGAACCTGCCAATTCTGCAACGCGTCCCATGGCAATACTGATGATGGGGTCTTCATCGGGCAGTAGGGACGACCAAACCCTTTCCGCTTTGCGGTTAGCTTCATCGATTTGGTATTCTACTACATAACTCGGCGATTCGGTCAGGGCTGCCGGTTCTTCAAAAGGCCGTGCCTGATAATTGTTATTGTTGAAGAAAAGCAAGTTGCCGGAAGCGGTATATCGCGGCGAATGCTGGTGCCAATTCCAGCCATCTTCCGGGATTTGCAGCAGTTTGTCCTGCAGTGCTTCACCCCATCCGGACGGTTCGGCAAAGATCCACTCAATGGCCTCCTGCTTCTTGTTTACTTTGACCATGGCGCTTTGGTAGCGGAAATTCACCAGATAGGCATCCTCACCGGCAATTGGGACGACGGCATTGGCGTGGCTCCAATCGATGACGCCAGGGAAACCTCGCCGCTCCCAATACCGGCTGAAAGTCTCGTAGCCGATGCGTTCAACCGGCAGGTGGTCGAAAACATGCCACCGATGAACCACCTTACCGCCGGGGGTGAATTCCAAAATAACATCGCCCATGACACTTTGTTTTTGTCGGATGGCATCGCTGTCTTTTTCACTGGTATAATAGTTGGGGATTTGCCGTACTTCGGAGCTCAGGATCAACCGATTGCCGTTGGGGAGTAGGGCGGCATCGTGGTGAAAGGTCAAGGCGTCGACGGGGATGGCACCTTCCATAGGCCCCTCCGGTCGATGAGCGGCATACCAGTGATTTTGGACGTTGCCGGCCAGGTCGATTTCTACCAGTCTGCTGTCTTGCGTCATGTAGGAGATGTTGCCATTGGGCAAGAGGTCAAAATCACTGATGCGGGAATTGGTCTGATAGTACCAAAGAACTTCTCCCCGCTGATTCGTAATGGCCAACATACCGAAGGACTTGTTGAATTCATTTTCTCCCGGGGCATTTCGGACCACCCGGCGACGGGGATTAATGAGTGTCAATTGTTCCTGATCCGTTACCGTCGATGGTACGGTTACTTCAATTTTGGGGAATTCCGCATCCGATTCGGGCAGGGTAGGGGTCTTAAAGATCAATTTCGTGGGAAAGGTGGTTTCTTTGCCATTCTTATCCGTCACGCCGATTGAAATGGCGTATTCTTCTTTGGGCCGCATCAGGGTCAATAGATATCCGGATTCCTTTTTTTCGGCTGGGGTATAGGTCCATTCCAGGTCTCGACCATTGCCGGAAATGCGAAAGGTTGCTTTTTCATAATCTACGGTAGTCCCGAAATCAACATAGCAGGTCAATGGTGCCGCATCATTCGGATTGAGCACAATGTTTGGGGCTTGCACGAAGGCAATTTTTTGACTTGTTCCGCAGGTGAATAAGGTAAGGGGGAGAAACGCTAGAAGTAAAACACCGGTGGCCGTGATGCGGCCAATCAAATTGCTTCTTATCATGGATCTTACTGCTTGAAGGATGAATTGCGAGCATTCGCTAATGCGCCTAAATTTAAGTATTTTGCCTGCACAAACCTTATTTTTCAACCCACTCCTTTCTTCAAAAACGCCATGCAATGAAAGATCAACTCCTTCTATCCCTGTTAGTGCTTGCACTGTACAGTTGCAGTAGCGCTCCTACTGCACCCGCATCCGATGTGGATCAAGAAAACTGGATCGACCTATTCAATGGGCAGGACCTCACCAACTGGGACATCAAGATCGCCGGCTATCCGTTGAATGAGAATTACAACGAAACCTTTGTGGTGGAAGACAGTATGATCCGCATTCAATACGATCGCTACGAAACTTTTGACGATGCTTTCGGCCATATGTACTATAAGACACCTTATTCGCATTATCGATTGCAGTTCGATTACCGTTTCGTCGGCGAGCAGCTTGCCGGAGGGGCCAGTTGGAATGTTCGAAACAGTGGGATCATGCTGCATTCACAATCGGCAACGAGCAACGAATTCGGCCAGGGTTTTCCCGTATCCGTCGAACTGCAATTGTTGGGTGGATTGAACGAAGGGCCCCGAACTACGGCCAATGTTTGTACGCCGGGGACTGCCGTAGTCATGGCCGATACCGTCAATTATACCCATTGCATCTCTTCTTCCTCTCAAACCTACCACGGCGATCAATGGGTACACGTGGAAGCTATTGTTATGGGCGGCGACTACATGACTTTCATCGTTGAAGGCGATACCGTTTTGAATTTTCAAAAGCCCCAAATCGGCGGTGGATTCATCAGCCGTGAAAGAGGAGGCAAAGACTGGGATGAGTTTCAGATCATTAAAGACAAAGAAAAGTGGATTGGCGAAGAAGGAAAGATCCTGACGGAGGGCTACATCGCTCTACAAGCGGAAAGCCACCCGATTGACTTCAAAAACATCAAACTCTTGGATCTATGTGGCTGTATGGATGAGCAAGCCACCAATTACCGTTCGTATTACGTGAAGAACAAACCCGAAAGCTGCGTTTACTGAAAGGAAGTTGTTCTCCGTGCTTAAGAAGGCAATTGCTTCGGCGGTTTAAAGAAGGCAGCAGCCCTGGCCAGCGAAGAGAAAGTGCGGAACCGGCAATCTCCTACTTCCAGCATAAAATCTACCGGATCAATTCCGGAAAGGAAGAGTGGTTTGCTATTTTTTAATAGGCTTTTACTTTGGATGAAGGCTACCACGAACAATAAACTGTGTCGATCCAAAAAGGTGAGATCCAATAATATGTTCTGTGATTTTGGATAATGCTGTCTTAGTACTTCGTGTATTTCCTCGATCTTCTCTTGGTCAAAATCAGCGATGGTAATGGCCACGGTTTCCCTTTCAATTTTGAAGGCAGTGCTGATTTCGTAAGCGCGTTCCTTGAACAGGATTTTGTAATTTAAGGACTCCGCCACCGGTATGGCCGAGCCGGTATCGATCAATTCATGTAATAGGTATTGCAGATGATTCCTGAGGTCCGGGTCCAGAGACCCGTCTTGCGGTGCTGATTCCAACGCCAATCTTATTCTTAAGGCATAAGGGTGTAATGGCGTTCCTTTGGTCAAAAAGACCATTCCTTCCGTGGCCGCGCCCAGATTGCCTTCTTTCAATGACTGAGCAATTGTTTTTGTGTCCATGAAGTAAATTCGTGTATTGGTTTAAGAGATAGGTTGTAAGCTGTCTAATACCCAAGGCATTAACTCCGAAACGGTGGGATGAACCAAAACCACTTCGCGGTAGCTGCGACAAGGAATGCCACTGTGCATAATGGCCGCAAACATATTGATGATCTCATCGCCTCCCGGCCCCAAAATTGAAACGCCCAGCACAAGATCGGTTTCGGCATCGATCAGGATCTTGGCAAAACCATTGGTCTCACCCATTTCTTTGGCCCGACTGATGCGGCTCATGAGGCGAGTCGCTTTCAATATTTTTCTGCCGGTCGCTACGGCCTCCTTTTCCGTCATGCCCACCCTTCCTAAAGGCGGATCCGTAAACAGGCCATAGATGGGAATCCTGGAAGAGATCTTGCGATTGCCGCCGTATAGATGATCGAGTACAATCTCCGCATCATTCACGGAAGTATGGGTAAAAGCCCCGTGCCCATTGACATCGCCCAGGGCAAATACTCCGGGAGCACTGGTTTGGCAAAAATCATCGACCTGGATAAAGCCACGTTCGTCGGTTGCAATGTCGGCGTGTTCCAATCCAATCCCCTTGGTGTTTGGTCGGCGGCCGGTAGCGACCAGGAGGTGCGATCCGGTGACAGAAGACTCCGTACCGGCAGAAGACAAGGTCAGCTCTACTCCCGCTTCGTTTTCTTTGGCTCTAACGACCTGCGTATTAAAACGGATGTCAATGCCCTCTTCCCGCAGAAAGTCGGCAATAGCATCGGCCACATCCCGATCCTCCCGTGGCATGAGCTGCGCACCGCGTTGTAAAATCGTAACCTCCGCACCAAACCGGCGATAGATCTGTGCAAACTCAACTCCAATGTACCCCCCGCCAATGATCAATAGGTGCTCCGGTATCCTTTCCAAGTCCAGCAGTCGGGCGCTATCCATCCATGCTACCTCCTTCAGGCCCTCGATGGGAGGCAAAAAGGGATGGGTGCCAACGTTAACGTAGATCTGCTCTCCATGTAGTGTTTGATCGCCTACCTGGATCGTTCGCGGCCCGGAGAAAGCTCCCCAGTCACGGATCAAAGTCACATTGGGGGTGTTTTCCATCCAACTTTCCAATCCGCTCGAGGACCCGTTCCGGATGCCGTTCATCCGTTCCCTGATCCGATCGTAATCCACCCGTAAGGGGCCGGTTTGAAAACCAAAATAATTGCCCCGTTTTGCCACGAAGATCGCTTTGGCACTGGCAACTAAGGACTTCGTCGGGGTACAACCATAATTTACGCAGCTGCCGCCGATTTTGGCGCCCTCGATTACTGCGATGGATTCGTTGGTGGGGATTAATTTGCCTAGCAGGGTGCCGGTTGCCTGGCCGGTGCCCAGTATGATGTGTTGGAAGGTTTGCATATATGGCAAATTTAGTGAATTTCTTTTTGTTGTTCTTTTTTGCATTCGCCCCAAAAGTACCTACAAAGCCTTTACAGCCAGTAAACCAATCAATCAAAGCACCAAACACACCGCCCCTACATTATTTTACTATCTTACGCAACGATTAGTTAATAATTCCCGAAAATGAAGACCAGACTTCTAGCCACTTTTCAATTTGTTGTGATTCTGACATTTGCGATCTATGTGGTGGGTTGTATTGCTAAGAAGGAAGTGATTGGAGGCGAACGAAGCAAGGCAAAGATTGGGCGCTACACACTTGACTATCAATACAAAGGTCAGGAATCTTCCGTGTCGTTCGACGTACAGTTTTTGCTCGTTGAAAAGTCGAAAACACCAACTCGTGAACCAATTGTAGTTTTACAGAATAGTTTGATCCCACCCAGTAAGATTCCCTTCGATGAACCAGCGGGGCGATTGGAAATTGCCGATTTGGTTTTTTCGGAATCGGATCATGCCGAGCAGCTTGATTTCCGATTACAGATTGTCGAAACCATTCTGACGCTGGGGTTTGTAAAGGACCGAAACTGGCCTCAACCCGGTACCATCCTTGATGACCAGGTGTTTTTTGCGCTGGACAAGTGCGATGCACGTCCAGAGCATTGGCTGAACCTACAGTTGTCGGGCATTTTGGTTCCTAAGTCAGTTGCGTCACCAGATCCTGTAGATCCCCATCCAATCCAATTGACCTCGTTCTCCCATTTCGTCAAGTTTAGGTCGGAAGAGCCCCGGAGAGAGGGGGTTTTAGAAGTTTTTGTGCGAGATTCTTCTTCTTTGGAGGAGTTGACAGGTTTGCCGGATGCTAAGGTTACGATCCTTGCTCCTGACGGTGAGGAATGGTCGGCTAAAACCGATTGCCGAGGAATAGCAAGATTTCCGATTCCGAAGGAATACCGCAAGGCAAGACTTGAAATTATGGTTCAGCATCCTGATTTTGTCGCGGAAGATAGAAGCCGCAGACCAGTTGTGAGCATGGAGGGGCCGCCAAGAGATACCATTTTGGGAGAAGTGGGTGGTACGCCCAATTCGTCTTCTTTTAAAAGAGTTACGGTTACACTTTCGAAAAAAGTACAAAAAGACGAAGACGGAGACGGGATTCCCGACTCCCAAGATCTTTGCCCGTCGGTCTATGGAAGCATCGAAAATAAAGGCTGTCCCAACATGAGCGAAGAAAAAGAAGGAGAACGAGATAGCGATCAAGACGGCATCCCAGATGATGAGGACGATTGTCCGAACCGACCGGGACGCTCGGCGAACGGCGGTTGCCCGGACGATACGGCACATACCAGCACGGGTTTGGAGGATCCGGATACGAATGGCAACGACGGCAGCACGGGTGGCAATACGGGAAGTACAGTCCTGCCACCGCCGCCGCCCAGGGGGATAGAGGAAGGAGCGATCGGAGCGGATGCGGAGCTGTGGAGTAAAATCAGCAAAAGCAATTATCCCGCTGACTTTGAAGGCTTCATGAAGAAGTACCCCGACAGCGAATTTGTTCCCATGGCATCCGAAAGACTAAAAGAGACCCAGGGGGAAATCGTTCGGGGCTTGTTGCATTACCTGATTCCCGACACGATGGAAGTTGATCTGTCTAGCAGTGCTTCCGTTGTTATTTCGGCCGATACGACCGAAACGGTCCGGGAAGCTGCGGTAGAAGAGTTGGCCGACTATTACGATGTGCCGCGCAGTGAATTGCCAAGGATTCGTGAAGAAGTGATCAAAATTACTGATGTAATGCGGGCTCAATTGGTAGACCCCAGTCCGACGACCGATCGGAATTTCTTCATTAGCCCCGAAGAAGCTCAAGAACAAAAAGTAGATTTGGAACACAAGGAGCCAACCGTCTGGAATTGGTCGGTTACACCCCTGAAAAAGGGCCGACATCCCTTAATTGTGCGGGTGTTCATTCTATTTGATGAGAACGGTAAGGAGGTGCCGAGGATTGAAGAACAACGCTTTAATGTGAATGTCGTGGTGCAACCCAGTGCCTTTCAGCGCAATCTACCGACCTTTTTAGGTGGTGGCTTGGGACTTTTGGCCATCCTGGGTTTATGGTGGTGGCGACGTCGGAATCAGCAAAAGGAACAGGTGCAATTGGAGCTTTCCTACAGCGAAATAACGGATATGGTGGGGCAGGGAGAGTTGGGAAGTGCACTACTGCTGTTGCAGCAAACATTGCGGGGTAAAAGCGATCGTTATTACCGGGAAGTGGTCCAGTACCAGGCTCGTTTGAACCGCAATGAAGAACAGCTGAGAACCGGCGTGATCGACAACCGGGAAGCCAATCTCGAACAAAATAAAATCCGCTTTGCTGTTTTAAAAATGCTGGAAAAGGTGAAAAAGGCCTTTGATTTGGCAGAGTAGGGAAAAAGTTCGGACACCGCAACGATAATACAACCATATGATTAAGTCTAAGTCTACCAGGCGAGCATTTCTGAAAGGTACATTTGGTGCTGAGAAGTCGTCTGCCATTCAACAAGTCATTGCAGCTTGGCCCTTTATGGCCGCCGGTCCCAAATGGGAGGTTGCCACGTTCCTGTCCAATGTCGAATCACTGGGCGTAGTGGGAGTGGAGCTTCTCGATATCGAACATTGGCCTTTGTTGAAAGAGCGTAACCTCATTTGTGCAGCCACTAAATCACACACCTTTATCCGGGGTATGAACAATAAGAACCACCACGCGGAGTGCTTCGCTGCCCTGGAAAAGTCGATCGAGGCAAGTGCTGCAGCAGGTTTTCCAAATGTAATGACCTTTACGGGACTGGCCGATACCAGTTCGGAGAAGAACGGCAGCGTGGTCGACCCGGAAGAAGGAATGAAAAATTGCATCGAAGGATATAAGAAAATGGTCACCCTGGCCGAAAGAAAAAAAGTGACCATGATCCTGGAGCCGCTGAATTCGAAAGTGGCCGAAAATATGAAAGGCCACCCCGGTTATCAGGGCGACCACATCGATTATTGCATGGAGATCATCCAAGCAGTTGGATCCCCCTCCCTCAAGTTGTTGTTTGATGTCTATCACATCCAAGTAATGGACGGGGACTTGGTGAGCAACATCAACCGATACTTTGAATACATTGGTCACGTCCAGATTGCCGGAGTGCCCGGTCGGGGTGAAATTGGCGCCGCTCAGGAAGTGAATTATAAGCGGATTATGCAAGCCTTTCGAGATAAGGGATACCAAGGATACGTCGGGCACGAATGGATTCCGACCGGTGACCCCATGACCGGCTTACGGGAAGCGGTTCGTATTTGCGGCCAGTAAAGACTCATGTAAAATCATCATCTTCAAAACAAAAACCAACATCAACCATGTCGCAAGATTCTCATCTCCTATTCGGGACTTTCCACGTTCCACAGGTCAGCGTTTTCACCGGCTTAGGATGCTTTTCTCTGCTCTTTCTCCTAGCAGCCTGTAGTTCTCCGGAGGCCGACCCCACAGCTTTACAAGCCCCTTCCGACCAACCCAACATCGTCTATATTCTGGCCGATGACCTCGGGTGGAGCGAAGTTGGATTCAACAGCGAAACCAAGAAGTTCACACCGAACATCGACCAGCTCCATTCCGGCGGACTCAGCCTGACCCAATTTTATGTGCATGCCGTTTGTGCCCCAACCCGTGCTGCCTTTCTCACGGGCCGGTATCCATTTCGGACCTGGGCCGACTGGCGTACTGAGGACTTTGGCAAACCTTCCTACCTGGAAAAGCTAGGTTTGGAATTAACGAAAAATGAAGCGGGAGAGGAAACCCGGCGAATACATGCTTTGGCGACCGAAGAAAGAACCATCGCAGAAGCACTGGGAGAGGCGGGCTATTTCACGGCGATCGCCGGGAAGTGGGGCTGTGGAGAATGGCTGCCCGAACACCTTCCAATGGGACAGGGCTTCGACCACCAGTACGGCCATTACGCCTGGGGCATCGACTACAACAATTATACGATCC
>JANQRV010000211.1 GCA_028284395.1 Saprospiraceae bacterium
GTGTTTTCCAATAGACTAACAGCAAAAATATCAAAAATTCTGGATGCCGCCTTTGGCTCCGATTACTTAAATGGACCCGTTTGGTATTTATTGTGTAGCAGAGGCTTAAAAAAAAGTACGCTATCCGGTGCTGGTTATTTACGTTTTGTTTTTGTAGATGCCTTTGCATTTTCCAAACCCGTTTGCAATACATCCTTAACCCCCTCTATACCTTCTGAAAATCGAGACATTTGAGCGACCAGTTGTGAGACGGGACCATGGCCGTCAACTTTAGTGAAAACGCGATTCTTAAGGAATGTTTTCTTGATGCTTTTCCAACGATCGGATTCCTCTTTGGTGATGCTACCAAGAAGCTCTTTTAACTTTAGGAAATTTGCCTCAGCGTCGGACGTTAATGTTTGTGCTTCTCCTTCATAATGGGCAAGCAGCAGTGTTTGCAACTCCTCTTCATTCATAATGGGCACGATCCGTTCAGCAAGTTTATTCATATCCCGGTAAGATCCCTGCAATTTGAAGGCCGGTTCGGTACGGTAATCATCATCCATGGCCGCCGAATTGATATATTCCTGGTTTACTTTCAGGACAGTGTTCCGAGCCTCAATCATTTTCCTGAGGACCGAAACGTATTCGTCAAGTTCTTCCGGCGTGTGATTGGCCTCTAATTGTAGTCCCTCTTGTTCACCGGCTTCTGCAACTTCGATGAGTGCATAAACATCGGCCATACTTTTGCCGGCTAGGTTGGACAGAATAGGATTTGAAGTCAGGGCATTTTCAATATAACTCAGCTTGAATACGCGTTCGTTATCTCCAATGATATCACCCAGATTGTAGATATCGGCTCGGTTTGCCAACATGTCGGGAATTTGGAACCTTTGTCCGCTTTCCGTATATGGATTGCCTGCCATGACAATGCAAACTCTTTTTCCCCGAAAATCATAGGTCTTGCTTTGTCCCCGCCAAACACCTTCAATTTTTCGCTGTGCATCGCAAAGAGAAATGAATTTCTGCAAAAACTCTGGGTTGCAGTGCTGAATATCGTCGAGATAGATCATCACATTATTGCCCATTTCAAAGGCCAGGTTCAGCTTTTCTAACTCTTGAGCCGCGGCCCGGTTTGAAGCATCCTCGGGATCCAGCGAGGAGACATTGTGACCTACTGCCGGTCCGTTAATTTTCATAAAAATCAAACCGAGTCGGTTGGCAATGTATTCCATCAAAGTGGTTTTGCCGTAACCAGGAGGGGAAATGAGTAGTAGTAATCCCATGCGGTCGGTACGCGTGCCTTGCCCTGTCGTACCAATTTGTTTCGCCAGATTAGCGCCAAAAACGGGCAAGTATACCTTGTCGATCAATTTATTTCGAATAAAGGAACTGAGTATTCTCGGACGAAATTCTTCCAGGCGCAGTGCTTTCCGATAATCGCTTACCAGTTTTTTCTTTAGACTTACAAATTCTTGGTATTGCACTTTGTTTTCCCTGCTGAACCGGTTCAACTTATTGAAAAATGTATGGTAATTCAAATGATACCTTTCGTCCGTAATCACCGTGTGGTCACCGTGAAGACCTTCCAAATCCTTTTCTGTAGCTACTTTGGAAATCTGTTTTTCCTGAAAACTGTCTGCCATTAATAGCACTGCCGCTTCATTCACAAAAACCGACCGTTCCGGCGCATCTATTTGGGAAATGTAAGCTAGTAACCATTTTCGCGCCAATTGGAATTGTTGGTTAGGGCTGTCTTCCAGGGTAGAAAGGGAGTTTTCGAAACTGGCATTTGCTTTCTTTTCTTTGAGGGTGTTTTCAAAATCGCGATAGAGTTGGGCAGCCTGGGGACTGATCACGAATTGTTCGTCTTTGAGAAACTGAGCAAACAAATAAGAGGCTGCCTGTAAGTTGAAGTCAAGATGAATTTTTTGTTGTTCCGAAATGGTTTTGGGCATGAAAACTTGTTTTTAGGAAAATATAAGTGATTTCACACAATGAGTGGATTATTTCAGATTAATATTTGCATAAATTCGATAGAAGGGCCAAAAAAGTTAGGTTTTTGCTGCTGCTCTTCTAAGTCGGTCGTTAATGGCCCTACCTAATCCTTCTTCCGGAACCAGTTCGGAGAGAATCAAGTCCAAACCCGCTATGTTGTCCAGATAGCGCAGGCCCTTGAATAGGTTTTGGGCTGCTTCATCTAGATTACCACTGCTGGAAAGACAATATTGGTGGGTTCGAGGCACTTCCTCGTAATAAGTAGAAAAAGACAGGATTCCGGTCTTCTTTGGATCTTTGTCCGGTAAGAGGCGGGCGATGTTACCAATCTGGATTCCAACGGCTGGCGCGTAATGTTGACTTAGTCTTCCAGGAGATTCCGGATTCGATGAGGAATGAGTATTTACGGCAACCTCTCCAACTACCGATTCAATTGCTTCGATCGAAATGCCACCCTTTCGATATACGACGAGATTCTCATCCTCAATTCCGATGATGGTGCTCTCCAAACCCACTTCGCACGGTCCGCCGTCCAAGATATACGGAATTTTGCTGCCGAGTTGTTGGGCGACGTGTTGGGCCGTAGTGGGGCTGATATATCCAGAAGGATTGGCACTTGGTGCTGCCACTGGAAAATCCAGTTTGGAAAGAACGGCTTGGCATAATGGATGTCTCGGAATTCTGATGGCAACTCTGGGGGATCCCGCTGTAACCAGGTCCGGAATATTGTTGCGTTTGGGCAGCAAAAAGGTCAGTGGACCTGGGGTAAAGCGATTCGCCAATTGTAGGATCTTTTCGGAAGGGATCATTGCGTATTGAGTCAGTGCATCAATGTTGGGAAGATGAATGATGAGCGGGTTAAATCGGGGCCGATTCTTAACTTTGAATATCTTCGTTATTGCATCTGGGTTTAATGCATTACCTGCTAATCCATAAACGGTTTCCGTGGGAAGTCCGATCACTTCCCCCTGCTTAAGAAAATCAACTGCTTTTTGAATATCAGTACCGATCATTGAACTTGGACAATCTCTGAGAAACGGTTTGATTTGTAAAGTTTAACCAGTTTCCTCCATACAAATTAAGAGCATGTCTAAATTTCTTTGCTTGAGTCAGAAAGGACAGATTTTGTGACCAGATGCAGGGTATTTTGAAGTGCATGTCAGCCCATGGACTTCAAAACTAATACCAACTGGACGCAATGAGATGCCTTTACAGGTCAATTAATGGAATTTTGAACATACGCTAAAATAGAAATGACTTTGCAAATATAATATTGCCTGGGTTCTTACCTCAACTTCCTTATATTTGAGAACAGAAAAAAGGGGTTATGGCCATAATTATATTATCCTGTTTGCTTTTTTGCTCTCTGCTCTTTTCATTTCTTGTGATCAGAAAGAGAAATGCGGAGATAATTCAACTGAAAAAAGAGTCCGGCCCAACTAAGGCTTTGCCTTATTTGCCTTCGAATAACCCTAATTCCACATTTCATCCAAAGGAATTTCTTCAAAGTATCCGGAAGCGAAACAACCGACTACGCTCCATTCATGAGCGGTTGGAATCGTTGGAAAAAGGATTTAAAAATAGTGCTGGTGAGAACCTCGAAATTATCAAGCGATTTTTGATGAAAGAAATGAGCTCAAAAGAAGATTGGGATCGCTTTTTGCGTAGTTTTGAAAGATCATTTCTAAATTTTTTTCGAGGAATCAAGGAACGTTACCCCCATCTTTCTTCCAATGACCTTCGCCTTATTGCCCTCATAAAGATGGATCTTTCAACCCAGGAAATTGGAGATTTACTCGATATTTCCTCCGAAGGTGTCAATAAGGCCCGGTATCGGCTGCGAAAAAAGATGGAGGTAGGCCAGGGCTTCAAATTGGACGAATTTGTAAGGGATTTTTATCCCTCTTTGCCATAGTTTTTGGAGATGCTCTTGATGAGTGATAACGCCATGCTCCGCAGTTTTGAATCGCGGACAGTTCCTTTGCAAGCTGCCAATACCAGGTAGCTCATTTTCTTGAAAATATTGACTTTAGCAAGGTATCCGGTGATATCATTTCCGCCAATGGTGCCGCTGACGTCGACGCCTCGAATATTACTTCCTTGAATTTCGGTCTTATTAGTCGAACAAATAAACATATCGAGATCACCTTCCGCGAGGATGGTCGGAATCTCCTCTTCCCCATTGTTGATTCGTTCGATGTGCAGGTAAATCTCTCCATCATCACTACCTCCCATCCAGGTTTTCTCGTTTTTGTGGTAGATTTTAATGTCATCCGGAAGATCGATCAGGGTCTTGGTCTTCCGGTCAAAGATGGAAGAGATGCCAAACCTCCGTTTGGGCTGTTGAGAGGGGTTGGAACTGTTTTGGGTGTCCGTTGCTTTGTTTCCAGAAATTTGCTGAATACTTTGTAGCTTTTTCATTTTTTGGGTTTTTAAAAGGTGAAAAAATGGATTTATGTAGCTGTTCTGATTACAATTTTAAGTGGATTCTCGGTGGGTAGAAATACGTTTTGATCCAAGTGTATCCCTTTATGCCGGGTTGTACACGCATTCTGAGTTGAGCGAAATTTAAGTCTGTAAGGCCGGACCTCAGCGCCTTTATCGTAGTAACTCAAGAAAAGAGTCCAATGACGCGAAATGCGGGGCGATGGAAACAAGTAGAGATCTATTTTTGTCGAAAAGCTTTTTTTTTGTAATATCAAATTGAACTCAAATCGCACTATGCGCATCGTTCCTCACATAGCTTTTACTGTGCTCCTATCGCTGGGAAGCCTCTTGGCGCAGGACAAATTTGAGAGAAGTCGTCTTTTTGACCGGGACGATGGTCTTTTGAACGACCGGGTGCGGAGGGTTCGTAAAGGGCCGGATGGCTTTCTCTGGATGGCCACGTTTCAGGGGCTTTGTCGGTTTGATGGCTCGGCTTTTACTTATTATCAACACGATGAAGACGATCCGGAAAGCATTATGGATAACCGGGTGACGGACATACTACCAACGAGCGATAAGGTCTGGGCAGCTACTGATTTAGGAGTAAGTGTGCTCGATTTGGCTACTGGTGTATTTAAAAATTACCGCCTGGGACCAACTGGCAAGGTCGATAGCCTCATCGATGTCCGTACCTCAGAGGTTGATGTCCTTTTTCAGGATCGGGATAAAGATATTTGGATCGGAAGCAGATACAACGGCTTGTTCAGGTACGATTCGGAGCGCGACGATTTCCAGGCTTTTCCTTATGTGGGAGAGCGCAACTATGATTTTATCAGAGATAAAACTCCTTTGCTTGGTATTCGATCCATTGCAGAAAATCGATACAATGACTCTCTCATATATGCGGGGACGGCAGTTGGTTTGCTTGAAGTCAACAAGATCTCGGGTAAGGTGGAGTGGTTTGCCTTTGAACCCCAGCCTGGCCAACCAGCCGACCTCAATGTATTTCGCCGTATTTACTTTCATACGGATTCATTGCTTTATGCCGGTTCTTGGCAACCTGGCTTAAGGATCTTTGATCCTGGCAATAAAGAGATAACGGTGAAGGGATTGGGGCACAGTGAAGGCAGTGATATACTAAAAAGTGGAGTGAGCCGCTTTTTTCAAAAAGGAAGAAATGAGATTTGGGTTACTACCGGTTACGGCCTTATTCTATATGATTCCAAAAAGGATGACATCACCTATTGGAAACGCAACCAGCTCCGGAAAGGCGTTTACTATGGCGTGGATTGCATCGACGAAAGAGGCCGTGTATGGTTTCCTGCGATCAACGGTCTGCATTGTTTTGACCCGATTGTTCAACAATTTCAAGTTTACTCTTATGAAGGCCTAAACAACTATACATGGGGATTTGCTTATTATCTTGTTAAGAACCCCGAAGGGAAAGAGATTACCGTATTTCCCAGAAATGCTGATGGACTTTTTCACCTGGATGAAAAATCGAGAAAATGGACGAAGACTTCGTTCCCAGGTCGCTTTGCCCCTGGGAAAGGAACACTCGCTAAGGGAATGGTGATCGATCCACAGGGCAATTATACTTTGGCTTCTGGTCACGGGATTTTTACTTACTTCCCAAAAAGCGGAAGAATTCGTCGGCTTTTGCTACCCGAGAACCTGTCGCCGAGTACTTACTCGGACATCTTTTGGGACTCCAGGGGGTGGTTATGGATCGGAATTCAATCCAAAGGTCTGGTGAGATGGGACCCGGAAACAAAAACACTGCGCAGTTTTGAGACTGCATTGGAAGACAATGGAGTGGATCAAAGTTTATCTGGGTTTGGCGGACTGATCGAAGACAGTTACGGAAACATCTGGTTTAAAAGGAAAGGCGGTATGGGAGGGTATCTTTATTCCAAAGATACCATTGTGAACTTTCTCTATGAAAGGGACAAGAAAAAGAACTTTCGAGTTGTAAATTCGATTGCCGAGGATCGAAAGGGCCGAATATGGGTCAGTGGAGAGGAGGGGCGACTGGGGTATATTGACAGTCACTTCCCTGAAATGGGGATCATCTGGAGGCCACCATCGTCGGAATTTTATGGCATACGTGGTTTAAACAGCTTGCGTGCGGATGCTGATGGCAATATTTGGTGTTTGTCGGATAAGGCACTGGTCAAGATTGACGCGACGGACCTGGAAATGAAAACCCACAGTTACAAGTACGGCAAAAAAGATTTGGAAATCTTTTCCTTTAACATATTACCGGGAGGAGAATTTGTTTTCGGTGAACGCAATCAGATTGCCGTATTCCGCCCGGGAAGACTACGCGTCAATGAAGAATTACCCATTCCTTATCTCACCGAGATTAAAGTAATGGATAAATTCATAGAGAAAAAGGTGACCTCGGAGTACATTGAGGAATTGAACCTGGACCCCAATCAGAACTCTTTTTCGTTTGGGTTCTCGGCAAAATCATTTACGCTGGCCAACGATAACACTTTCCGCTTCCGACTGAAAGAAATCAAAGGCGCAGCAAACTGGCTGCAAGCGCTTCACTTAGAAAGGATATTGGGAAGCGGTAGAAGAAGAAATAGCATTGATGCCTGGACGAGTGCTGGGGACCGACGTTTTCAGAATTATACCAATATTCCCAGTGGTGAGTACGTCTTCCAACTACAGGTTGTCAATAACGAAGGGAAATGGAGTGAAAAGGATACGCTGGAGTTACCCATCTTTATTGCTACGCATTGGTGGACCACCTGGTGGTTTTTTTTAGGCGTTGTAGCCCTTTTGGTGGCTTCCGCATTCTTGTTTTATCGCAGCCGGCTCAATCAAGTCAGAAAATCAGAACGAATACGGAGTGAATTCAATAAGCGGCTAGCTAAAGTGGAAATGACTGCCCTGCTATCACAAATGAACCCACATTTTCTCTTTAACTGCCTCAATTCAATTGACAGTTATATTGTTAAAAATAAGACCAGAGAGGCTTCAGAATATCTGAATGACTTCGCTCGATTGATGCGTTTAATCCTTCATCACTCAAGGTCGAACTATGTCAGCCTGAAAGATGAATTGGAAGCCTTGGAACTATACATGCAAATGGAGTCGTTGCGCTTCAAAGACAAATTCAATTATTCCATTTACATCGATGAGGGGCTAGACCCGGAAGCCGTCGATATTCCACCAATGCTTATTCAACCCTATATTGAAAATGCCATTTGGCACGGACTCATGCACAAGAAAGATAAAAGCGAAGGGAAAGTTTCTTTGTCTTTATTGCAGGACAACGGTGTGTTGCGGTGTATTGTGGAGGACAATGGGATTGGCCGGGAAAAAGCGATGGAGATTAAAGCCCGAAAATCGGATACAGGTAAGAAATCGATGGGCATGTCGATAACCAGAGATCGGATCGCGCTGATCAATCAAATGTATAATATGGAGGCAAAGGTCCGGATCTTTGACCTTAAAGATGGGAAAGATACTGCCAATGGAACCCGCGTAGTGCTGGAGATACCCGTGTAGGTCGAGTAGATTTTGAAAAGACAATAGCGAATTATTCCTTATTTCAAACCAATATCATGATCAAAGCTGTCATTATTGACGATGAATTACCCAGCATCGAAACACTTCAATGGAAACTGCAGAATTATTGTCCCGAAGTAGAAGTGGTCGCATTTTTTGACAATCCCGTAGAAGGTGTAAAATACCTCAAACAACAGCCTCCGGAACTACTTTTTCTGGATATCGAAATGCCCATGCTAAATGGATTCGATGTATTGGAAGAATTAGGGCGTCAAGTTTCTTTCAACGTAATTTTTACGACAGCTTACGACAATTTTGGGATTCGTGCGGTCAAATTCAGTGCATTGGATTATTTGTTGAAACCTGTTCAAAACAAGGAGTTAAAAGAGGCGATCGCCAAACATGTCGAAAGTCAAACGTTGAGCCACCGACCCGAAAAGATCAACCTATTGCTGGAGAATGTGGAAGCAGAAAAACAAGGACTTCCTAGTAAGATCGCGCTGGCCACCAAAGAAAGCATCGAATTTGTGGACCCGGGAGAGATCATTGCCTGTACCTCGGATAGTAATTATACGATGGTTTTTTTGGCAGATGGACGAAAGCATCTGATTTCCAGGACACTCAAGGATTTTGAGGAGATGTTGATTCCCCATAATTTCTACCGTCCTCATAATTCCCATCTCGTGAACCTGGATAAGATTAGAAAATTCATTCGGGGAGATGGCGGGTACTTGGTCATGAAGAATGAAATGAAAGTTCCGGTCTCGAAGTCGCGTCGGGAAGGACTCTTAAGTAAACTTACCTGATTCGAATCACGTTGGTATTTTGAGGCACCACACATTTTTTATACTTTCAAGTTGTGTCTCGAAAAACTGGCTTAAAATGTGTGTAAGGAATTGTATTCTGTTGTTATTTTGGACCTGCCTGTCTGCTATTATCTCGGTTGGTTGTTCTTCGGATTTACCAGATGATGTGGAAGCCGCCTACGCTTCCTTGCCGGAAAAGGTAGATTTTAATTTCCACATTCGCCCCATCTTGTCCGACCGCTGCTTTTCTTGCCATGGCCCGGACGAAAATACCCGTAAAGGTGAATTACGACTCGATTTGGAGGAAGAAGCATTTGCTGCTTTAAAGAGTGGATCTGGGCATGCCTTCGTCAGTGGTTCGCTGAATCGTAGCCAGGCCTTCCAGCGGATGATCACGTCCGATCCGGAACTTCAAATGCCTCCGCCGGATTCAAAGCTGGAATTAGAATCGGAAGAGGTCGCTCTAATTGCTAAATGGATTGAACAAGGCGCAAAGTGGAAACCGCACTGGGCATTTGTCGCACCGCAGCCGGTAGCGGTTCCCCGGTTGAAGAACGAGGACTGGGTTGCCAACAATGAGATTGACTATTTCATATGGAAGAAGTTGGAAGAGTCTGAACTACAACCCAATGAAATGGCTGATAAAGAACGGTTGATCCGCCGGGTCTCTCTAGATCTGCGAGGTTTGCCCCCTACCATTGAAGAAATAGATGCATTTTTAAAAGACGACTCTCCCGATGCTTACG
>JANQRV010000270.1 GCA_028284395.1 Saprospiraceae bacterium
CTTTTATTGGAGCGGGCAACCAGGCCGGTAATGATGCCAGAGGGTTCTTGCGGGACGAACGGGTCCAGATTACAGCTATTTGCGATGTCAATGACGAAAGCAGTGGGTATTGGCAAGGAGCCGTAGCAGGCCGCAATCCATTGACCAAAAGAGTGACGGAAGCCTACTCCCAAAAGTTTGGTCGTCCCTACGATGGAGTAAAAGGATTCGAAGATTTCCGTGAAGTATTACAGCTTGATGAAATCGATACCGTCGTCATCGACACACCGGATCACTGGCATGCCATCCCCGTAATGATGGCCGCCGCCGCAGGGAAAGACATCTACTGTCAAAAACCGCTCTCGCTGACCGTTCCGGAAGGAAGGGCGATGAGTAACGCCGTCCAAAAATACCAGGTTGTCTTTCAAACCGGCAGCCAGCAAAGATCCAACCGCAATTTCCGTCGTATTTGCGAACTTGTCAGAAATGGACGAATCGGTCAACTCCACACCGTACGCTGTGGCCTGCCCGGCGGTACACCGGATTTTGGCAAGACCGGTCACCTTACAGAAACGATTCCGGTACCCAAGGGTTTCAACTACGACCTGTGGCTGGGCCCCGCCCCCCAAGCCCCCTATTGCCCCGCCCGCACCCACGTCAATTTCCGGTGGATCCTGGATTATTCCGGCGGGCAAGTAACCGATTGGGGTGGCCACCATCCGGATATCGCACAATGGGGTATGGATACCGAATATACCGGGCCCATTAAGATCCAAAATGCCCGTGCAACGTGGTCGGACCACCCGGTATGGGATACCGCTACGGAGTTTTATTTCGAATGCCTATATGCCAACGGACTAAAATTGATTATTTCCAGTCAGGAAGACGTCAGAGGAGTCAAATTCGAAGGCTCCGAAGGATCGGTCTGGGCTACCCGGGGCAACCACGGCGCCAGTTCGGAGGAAATCTATTACAGCGTCTTGGCGGATCATGAAAAGCACTTGTATAAAAGTGACGACCACTACCGCAATTTCATCGACTGTGTTTTGTCGAGAAAACCAACAGCCGCTCCCGTAGAGATCGCCCATCGTTCCATTACAGTGGGGCACTTGGGAAATATTGCTATGAAATTGGGCAAAGACCTGGATTGGAATCCGGAACGGGAAGAGTTTGTTGGGGATGCGATCGCGAATAAGATGTTGGAACGGGAGATGCGGGCGCCTTGGGATGAGGTTTTTCGGGAGTATAGGGTTTGAGGTTTGAGGTTTGAGGTTTGAGGTTCCGGGTTTGAGGTTCCGGGTTTGAACCCGTAGCACATAAAAACAAGCAATGGATTATCTACTATATGGAATAACCGGATTTGTAGCGGCTTTTCTAGGAGCACTTCCTCCGGGGGCTGTCAATTTATCGGTGGTTTACACTACGATCAACCGTGGGGCCAGATACGTTATTCCGGTAGTTTTAGTTGCTGCCATTGGCGAAATCATACTGTCTTATTTTGCGCTTCACTGCACGATGGCGGTAGAAGAATACATTCGGCAAAACGTATACCTTCAGTATGTGATCGCCCTGGCCTTGATCGTGGCTGGATTGATTCTTTTACTAAAGAAACCGGGGGTGAGTCGACCTGCTACTCCCAAACAGAGTCGAGGCTTTCTGAAAGGGTTGCTACTGGCCGTTTTGAATCCCCCGGTATTGGTTTTTTGGTTGGTAGCCTTTGCTTACATTTCGATGCATACTCCGGTCATGGTGCAGATGGGCGTTGTGCCGCTAGTGATCGTTTTTTTCCTGGGCATTTTCGCGGGGAAAGTTATTGCACTATGGCTTTATGTCCAACTCAGTAAACGGATCGCATCGAATGCAAGTGATATTGCGGCCAAACTCAATAAAGTCATTGGTGGCCTACTGGCTGTAATTGGGCTTTTCCAGTTGGCAAAGCTGTTGCTCTGAGGTACGGCATCCTACAGAGCAACCTCCTTGATACGTCTGAATAAAGCCTTCGGATCTCCTTCGAGTTCTGCTAGCACGCCAAATATGGCCGGATTAAATCCAGCCAGGGCGCGGACTCGCTCTTCCGGAAATTGTAAGTTTCCATAACCGGTCAGATCAAACGAATATACGTATGGGTCGCATTTGGTCCGATTTTTATACCTTTTGAATGCACGGTCAGGAGTAGTATACCCAATCCATCCCTGCATATCCGAAAAGATGAAGATTCGGTCGTACCAATTGGACCGTATGGTGTCGAATATGCTGCTGAAATCGGTTCCGTGTCCAACCTGGTTATTGGCTTCGAAGTTCGCAGCAAATGACAGGGCGTCTCCTCCTGGTATAGGAGGTATAAACCTCGCGGTAGTTCCAAACTCCATCAGGTCGGCATTACATTGTTGCGCCAGGGTATAACCGAACAAAGCTCCTACTTCATTGCATTTCATTTGCTTGGATCCGGCAATCGGCTGGCTCATCGATCCGCTGTTATCGATGACAACCAAGCTATTGGCAAGGACCGGCATATTCCGACAGGAAATATCCATAGCTTTTCGCAAACCTTTCAAAACCTGACGGTTGGCAGCCGTGCTTCCCTTCAACTGCTTATAAGCAGTCAACAGTCTAAACGGCAGTACGCGTGATTTCCGAATTCGATCCGGGTCGGTCAATTGGAAGTACACTTTGTTGGCCAGTCCCGGCGCATCCTGCAGAATATTTCTAAGATTTCTGATCAGGGCAAAATATCCCAACTTGTTTTCTTTTAACAAGTTCGACCAGATGTTGCGTCGCATTCGCGCGGTGGCAACAATATCTCCCTTCAGCTGACCGGCTGCACTCAATTGCGCCTCCCAAGTTTCGGTATTTTTCAATGTCCCATTCACCAACCCTTCCAGTGCCGAAGCGTTGTCGGCAGTCGGAATCGGATGGATCAAATTGACAATGTCCACCAGTTTGATCACTTTCTTCTCTCCCCGGTATTTTGCAATTTGATAGGCATCAAAACGGTCAAAGGCCGCGGAAAAACCCTTCTTCATCGCATTGGTCATTTTGTCGCCACCAATAGCCTGGTATGCTGCAAAAATCTCGGACATGTCATCCGGACGAACGACAATCTGATCGTAAAACCTCTTTGCCCACGACTGACCACTCGCTCTTAACGACAACATGGCTGCGATCGCATGCGTAACGGTTCTCATCCCGAATTCCCGGCGGGCATAAATGGCGGTTTTCGCCACAAAAGACGGATCCAGCCGGTCCACCAGGACCATCAACTCTTCCAATTGTTCATTGGCTCCGCGATAGTATTGATCGGTCACGAAACTGGTCAAAGCCAAGCTCACCAAGCGGTAATGGTCGGATGCCAAATACGCTTCTCCTCCGGCATAGTTAATCACTTTGGATACTTTCTTACGTTCGTGTTTTAAATTAAAGCGTGCCATTTTGATGGTTTTTATGGTTAAAAAAACTACGGAGAAAAATCGGGTCAGTTTCTATACGGCGCCCTACCATTTGGGCCACAGCGACAAATGATAAACTTGGTATCGCTGACAGGACTCGAACCTGCAACCTCCGGCTCCTTAAGCGAAGTAACTGCATTCCTTCACTGCCGTAGTATGATCTAAGTTGTTTCTAGGTTGTTTCTAGGTTGTTTCTATGGCTGCTATAGTAGCTACAGCAGCCATAGAAGCCATAGCAACCACAGCAACCAAAGAAACCCCAGGAGAAAAAGTGGAGAGCGAAATGTATCGGTAAAAACGAAGTAGCGCTCTTGCTAACTGCCTGGGGCATTTTTGTTCCGTCGAACAGTACAAAGAAAGCCCCCTAACTACGCAGCCTTTTTGCGTAGCAAAATTATTTTTAGCATTTTTGTACAAACAACGATTTACGCCATTGACAATCAACAGATTAATAACATTTCTTTTTATTTAAAAAAATTGAAAAACCCCACATGCCAGTCAATAAAAATGCACTGATTCGGTATCGGACCATTGATGAATGCTTGGCAAATCGTCAACGGCGCTGGACTTTGGACGACTTAGTGGCTGCTTGCAGTAAAGCCTTGAGCGATTACGAGGGTAAGACCAGCCTCAGCCTGCGGACCGTACAGTCGGATATTCAAAATATGCGGAGCGGCAAATTGGGCTATGAAGCGCCCATTGTCGTAGTCGATCGAAAATTCTATACTTATAGCGATCCACATTTCAGTATTGCCCGCATGCCCGTCAGTAAGGCGGAATTGGAACAGTTGAATGACGCCGTCTCCGTACTGAGGCAATTTGCCGGTTTCCAGCAATTTGCAACCATAGAAGAGGTCGTCAGTCGGCTCGAAAAAGAAATCGACGTCAGGAGTAAGAGGCGGGAAGAGGCGGTTGCGCTGGAACAAAACCGTCAGCTGCGGGGATTGGACTGGCTTACGCCTCTGCACCGTTACATCGTTGAGAAAAAAGTGCTCCGGATCACTTATCAAGCTTTCAGTCAGCCCGCTCCGATCAAACACGACCTGCATCCCTACCTGTTGAAAGAATACAACAACCGGTGGTATCTGATCGCTTATAACCAATTGGAACGGCAAATGAAAACGCTGTCCATCGATCGCATACAAAATGTATTACCGATCAAGGATGCCCTGTTCATTCCCAATACCTTCTTCGATCCTGATGAGTATTTTCAACACATCATTGGAGTGACGGTTTATCCCGACGGCAAACCGGTAGACATCCTTCTTTACGTCTTACCCGCCAAAGTCCCCTATATTGAAACCAAACCCTACCATCGGAGTCAAGAATGCGTTAAAGTACTACCCAATGGCGGGGCCATTTTCAAATTACATCTCATGGTTAATTTTGAGCTGATCAATACCTTGATGAGAGACAGCCCGGATATCGTTGTCCTCGCCCCCATTCAATTGCGCAATCGGATTATCGGCAGATTTCAAAAGGGATTGGATCGAAATCTCGATACGGAATTGCGGGCCAATTTGTGGAAGGCTTTGAATGTGGAGTGATGCAGTGATTGCTATGACTACTGTAGCTTCTTAAACACAAATCGAGTGATGTAAATCCCCTGGCCATCGGTTTCTCCCGCATCACTTTCTACCCCACTGGACATAAAGGCCAATTCCCAGCCTTCGGCAGCCAATTGGTTCAATTTGGAGGAGATCAGGGCATCATTTGAAGCGATGTTTTGAAAATTGATGCCGGTCACACTATAAAAGTTCAAGAGTTTGGATTCGGCGAATTGGTCGATCTTGGCGTCGCGCCTTTTGATGTCTCCCTGGTTGCTTCTTTTGCCGTTTATCCGCTCGGTTGTATAGTCGTCAATATTGAGTTCGGTTTGGTTTTCGATCATGCGCGATCGTCCGATTCCGGCAGGAATAATGGATTCGACCACCGTCACCACTTTGTATTGCGGTGTGGACTGTGCTTGTGCATGGTAAGAAATGCCAACGGCAAAGATCAGGATGAAAAGTAATTGCTTCATTGTTTGATAATTTTAGCGTATGATTAAAATTCCTTGTGCATCTTTGATCATAGGACAAATAAGCTAGCCGGAACACGTATGGGGCGTCAAACTTTTTTCGAAAAAATTAGTGAATCACTACTTTTCTCGTTCCCAATAGTGTGCCGGTTTCAGATAGGACTTGTACAAAATACAGGCCGGGCTGGAATCGGTGGACGGGAAGGGAATGGTGCAGCGATGCTCCGGCCTTCGTTTTGATGAGCGCAATACCGGCGGCGTTTAACAATCTGATCTCACTCCCCTCGGGCAATGCCGCTTTCACAAATAACCGGTTGCGAGCGGGGTTGGGAAAGGCACGAAAATCCAAAGCGGTAAACGCCGTGGAGTGATTGGACGTGACCGTTATTCTTCCATTGATGTCGTATTGAGAAAAGAAAGCCCATATTTCTTCTGATGCGCTATAGTCCTGACTGGTTACGCCGTTGGGAAAACGGGTCCCCGGCCAAGTATGTCCACCGGCCGCTACTTTGTAGTGGACTACCTCTGAATCGGCATTGCAGTTGCGAAAAGCCTGGACCTCGGTGGTCGTCCGGTCATCGGTGGCGAGGTTTGGCATCGCAAAGATTTCGGGAGTTTCTCCGCAACCATTATGCCCGATCCAAAACTGAAGGACATCAGCAATGGGAGCAGACCAGGTTGAACCATTGTAAGGAACAACGACATCGTTGGTACCGTGAATTTGTAGGATCGGCACCGGCCTTAGCGGGCTGCAGCCACTGGGAGTCGAAGTTTGTAAGGTCGTCATGCTACCGGTCACGGAAGCAATGGCGGCAATCTTAGAGCTCAATCGGCAAGCGAGGGTAAAACTCATATAGCCGCCGTTGGACATTCCGGTACTGTAAACGCGGCTGAGATCGATGCGGTAATCCCGGGCCAACGAGTCGAGGAGGCGATCCACAAAGCCGATATCATCCACTCCGGTCCCCCAATCCGCATTCCAATGTGTAATGCCATTTTGATCCAGCAGGCCCTGGGGATGAACGACCAGGAAGCCAGCCGTATCCGCAATAGCGCGAAAATCTCCGTAGGCCAATTGCTGACTCGCATTGCTGGTATAACCGTGAAAATTAAGAACGACCGGAATGGCACGTTCGGCAGTGTAAACAGATGGTACGTAAATGATGTAAGAACGCTCGGTGCCATCGTGCAAAAGCGTTTTGGTAACTGTTTCTTGTGCATCCAATATACCGAGGACCGTTAGCAGCAAACCAAAGGTTGTACCTAAATGCTTGATCATAGAAGAAATAGATTTATGGGACAAAATTATGCTCGATGCCCGCCGTCTACCCGGAGGGCTGTGCCGGAAATAAAGCTGGCCTCGTCGCTCAACAACCAAACAATGGTTTGCGCCACTTCTTCCGGTTCTCCAAAGCGTTTGAGCGGGATTGCTTTTCTAATGAAATCGGTCACCTCCGGACCAGCATTGACAAAGCTTTCTGCCATGGGTGTATTGATCACCGTCGGACAAACAGCATTCACTCGAATGCCGTATTTGCCGTACTCCGCAGCTGCGGCTTTCGTCATCCCAACGACGGCGTGTTTACTGGCTGCATAAGCTCCCATGCCGGGTGCCGAACTGATTCCGGCCACCGAAGCCACATTGACGATGCTTCCTCCACCCATTTCTTTCATGATTTTAAGGGCTGCGCGCAAACAAAAGAAGACCCCTTTGGCATTCACGGCCATGACGGCATCCCAATCAGCATCGGTAATGTCTTCAAATGTGGCAAAGGGCCCGCCAATGCCGGCATTATTGACCATCATATCCAGGCGACCATATTCCGCAATGCAGTGATCAATCACGCTCCGAATGGCTGCATCTTCGGCAACATTGGTCTTGATGAAAAGGGCGGTCCCCCCTTTTTCGCGGATCTCCGCAACCACTTTTTCTCCTTCTTCAACACTGAGATCAGCGACCACAACTTTTGCCTTCCGCGCTGCCAGTGCATGGGCCGTCGCTTTCCCGATTCCGGAACTGCCACCCGTAACGATGACTGCCTTGTTTTCAAATAATGACATATCTTCTATTTTGTATTTGTGCAGATGTTCCAACTTGATTGCATTGCTAATGAGCTCATAACTGCCCAGATGATCGGGCCTAGTTTAATTCCTCACAAATCTGACGGGCAATCGACGCCAGTGCTTTTGCTGACGCCCCAAATCCTGCCATTCTTTTGTCGTGGGTCGCCCCATCCACAAAACGCTTATACAATTGTTGCGCGATGACGGCTCCCTTCCAGTAAGAGAAGGATTCATACCAGGCGATTTGGTCCATGGAAAAACCGGTGAATTCAGCATATTTTCGAATCAGGAAAGACTTGTCCGGAAAATTTCCCTTTAGCGTCACCGGAAGGTTTTTGAACTGCGCCAGACGGGGATCCGGCCAATAGCTAAGCGTTGAGCCAAGGTCAATGAGCGGGTCGCCGAGGGTAGTCATGTCCCAATCGAAAATGGAAGAGACCCGGTCGGGGTTATCCGGCTGAAACTGGCAATTGTCAAACTTGATATCATTGTGGATAATCGAAACGGCCTGTGGTTCCGGAACCGATTCGCTAAGGGTTTTGAAAACCTGCACCATATCCTCATTGTCATCCGTTTTTGACAGTTCCCATCGCTGACTCCAACCCGCCAATTGGCGATCTACAAAACCCACCGGTCGTCCCAGTTTGGTCAGATCGGCCTTTTCTACATCAACTTTGTGTAAGGCGGCTTCTGCTTGGACCATCGCAATGGTCAGTCGTTCCTCTGCGTTTTCAAACTGCTTGAAGCAGTCCAGCAGTTCATACCTCAAGACTACGCCCTTTCTACGCTCCATAACTACAAATCTGGCGCCAACAACACTTTCATCCTCACACAGGTGATAAGCCCTGGGAGCAGGCGGGAAAAACCGATACAATTTAGACAATACCCGGTATTCACGTTTCATATCGTGGGCACCCGGGGCAATTTTACCAAATGGCGGACGGCGCAATACGAAATCCTGTTTATCGAAGGTAATGAGGTAGGTCAGGTTGGCGTGTCCTCCATGGAATTGACCGACCTGCATTGGTCCGGTCACATCCGGCAAAACCGAACGAAGGTAGGCTTCGAGCCGCTCCCAATCCAGTTCTTCTCCCGGCCTGACGTTATTTGCTTGATCCATAAATAAAGTAGTTCTGCCCAAAGATAGTCAACCCGGTCAGAAATTGTTATCCTTGCTTACTTAAACTCCCAAACCAATTGTTTTGTTAAAGAAGTTGTCTGATGTTTCTTTACTCAACTTAAAAGACGTGTTTTACACCTACAGCAGAAAACTTTAGACAACTTCAAAAATAATGTCGAATTTCGCGTCGTAAAACAGTAGATCATGAACAAGGTAATTGCAAATGCTGACGAGGCCATTCAGGGCATCAGCGACCATATGACACTAATGCTGGGAGGTTTTGGACTTTGCGGCATCCCCGAAAATGCCATTGCTGCCCTAGTGAGGTCGGGGATCAAGGGACTGACCTGCATTTCCAACAATGCCGGTGTCGATGACTTCGGGCTTGGCCTTTTGTTGCAAAACCACCAGATTAAGAAGATGATTTCCTCTTACGTCGGTGAAAATGCGGAATTCGAGCGCCAAATGTTGAGTGGTGAGTTGGAAGTGGATTTGATCCCGCAAGGCTCGCTCGCAGAGCGGTGTCGTGCCGGAGGCGCCGGCATTCCCGCCTTCTTTACTCCGGCTGGATACGGAACCGAAGTTGCCGAAGGCAAAGAAGTCCGCCTATACAATGGTAAACCTCACATTCTCGAGTCGGCGCTGACAGCAGATTTCGCCATCGTCAAGGCCTGGAAGGGAGACCGCCACGGTAACTTGATCTACAAGGGTACGGCTAGGAATTTCAATCCCGTCATGGCCATGGCCGGTAAGATTACCATCGCCGAGGTGGAAGAGCTGGTTGAACCCGGCGAGTTAGATCCCAATTTCATCCATACTCCCGGTGTTTTTGTCCAACGCATCTTTCAGGGAGAACGCTTTGAAAAGAGAATTGAACAACGCACCGTTCGCAAAAAATAAAACCACCATCCACAAAATCTAAAGATCATGCTAGATAGAAACGGAATTGCTCAAAGAATCGCTCAGGAACTCCAGGATGGTTGGTACGTCAATCTAGGTATCGGAATTCCCACCCTGGTTGCCAATTACATCCCACAAGGCATCAGCGTAGAGTTTCAATCCGAAAACGGCATTCTGGGCATGGGCCCCTTTCCCTACGAAGGAGAAGAAGACGCCGACCTGATCAATACCGGAAAACAAACCATTACCGCCTTACCAGGTGCCTGCATCTTCGACTCGGCCACCAGTTTTGCCATGATCCGTGGCCAACACGTGAACCTCACTGTCTTGGGAGCTATGGAAGTAGCACAAAACGGTGACATCGCCAATTGGAAAATTCCCGGTAAAATGGTCAAAGGCATGGGCGGAGCTATGGACCTCGTCGCTTCGGCCGAAAACATCATCGTTGCCATGATGCACACTAACCGCAAAGGAAAATCAAAACTCCTGAAGAGTTGCACATTGCCGCTGACCGGCGTCGGTTGCGTCAAGAAAGTGGTGACCAATATGGCAGTCCTGGAGATTACTTCCGAGGGCTTTCAATTGTTGGAAAGGGCGCCGGGTGTTTCGGTTGACGAAATTGTTGAAGCTACAGAAGGGCATCTGATTGTCAATGGAATCATCCCCGAGATGCAAATTGATTAGTCTCCCCTAATGGCTGGCCCTTATAGCTTTTCTCCTTTAATCAATAAAGTGGACCGAATCGACTCCTCTTTCAGGTGAATAAATTTCAACCTGTTGTCATCCTTCATAAAGTCACTTAAGTCCTGCTCGGAATCGAAGGAGATGAAGTGAATTTCAAAGGGCAATTCCCCCTCCGCCGTGACGAACGACTTTTCATCGGGCCTCAACCGATAAAGAATCCGCCCATTGTACTTTTCCATCAGTGGAATCGCATGGTTTTCGAACGCCAGAAATATTTCTTCTTTACCTTCTTTTACAAAAATCAGTTGGGTAATGTATATCATAACATCAAGCCATTTTAAATCTTCCCAGAATCGCCCACACATTTATCGACGGTAGTTCTTAAGAACTGGCAAATCTTAAGGTTTGCCAGTTCTAAGGTTTGCCGGCCCTAAGGATTGACAACTCCAATAGCCACCAGTGTTTCCCCAGCGTTGACGGGCGGCGTACCCAGCATAAATAAAATGACCCCAGTGGTATCTGCGTAGACATCCTGTAACGGTCGTCCAAACAAATCCGTTATATAGCCGATTTTCATCCCCTCCACGACATAGTCCCCACTGGATTTATGTGGGTAGAAAAAACCAGTATGCTTACTACTTTGGAAGGAACGTTCCTCAATGAAAACAGTCTTAGTAGTTATGATGGGTTGGCCGACAGTCATCTGTAGATGTTTTAAAAGGCTTTTCACCCCAACGACAATCTTATCTACAAATACGGGCTCGATCATCCCCAACCTTCCACATTCCAAATCTACAGCCGGAATACCTCGTTTGAAAGCCTCTGCCGAACAGTATAAGCTGGGCTTATCCGGTTCCATGTAGTCTTTGCCGGTCGTTTTAAAGACGACTACATGATCAAAGCCCATGTGTATGGCCATTTGACGGCCTTGTTCGGAAATGGTAGTTTTATCATCATGCTGGTAATACGCCGAATAGGCCATTAGATCTTCGGGAGCGTCTCCGCTGTGCATATCAACGAAGAAATCACTCCTGCCGATGACTTTTTCGGATATGAAATCAGCAACCCTGTCGGTAATCGAACCACTGGGCGACCCCGGGAAAGATCGATTTAGATTTTTACCATCCTTGGGATTGGTATAGGGGCTTCTTCCCAGGAAACTGGCAACATTCGCGATTTGGACGAAGATGACGGTACCGCTTAAAGCGGCGGGATCAATCTTTTCGATCAGTACTTGTCCCGCTAAGATCGGAGCATATTCATAGCCGTGTACACCGGCGGTGATTCCCAAGACCGGACCATCCGTTTGGCCGTGAAATACCGTAATGGGAATAATGGCTTGGTGCTGCTGATCAGTTAGATTGATGGTGAAATGTTGCTTGGTACCCGGTGGAATGGTTTTCCCTTCGAACTCAAATGGAGTTTGGCCGGCCACTTGGAAGATTACGATCAGACCGAGAATGGCCGTTAGAGCTAACTTTAGTTTCATAGTAAGTTGCGAATGTAGAAGCAATATTGCAAACGTAGCAAAAAATCCATAAAGCTACTCATGCAATATTGATAGCTCAATTGCGGGTATCCGAAAACCCGATCGATGCCGATATGCAAACCTCCCTGAAACATTCTCCTCCTGGCAAAAATTAGGTAGCCGAATACCAAAATTAGGTAGCTCCTATCACCCAACAAACGGTATTGTAATCTTTGCTACAGCCTTTTACCTTCGCAGCGAAACCTTATTTAGAATTAGTCTAACTTAAGTTAAAAACGAATTAAAATGAAATTGACCCGACTGGTATTATTCAAATACTTCCTCCTTGGCAGCGTGCTTACCTCCCTCCTATTGTTGAGTGCTTGTAACAACGATGACGACGAGCCCGATGTGCCAACTCCAGGAACGATCAACCTGACCTTGGACAAGAATTCCTTCGAGGTGGGACGTGGAAACAGTGTAGACATAGGTTTGACCTTAAGTGCCGAAGACGGCATCCGATCCCTGACGGCAAAGATAGGCGGTGGCACGGCCGACGATATTTCCGTGACAGCGGGATCGACATCCCAAAGCGTTACTTACAGCTTTGAAGTACCGGCCAATACCGTTATGAATACACAATTCCCCATCGAATTCACTTTAACTGATGAAACTGGATCCTCTGCCACAGCCACGGCGACCGTTACTGCTATTGCCTTGATTTCCGTACCCGACACCTATGAATACACCAGAAATGGCGAAACGACAGTCTCTTACTCGGGGCAGATCGACCGGCTGAACATGGTAGAAGAAATCAAAAACAAGATCCTCAGGGAAGGGGACAATGGGATGGTCATTTCCGAGCAAGCCCTGTTGGATGCTTTTGCCAATACCGGCGAGAATGGAGGTGGATTATTTTCTTTTACTTCTGATCGCCAATTAAAGAGCAAAACCTTCCAGCCCGATTTGGATGATCGACTTTTCGAAGACCTGTTCGCTGGTGCAGCTACCGCCAGTGTTGCCGCCAGTGGTGGGCAAATGGCTTCCAATGGTACCGCCGGCTTGATGGTTCGCGAGAACAGCGGCAATACCATTTTGGTCGACGAAAACGGTCGCGAATTCACTCAGTTGATCGA
>JANQRV010000287.1 GCA_028284395.1 Saprospiraceae bacterium
AGACAACTGAAAGGCTTTGATTGTCTTAGCAAATCCAAGCACGCCGGCCTTTTGTTCGACATTCAAAGCAAAGCTCTCTGTCGCAGTCTGAATTAAAACATCTGCATCTCGAACCGCCAGGTATGGGTCAACGAAAGACCCTTGGCTCGCAAAAAAGTCGGGATAAGTATCCGGTACTTCAATACCTAACCAATGAGTGAGATATCTTTCATCAGATTTGAAAAAAAGCCAAATTTCCCGCCCGAAGCTACCAAACATCTGAGTTGCAGCACCCATATAATGACGCTGCTGGGCTTCCAAACCAGTTACTAGGACTTGAATATCCTCTAAAGATCCACTGTTGAGACCAGTATCTATCTTCGGAGCATTGTCCGGGCCGGGCTCCAATCCGCACGAACATAAAAGAAGTAAAGCGCCGATCAGCAACTTTCCATTCCTGTTTCCCATCATAAATTCGAAATCTGAAGATTAATAATCCAGTTTACCTTCCATTTTTTCCACGTACTGGACTTCTCCTAAACGAACTTTAATGGGAAATCTTGCAGCTTTTTCCATCTGAACTTCCAATTTGCAGAAAATACCGAGCTCTTCATAGCTATATATTTTGGGCAGGGTATGAATGGAAAAGTTCTTAGGGAGGGGTTGTCTATTTACGATCTGAAATGTCGTCTTCTCCAGGACTGGCATTATTTTCGGCACTACCCCATTCTTCTTTTGTTGAGTCGTACGAAGTTCCACAAGAGAGTGATCGGCAATTTTAAAGGTTTCACGGCCTTGCCCAAAAACCGAGGGTGCAGCAAGAAGAAAGAAAAAAACGGTGGCCAACATTCTCATAGGTCATTCATTTTCAGTTTACTGCCGTAAGAATCGAAGAGTCAATCAACTTTCCTTTGGCATTATAAGACTCGCTTTTGATCATCCCAATATCCTTGGCATACCACTGGACTACTTTAAAGGATTTCTTGATCAGCATTTTCATGTCCAAATCATAGGAAATCCGTATGGCATCGAATTGGCCCGCCGGCGTTCTGACCACTTCCGCTTCCTCAACTTTACGGTTGGTGGCATCGATGGAAATATTCATAAAATTAACACCTCCCGATCCCGCCTTGATCACATTATTGGCATCCGGCAAAGTCAATCCCGGCTCCAAGATCGAAGGTAAGGTAAAGGGTTCTCCCGTTATGGTCACCTCCAGGTGTGAAAATGAAGCAGTCATTTCCGGCGACATCAGATTACTAACATCGATCCGTAATTCATCATCCAAACATTTCACCTGGTAGCTCCCCGTCGTCATCACTTCCTCTTGTTCATCCAGAATTTGAGTTTCTAACTGGGCCTCCAGTCCATTATCAATATCATCAACTACGGTTACCTTAGAAATACTCTTGCTTGCAAACTTTCCTTTCTTATCGTAATTGGTATATTCTAATGTTTTTTGTTCCTCAAAAGGAAAATAAGTTGAGCAGTTATTTTGTCCAAACACAAATGGATTTTGGTAACAGTAGAAAGCCATTAAAATCAACATGTTTCTCATAGTTACAGTTTCTTGTCTTTTCGTTATCGGTCAAATTTCGGGCCGAAATGTACAATCCCGACATTTAAAGCAACTATTTCATCCGCCATTTAAGTTCAAAGTTTCCTCGCAGGCTGCAAAACCGCCTCTTAAGCTTCCTTATTGGTATTGTTCCGGTCTTGCCTTTAAGTATTATGATTTGATTCATTCTATTTTCAAGTTAAAGATAAACCAGCAAACAAAAAAAGGGCGAGAATAGAATTCTCGCCCAAATAAACGCATACGGACATTTTCTAAAGCGCAATTTGCACTTCAATGGAATGGTTAAATCTTTCTACCAGCGTCGGCATCTGCGACGGTATTCTTCTTGATCTTCTTCATTTTCGATGGATACGACGTCCCCATTCCGCAATTTAATATCATACGGAAAGGCAATCATCGGATCTTCTTCCTCATTGGGATTTGCTTCCCACCAGGCTTCCAGTGCAGCACGCGCATCTTCTCTACTAGCGACCTCCTCACTAGTTTCGTCTGGATAAGCAATCGTAATTGGGAAAACCAATTCGTAACAAATATTTCTGTTGAAAAAAGGCCTTCCTCGGCCAGGGCGGCGACTTCGGCGACAGGACCATGCAGCCTCCAAGAGATCACGACGGCTCTCTACGACTACAACTGTGCCATCTGTAAATTCGATCGAATACGGAAAAGCAATACTTGGCCTGCCTTCAGCATCCGGGTTATTCATCATCCATTCACGATATAGCTCATAGAGTTCTCTTTTGCTGTTCACTTCTGCCATTGATTGATCAGGTAACTCAACCGTCAGTGGAAAAACAACTCGGAAACAACGATTTCCAACATTGCGCCGACTACCTCTACAGTGGGATCTGAGTCTATTTATGTCGGCACGATCCTCTATTGATACAATGGTACCATCCATTAATTCCACGGAATAAGGTAAAGCCAATTGAGGATGATCTTCGGAATCCGGATTGCCATCACGCCACTCGATGATCCCTGCCATCAGTGATTCCCGGTCTCCATATTCGGCAGTGCTCTCATCCGGGAAATTAATAACGACCGGATAAACAAGAGTATAGCAATTATTATCGGTAATATCCCCCTCGCCTCGATGCGGCATTCTACGATTGCGACGGTGGCATTCGAGACGAAGGCGACGTCGCTCTTCTTCACTGGTAATTGTTATGACAGACCCATCTTCCAACATGACATCGAATGGAAATACTAGAGCGGGTCTTTGAGTTGCATCGGGGTTGCTTTCTGTCCAGTCGGCTAGGATCTGTCTCAATGCACTACTACTGTCGACAACTTCAGTGGTACCATCGGGAAAGCCAATAGTCACAGGAAACAATACATCGTAGCAATCTACATAATGCCGACGATGATGACGCTGGATTGAGCGGCTCACACATCTTACTAGAACCGCTCCCAATTCCCGTAAATTGTTAATGGTCAAAGTCGTGCCATTGTCTAATTCCACATCGAGTGGGAATACAACTGTCGGCGTTTGTTCGGGATCGGGATTCGCTGCCAACCATTCTCGTATGGCCGTGGCCAGCTCTTCGAAACTAGAAGCAGTGATCGTCGTTGAGTCAGCAAGCGCAATGGTAACTGGAAATACAAGATTGTAGCACCGCCTCAGGCTGCGAACTGGCCCACGTGGATCTCCAGGCGGTGGGGGTGGCGCCGAAGGATCCAACTCAGTGGCCCCCACCTCTCCGATTCGACCGTCAGAGAAGATCTCGATTTCATATTCTTTTTCGAATTCAATGGAATCGATCGATTCCAGCTCCGTTACTTCGCAACTAGGAAACAGTGCCGTCATTGCGAAAAGCAACAGCATAGTGTAAGTAAAAGTGTTCTTAAACATAAGGCTAGACTTTGATTGAGAAAAATTTTAGTTGATTTCTATATGGATAAGCCAACCTTTATACACTTGTACTCATCTTCTTTAAAATTTTTTTCCTGAAATAGCCAAAGAGTAACAACACGGGAAAAATTTCAAATTTTATACTCTTTTATTCCTTTTTTTACGTTAATTCAATTTATGACCCGGTCCAAAATACTTGGACAAACATCCTATTCGATCAAAAACTCGTTTTAGTGGCCAAGACCAACAATGAAATAGAGCTATGGGACCAGCTTCGCGCTGGCAACAAAAGTGCCTTGGAAAAAATCTATCGCGATCACACTCCTGTACTGCTCAAGTACGGCAGTAGGTTTACTTCCAATAGTCAAACCGTGGAAGATTGTATTCAAGATCTGTTCGTCGAAATCTGGAGAAACCGACAAGGAATTGGTCAAACGGATTCGATCAAACGCTATCTTCTCGCTTCCTTACGCAGAAAAATCCTTCGACATCTTGACAAACAAAAACGATTGGTTTATTCTGAAGACTCCGAACCTCACTCATTTGATCTTGAAATAGCTATTGATGAGAAGATGGTACAAAAAGAAATCAAGCAGGAATACAGCGAGCAACTTCAAGCTGCCTTTAATCATTTGAGTAAGAGACAGAAAGAAGCCATTTATCTAAAATACTACGCCGGGCTTGAATACGAAGATATCTGTGAAGTGATGGACATCAACTATCAGTCGATCCGGAACCTTGTCTCCAATGCTCTCAAGAAAATGAAAAGGAACGTTAGCACATCTCTAATTATTTTCGTTCTTGACAACTTTTTACATTTTTTTTGAGTACAAATCCATATTTACCTACTTTTTTCAATAAAAGGGTTTGATATATAAGAAATGAAATCTTACAAAACATATGACCCCATTGATTTTGCGCAAGACGCTTCTTTCATTCGATGGGTACTAGGTAAAAGTTCGAAGGATCGAATATTCTGGGAAAATTGGATCCGTTCGCATCCGGAGAAAACGACCGATATTGAAGAAGCCAAAACACTCGTTAAGGCCATTAGGTTTGATCTACCTGAACCTGATCAAAAGCAAATCGATGGATTGTGGGATCGGATTGAACAGGAAACCTCTGAGAAGAGTTCAAGCAAAGTAATTGTGTTTAATCGCCGTAGATGGATCGCGGCAGCCGCGGCAGCAATATTAATTTTGCTGACCATACCCTTATTATTGCCCGATGCATCAAATAGTGTCCGGACGGCTAATGCTGAATGGCGTTCCCATGAATTACCTGATCAGTCGATCGTCATGCTGAATGCGCTTTCCCGAATCGATTATTCAGCTGAAGAATGGGATGAAGAGAGGTTGATAAAACTGCAAGGGGAAGCATTTTTCAAAGTTCAAAAAGGTGAGCGTTTCATTGTGACTACCGAGCTTGGAAGTGTGGAAGTACTCGGTACTAGTTTCAATGTATTTGCCAGGCCCGGTCAGTTAGAGGTTCATTGCTTTACCGGTCAGGTAAAGGTAACTTCCGAAGTAGGTCAATCAACGGTCCTTACCCCCGGAAAAAGCGCTACTCTGGATCGCGATCAATTGACAATATCTGATGAAGAAAATCAAGCGGTCCCTACTTGGATGGATGGGGTGTTCTATTATGAAGAAAATGTAGTTTACCGGAAGGTTTTTGATGAAATCGAACGTCAGTTTAACGTTAGAATCAATACCGACAAGATCGAAGCACAAGATCTTTACACCGGTTCTTTCGACAGAAATTCGGGCCTCGATACCGTGTTGAATGAAGTATGTTTTACCCATAATTGGACCTACGAAAAGAATGGAGATCAAATAATTATTAGGAAAAAATAAACTCGGTCATTTATCAATCGCGCAATGGACAAGTTTATACAAGATTACTATTCCTTTGTCATCGGTCTCACCCTGGCGATGTTATTATGTCTACCCGTCGCCAATGCCCAAAATTCGCTCATCAAAAATGTGCAAAAGAAATTTATCGATGTGCCCCTCTATGAAGTCCTGGATTGGATCGAACAGCAGTATGAAATAAAGATCGCCTACAGCAAATCGGTTCTGGGACAGGTTATGGTCAACAAGGTTCTGGAAATCTCATCTCCAGAAGATTTACTGACAAGCGTATTGAAAAACACCGGTTTGGGGTTCCGCATAATCAACGATAAAAGAATATTGGTAGGGCCCGACCAAACGACGTCTGACAATAAACACAAGACCTATTACTACTTTTCCGGCCAAATAATGGATAGTGAGTCGGGCGCCCCCCTTTCTTATGCCACGATCATTGACCCGGAAACGCTACAAGGTACAACCTCTGATGAGGATGGGAAATTCACAATAAAAGTAAATAATACCTCAAAGCCCCCGGTCCTGCAAATATCCTACATTGGTTACCGTGATCAGACCATTCGCGCTTCCAAGTCAGAAGAAGAAGCGAAGATAAAAATGAGGCTGAAAACGATCGAATTTGAAAGTGTAACGGTCTTCGAATCTGTGCCAACCCTAGCCGTCAGCAAAAAACTGGAAGCCATGAGTCTGAAGATGGATGATGTAAGAGGATTATCCACTCTGCCCGGTGGCCTCGACATTCTCCGTACTGTACAAATGTTGCCGGGAATTGCCGCGCACGATGATCTTTCGGCCAGCTTGAAAGTGAGAGGAAGTTCTCCAGATGAGAACATGGTCATGTTGGACGGTATGCTGATGTATAACATCGATCATTTCTATGGCATATTCGGGGCTATTCATCCAGATATAGTAGACAAAATTAATGTATATAAAAATGCATTTCCAATTGAATACACCGGCCGCACTGCAAGTGTCATTGAAATGCAGACTCCGCAAGGGCATCCGGAAGCCTTCAAAATGAGCGTTGGAGCAGATCTAATTGCAGCCAATGCCCTATTGGAAATGCCTATCGGGACCAATATGAGCTTGATGGCAGCGGGGCGAATCACACACCAGGATGTTGCCAATGGAAAGATATTTGATCTGCTCGCAAGCAATGAAGCTGCTAGCGATCTTCCGACCGACGGCAACCTGGACCGCTCAGCGTTATTGCGCCTTAGGCCAGATTTTAAATTCTTTGACTCTTTTGCAAAGTGGAAATGGGACATCAATAAGAAGAATCATCTAGCTCTTTCATTCTACCGCGGAGAAGATCGATATAACTATGCTTACTCCGAAAGCTATCCCAACTTCTTTAATAGTCGACTTTTTCAAAACATTGAGGAAAGCTCGGAGGTTAAAGACTGGACAAATCAGGCAATTGGTCTAAAATACACCAGAAGCTGGAATGACAAGCTTGGTACCGAAATTCACCTGGGAAGGTCTTTTTATGAGATCTCTACAGACGAAAACTTTTCATTTACTCAGAACTTTACTCGTCGTGATATAGAAATTGAGAAGACTCTGTTTGCCAACGCCTTAGACAGCTACAATGCAATCACTGGCTACCGTTTTGACGTCAAAAACAGTCTAAAGGTCGGCGATCAAAACAAACTAACTTTTGGCTACACCTATGTACGAGATAAGGTTGGGTTTGAAGTTGAAAATCAACGGACATCGGTGGATAAAGATGAAGTAACCCAATTTGGGCGCAGCGGAAACACGCAGCAAAATACATTATATGGCCAATTCGAGCTAAATCCGGAGAACAACTGGTCCTTGAGTTTAGGAATGAGTGCAACCCATTACGACAGTACGAATTTGGTTTATTTTTCGCCGCGGATCAAAACAACCTATTCCTTTGATGAAAAGTTTTATCTAAAGGGTTCTTATAGCTATTATCAACAGTTCCTCAGACAATTTAACCACGAAAGTATTTTTGGCCGTAACCAAACCTTTTGGTTATTGGCGGGAGACAGTGGCATTCCGGTCTCGACTTCAGCTCATTATATGCTTGGAGCAAATTATCTGGGCGAACACTTCGAGATCGATGTTGAATTGTACAAAAAGAAACTGGGAGGAGTTACGGATTACGCAACATTAAATCCTGGTTTCAAAATTGATATGACAGACTTGCCGTCTGATGTTGACTTCAGATTGTTCAACGGCTCAGGAGATGCTCATGGTATTGATTTATTAGTGAAAGGCCAAACCAAAAACTTTACTGGTTGGCTGGCTTATTCCCTCAGTAAAATAACGAGTACATTTAGAGAGTTAAATCGCGGTAATCCAATCCCATCACAGGATGATCGCCGTCATCAATTGAAAATTGTAAACATATACCGTCTGAAAAATTGGACTTTTTCCGCCAACTATATTTTTGCCAGTGGTAGTCCCTACTTAGATCTTTCAAAGCTCACGAGACAAAGTCAACGAAATCGTCAACGGATAAGCTTCGAAGACGCTCAATCTAGGCTTCCTAGCTATCATAGATTTGATCTGGGGGTAAATTATCAGTGGAAAGTGTTGGGGAAAGATGCTACTGTGGGGCTTTCCATTTTCAACTTCTTGAATCATCAAAATGTAAAGATCCGGCAATATGTGTTTGCCGTGCAAGAACAATCGAGGAGTTCAAATGCGGTACGGAACACAATCATAGGGAACGAATTGGAGTTACTCGATCGAACGCTCAATCTCAATCTCTCCATTAATTTTTAATTTACTTAAATAGCTCGAGGTCGATCGTGACTTAGGATGGATACATGTAAATGGTCGGCCGTACCAACATGACGCAGTGTATTGAAGCCCATCACCTTAAAGTATAATTGCAGTAATTGGTTGCGGAGGGCGCTTCTGCCACTCACCCGGATGTCCATGGCGTAAACATATCCATCTCTTTGTTTGTAATGAAGGGATTCTTTTTTGGTTTTCAACCCCATTCTTCGATAGTCTTCCGGGAGCCTTTTGGCATCCGTTATGATCAAGTCCTTATCCAAAACGAGAACGGTACTTACGCCAATTCGAAGAATAGGGTGCAAACTCGTAAATTCCTTTCGGATTTCCTGATGCTTGGCATTCCCTCCAGAGAGATAAAGTAAGCCCGGCAAACTGTATACAATTACAACGATAAGAGCGACCGAATAACTGCGCTTGAGCAATCCGGCATCTCCCAATTGACCAGTCAGACGTCCATACATAAAATTGAAGTAAATAAAGAGGACAGCTGCACTACCAATCATTCCACCCAAAATGGATATCCAGGGGAATAAGGCATATTGTTCATGTAGAAAAACAGCTCCGCGAATCAATACTACAAAAGGTAGTATTAGAATAACCAGGATTTTAAAAATTCTGTATAACAGGGTGATTAACATCTTTTAAGACTTCTTATCCCTCATTTTTTTGATCTCTTTGGCAATGTTCTTACCAATTTCAAATTCACGCTTGAAAATATCCTTCGCCTTATCCATACTAATGTCGGCCAATTTCCCGCCAGATTCGAAATGAGTTTTAAAGACTTCACCAAGTGCATAAGTCGAAGCACCCGAAAGAATTGGCATTGAAATACCACCTACTAGCGATCCAATTCCCGGAATCGTCTTAACAAGACTCGCTCCGATCCGGGCCAAACTACTGCCGGCGATGGCGGAGACGTAGGCCTTGCCAGATTCATCCGAAAATTCAATTTCATATACTTTTGCCAATTGCTTCAGCATGTCCAGTTGAATGGCTGAAACAGCGGCAATATCAACTAATGGTATGGGAATCACTCCCCCTCCTACTGCGTACATAATGTGGTTCCGGATGATATCATCGGCTTTTTCGAGACGACTCTCTACATTACTCATTTCATGATGGTTTGGATTGATTAATCATATCTCTACAAAGGTGAGACTATTTTTGACAAATGGAAAATTTGATAGACGTAAGAAGCCTTTCAGGCGAAATAGGCTGACTTTAATACTATTTATGGCTGTTTCTGTTTTATCGTACATAATAACGACATCAGTTGAATTGATCGGTTCATGAGGAATAAATTTTCCAGTTGCTAGGGGGGCAACTTTGATTCCTGCATCCTATTAGCATAATTCAATAAAACAGAAAACAGTCTATGAAATTCCAATACCTATTGGGCCTGGCTATGCTATGCGCTCAACTTACCTTTGCCCAGGAAAACAAGCCGGGAGAACCACAGGGAGAACGATTTACGGTGAGTGGTTACATCAAAGATGCTAGTACGGGAGAAGAACTGATTTACGCCAATGTACATCAAAAGGAATGGAACCTTGGTGTGACCTCCAATATCTACGGATTCTACTCTCTCACACTGCCACCTGGTCAACACATTATTGAGTTTTCCTACCTCGGTTACGAACCATTCCTGCAGACCATACAATTGTATAGCAACCAAGAACTCAATATCGAGCTGCAACCCGAATCGGCCCAACTCCAGGAAATTGTTGTGAAAGGAGAGGCCGAAAACGAAGCAGTCGAATCCATTAAAATGAGTAGGATCGACCTTCCTGTTACTCAGCTTAAAAAATTACCGGCGCTTTTTGGAGAACCGGATTTGATCAAGACTATCCAAACCTTACCAGGCGTGGCTAGTGCAGGTGAAGGTACTTCAAGTTTTTTCGTCAGAGGTGGAAGTGCGGATCAGAACCTTGTTTTGATCGATGAGGCTCCTGTTTACGAGTTATCTCACCTTTTCGGATTGGCCTCTATATTCAATGCAGATATCATCAAGAACGCGGAATTATACAAAGGGGGGATTCCCGCAAAATTCGGAGGACGCCTTTCTTCCTTATTAGAGGTTTCTACGCGTGATGGAAACGCCAAGGAATTTGAAGGTAGTGCCGCATTGGGCATGTTGGCTGCCAAAGCTACGTTGGAAGGCCCCCTTGTCAAAGATAAGGCTTCTTTCATCGTAGCCGGCCGCAGGTCTTACGTAGATCTATTTATGAAGCTAAATGAAGATACCAAGGAGGATGCCATCCAATTTTACGATCTGAATTTAAAATTCAATTTCAAATCCAACAATCGCAATCGCTTTTTTCTTGCGGGTTACCGGGGTCGAGATATTTTCAAAATTGGAGATGACTTTCAAATGGATTGGGGAAACTCAACCGTCACTTTCCGATGGAATCATCTTTTCAATGATCGGTTGTTTTCAAACCTTAGTCTAATCTACAGCAACTTCGATTATCGCCTCGAAGACACTTCCGATGACGAAGGTTTTGTTTGGAAAGCCAACCAAGAAGAAGTTTCTCTCAAGGAAGATTTCACTTACTTTGTCAATCCAAAAGTAACCTTCAAAGCGGGCTATCATGGCATCTATCGCATTTTTCAGCCTGGAATCATTACCCCTACCGTCGCTACTTCTATTTTCGAGCGCACTTCCCTGCAAAAGCAGTTTGCACTAGATCATGGCATTTATGCCGGATTCGAACACAGGATATCTGAAAGGCTGGCCGTTGAATATGGTCTTCGGTTTACAATTTTCCAGAACATTGGGTCTGGCACCGTATTTGAATATGCAGATGCCCAAGATAACATCGAAATTTCCATCATAGATTCTACTCAGTATGGGAGCTTCGACAACATCAAAACTTTCACCAACTTCGAACCGCGTTTCTCGGCCAGATATAAATTGGGGTCCAACCAGGCTATCAAGGCCTCTTATCAACGCATGGTACAATACATTCACTTGATATCTAACTCAACCGTCCCCATTCCCTTTAATACGTGGGCCCCAAGTTCTCCTTATCTTACACCACAGCTAGCGGATCAGGTTGCTGTCGGCTATTTCCAAAATTTTCGAGATAACAGTTATGAGTTTTCCGTAGAGGCATTTTACAAGAAGGCCAACGACATCACTGAATTTGCCGATAATGCCCAAATATTTTTTAATCAGAACCTTGCTACGGAGTTTCGCCAAGGAGAATTGGAATCTTATGGGGTTGAATTTTATCTAAAAAAGAACAAGGGACGATTAAAAGGGTTCACCAGCTATACCTGGTCTAAAGCAGAAACGACCATTCCGACGGTGAATAATGACCGTCCTTTCCCGGCTAATCATGACCGGCGCCATAATTTTAATCTCGCATTAACTTACGAACTCGACGACCGTTGGGAGGTATCAACCAACTTTAATTATGCTACCGGTAGGCCCATCACTTTGCCGACCGGCAAATATGAATTCGACAATTATAAGCTGGATCTATTTTCTGGTAGAAATGGTTATCGACTGCCCGATTTTCACCGACTCGATATTGCAGCAACTTTTAATTCCAGAAAAAATGCTAGTCGAAAGGTCAAACGCACTATGGTGTTTGGTATCTACAATGTCTACAATCGCAAGAATCCATTTACAATCTATACAAGAGTCAAGCAGGATGAAGAAGGCAACATCGTTGGTAATGGGACAGAGAAAGAAGCCAGGCTAATCTACCTTTTTAGTATTCTGCCGTATGGCACATTGAATTTGAAGTTTTGATAGTACCGACCGACTTTTCAGGGATTAAATCTATCTAAAATAAAAAATAAGATCATGAAGGATATTCTTTTTGTGCTCACAATCACCGTATTCTTTAGTTGTGAGCAGACCATTAAGCTGGACCTAGATCAAACAACAGCTCAACTTGTTATTGAAGGCCTGGTAACCGATCATCCACCCTACAATTATGTAAAACTTTCAAAAACCGCACAATTTTACGATACTGGAGCAACACCAAAAATCAGCGGCGCCATTGTTTTGATAAAGGATATGAATGGAGCAACACACTCCTTTACCGAAACCGAACCAGGCGTTTATAAGCCCTCAGAAAACTTTGCGGGCACTCCAGGACACACTTATGAGTTGACAGTGACTGTCGGTGGCAAAACTTATACAGCTTCTCAAAAAATGCTTAAAGTACCTCCCATGGATAGTTTGACGCACCAACAGGTTACCGATATTGGAGAAGAATACGAAAAAGAGGGCCGGACCTATGAAATGTACTTATTCATGCGAGAGCCTGCCAATGAAGAAAACTACTACCTTTTCAAGTTTTATCGGAATGATGAAATACTAGATTTTGACGGCCAAGATGTTTATGCTTTTGATGATACGGCCCTGTCAGAAAATATTGATGGAATCTCCACACCGGAATATTATGCACTCGGAGATACGGGTAAAGTAGAATTGTTCAGTATCGACCGTAAGGCATTCCGCTATTTCACGGACCTGAGTAATACGTTGAATAATGACGGTGGCTTATTCAGCGGTATACCAGCTAATGCGATCTCAAATCTGGAGGGAGGTGCCATTGGCTATTTCCAAGTTTCAGCAGTCGACATTAAGGAGCTCATAATAGAATGAGGGATACTGATTGTTTTTCAAACGGAAAGCGCTTTATTTTTAGAGCGCTTTCTTTCGTGTTCTTTCAGCAGGATTTTGCGAAGGCGAAGCGTATTCGGCGTCACTTCAACGTATTCATCCTCCTGAATGTACTCCAAAGCTTCCTCCAATGTGAAGCGAGTTGGAGGCACTAATTTCAATTTATCGTCACTTCCTGCCGCACGTACGTTTGTCAGCTTTTTGGTTTTGATCAGGTTAATTACTAAATCGCCTGGACGACTGTTTTCGCCGACCACTTGTCCCTCATAAATTTCCTCATTTGGGCCAACAAAAAACTTACCTCGCTCTTGCAGATTGTTAATGCTGTAGGGAATGGATTTGCCGGTTTCCATACTGATTAAAGAACCATTGATTCGCCCTGGAATTTCTCCTTTGTGTGGTTGGAAAGCGACAAAACGGTGTGTCATAATTGCCTCTCCGGCAGTAGCTGTGAGCATTTGGCTTCTCAGACCAATGATGCCGCGTGAAGGAATCTCGAACTGCAACAGTACCCTTTCGCCCTTGGTTTCCATCGACTGTAGCATTCCCTTTCTTTTGGTAATCATTTCAATTGCTCTACCCGAAACAACCTCTGGCAAATCAATTGTCAATTCTTCCACCGGTTCGTGCAGTACACCATCAACCCTTTTGGTAATAACTTGCGGTTGACCGATCTGGAGTTCATATCCCTCTCTTCTCATTGTTTCGATCAGAACGGATAAATGTAGCACTCCCCTTCCGTACACACGCCAGATTTCTGGTGATTCAGTATCTTCCACTCTCAGAGCCAGGTTCTTCTCCAATTCTTTTTCCAAGCGATCCCGGATATGACGAGAGGTCATGAACTTTCCATCCTGCCCAAAAAAGGGAGAATTATTAATGGTAAATACCATGCTCATCGTGGGTTCATCGATTGCAATCGAGTCAAGTGCTTCGGGCTCCTCCGGGTCGGCAATTGTATCTCCAATGTCAAATCCCTCAATTCCGATGATGGCGCAAATTTCTCCCGCTTGAACTTGCGGTACTTTCTTTTTCTCAAACCCTTCAAAAACAAACAATTCTTTGATCCTACTCTTCACCACTTCTCCATCTTTCTTGACCAGTGAAACCCTTTGAGTATTTTTGAGGTGTCCACGGTGCAATCTTCCGATGGCAATCCGACCCAAATACTGAGAAAAATCTAGGGATGTGATCAGCATTTGTGGTGTACCTTCCAGATTGACATCCGGCGGCGGGATGTATTTCAGAATGGCGTCGAGTAAAGGGGTGATATCTGTTGTTGGTTTATTCCAGTCTTCACTCATCCAACCCAATTTCGCCGAACCAAAGATCGTTGGAAAATCGAGCTGTTCCTCCGAAGCTTCTAATTGAATCATCAAGTCGAAAACCGCTTCCTGTGCTTCATCTGGAGTACAATTGGGCTTATCGACCTTATTAACCACAACGATGGGCTTTAGTCCTAATTCCAGCGCCTTTTGTAAGACAAACCTCGTTTGTGGCATGGGGCCTTCAAAGGCATCGACCAATAATAAGACTCCATCCGCCATATTCAAAACCCGCTCTACCTCTCCTCCAAAGTCGCTGTGACCAGGAGTATCAATGATATTGATTTTCACATCTTTATAAGTGATGGATACATTCTTGGAAAGAATAGTAATGCCACGCTCTCGCTCCAGGTCGTTGCTATCCATGATGAGCTCTCCCGGTCTTTCATGATCCTTGAAAAGCTTTCCAGCTAATAGCATCTTGTCGACCAAGGTCGTCTTCCCGTGATCAACGTGAGCAATAATTGCAATATTTCTGATTGAATTCATTCGTCCCGATGGTTTCTAAATTAAGCCGCAAAAATAGTCTTTTTAAAACCCCATGTAAACTTTTGGCTGCATTTAATTTTTGTTAATTCATTTGAAGAAAGTCCAGACCGGTTTGTGCCCAAATGTTAATATTCCAAACGGGCTCTAAAAAATGATTTATTTTATATATAAAATGGTTATTATTTATTAATTTTAGGTCCACTACAATCCAGGTACAAAAACCAGCAGCGAATTCCGCGCTTGCTTCCTAATTCACGCTTCTTAATTCCATACCAGTTGAACATATCCTCCCCCCACAGACAAGTTCCCCAGTGAGCTGTCAATTGCCAGCAAACACCTTTATTCACACGCTTCGCACCTCTCTTCTACCAGGTTGGCATTCAACTTGATAGCTAGGGAATGTATCGCTGATTAGACATCCTATCAGAAGGAAAAACAGGTATATCCGATCGTTTTGCTTACGCCTAAGTTATGGAAAAAGGTGTCTTGACATTAAAGCCAAGACCAGCATTACATTGAAATTTTACTGCAACGCTAAACACTATGGATTGGACAAAGACACGCTATCACTGGTTATTCCTTTGTGGACTGGCATCCGTTGCCCTGGGCCCCGGTGACATTTCTTCCCTTATTCGAACGATTGCTTCGATCCATTTTCATTTGACATTTTCCGGACCTAATGTTGAGGCAACGGCAAACTCTTATCCGAGCACTTCCTGCAATGATTCTATTTTTGTCACTCTTGACTTGAACTGTGCAGCGGATCTGGTCCCGGAAGATGTTGTAGATGGGAGTATAGAGGCCTACAGGGACTTTTATGTTAAGGTACTGTATCCCTACCAGGGATATACCATTAATGAGGTTGACCGATGTGGTGTTTTCAAATACGTGGTTTTAGAGATCGTAGGAGGTCAAGATTGGCAACCGGGAGGACATTCGGGAGATGCCAAGCTCGACAGAGAAATTTGCTGGGGTTACATCTATGCAGAAGACAAATCACCTCCTATTGGATGCATACGTGATGTGGTAGCCCTCTATCGCTACGCGGTACCTTATGATGTTCATGCAGATTATTTCCTCACGGAAAAACTTCCTAAGGAAATCGATAACCAATTTCATCGCTACGTCCCTGTTACTTATCAGAGTGACAAATGTCAGGATCAGATCAGGGGGAAGGAATTACTTGATCAATCACAGACGGAACTATTGATCTGTACTGATGTAGATTCGATTTATGGTGTGGCGGCATCCTGGAAAGACACAAGCTATGCCTACTTCACCGGTGTACCAGAATTACTCGATAACTGCGAGGGTAGTATGCCTTACCTATCGGAAGTTGTAGACACACGGCTGGATGTTTCCTGCACCGATGCCAAGGTTTCAAGTCCCATACCCGGTATGACCATTGCTACAGTTATCGAGCGAACTTTTTTTATCCGCGACAGAAAGAATAATCAGAGCGAGATCACCCAAAAGATTTATTTCTTCAGGCCAAAGATTCGTCTTCCCGACTGCAAAGTAAATCTCAGCAGCTGTTATTTTGATGATGGCAGTGATCTGGCCCCGAAAAGCATTGCCTCATTTCCTCATGCGGTCAGTGGAGCAGGGATGACGATGCCAATCCAAGGTGAATTTTGCAATCTTTCCGTTTCTTTTACTGACCTGGAGCTAGAAGGACCTTCTACCTGTGGATTTAAAATACTGCGAAAATGGGATTTTTTGGATTGGTGCTTCCAAGAGTCTGTTGGCGAATGGACGGAGCCATGTGCTTCATATCTTACATTTAATGAGAAAAGGATATCTTGGGAACAGACCTTGATCGTAGGGGAAAGCGAAGCACCCAGTGTCCGAGCCCCCAGGATTATTTCTAATAATAAGCCCCAGGAATATCTACAGGTAACTTGTCAAGCAATGTCTTGTATTGCGGATTTTGAAGTTCCCCCACCTACGGTCGATAATAAATGCAATTACGAATGGACAGTGAGTGTATTGACTGAACAGCCCATACTGTGGCATGGAATTCCAACCGGGGAGTACGAAAAAGTGAATCGCCCGGATATAGAAGTTACAATTGTGAACCCCGAAGAAGAAGAAGAAGAAGAAGCCACCAACAAAGTATTCCTTGGCAATATTCCGAAAGGGTTTCACCACATTGTTTACCACGTCCAAGATTATTGCGGCAACAGAGGAACAGATACATTGCCACTATTGGTCTTGGATGAAATCCCGCCGGTTGCGATCTGTAATGAAGAATTATACGTAGCCATCGGCACTGGACGGGAGAGCAATGGTGTTGGACAATTATTCGCAGAAGACATCAGTGAGGGAAGTTGGGATAACTGCCAGGATCTGGAGATCAAAGTACGGAGATTCATCGTCCAGGATTTTGTGGAAGAATTTACGGCCATATCGCAAATTCCACTTAATCCCAATCCGGACACCATATTGACTGCCGTTGGAAAACTACAAGGTAGCGTTGGATTCTGGACCGAATGGTTTGATTATGTAGATTTTGTATGTGCGGATGTACGTACCAACGTTTTGATTGAAGTGGGGCTTTGGGACAATGCCAATGGCAGTACTGACAGCAAAGGGTTACCAATCTACAACGATACCATTCCATTCCATCCAAAATACCATAACCAAGTTAGCGATAATTTTAACGGTTGCTGGCTTTTGGTCCTCGTGGAAGATAAGGCTCCGCCAGCTTGCGTCGCCCCAAAAGACATTCGCTTGACTTGTGAGGAACTTCCCTACGAGTTAGACGTTCCCAGACCCAATCAAACCTGGCAGCAATTGACCGGATCTCAGCGGGCGGCCTGGAACAGGTGGTTTGCTGATTTGGATCAACAATTCTCAACTAGTCCGCAAGCTTTTGATAACTGTAGTGCCTCTATTGAACTATTGGACGTGAAATTCGATCTGCATTGCCGGTCCGGAGAAATCACAAGGATATTTCAGGCAACGGATCGTCGTGGTCAAAAATCCGATTCTTGTTCTCAGGTTCTCACTCTAGAACGAGTCCATAACTACTGCTTTTCATTCCCTGCAGATCAAGAAATAGCATGCGGCGATCAATTCGATGAAGATGCAATTCAATTAAACTCCGGTGGTTGTGACCTCCTTGCCATTAGTATACAGGACGAACAATTCGATGTACCTCTGAGTGACTCCGGTTGTTACAAAATATTTCGTACTTACCGCGTAATCAACTGGTGCCAGGTGGAAGAAGACTTGGATCCAGATCTACCATTATTTGATCAAAACATAGATTTGCTGCCTTTCGTAGTAGGTAGAGATGAGGATTCAGACGGCATACCGGGAAATGAAGAGATTTGGGTAAGATTTGAGGGTATGGAAGAAAATGGTATTCTCCAAGGCACTACCTACGTCGGTGACGATTGTCATTTAACTGAAGAATATTATCGGTCCAGTCACTATTCAGGAGGTTTTTACCAATATACTCAGGTTCTGAAAGTAATAGATAATGAGCCGCCGCAGATTATTTCTCCGGGAGAGAACAGTTTTCCCTATATCGGTCGAATGGAGAATTCAGAGGAGTCCTATCCGAATGGTCTATCATTTGATTGCTCGGAAAATATCTGGCAGTCCGTCGCCATTTATGACAATTGTTCTGTTCAAGATATTTCTCTCCTGCAAATCATTTGGTTTCCCGATCAACAACTGGGTTTAGCCAATGATATTGTACTTTTTGAGAACCAACGAACCACGAAGGAGTTTCCGGCCCTATCATTTGAGGTAGATACGGAAATACAAAATGATAGCCTTGCATTGTCCGTACACTTTAATGGTGCATTTCCCATCGGGATGCATCAATTAGAAATCGTAGCCAGTGATGCTTGCGGCAATGTAAAATCTTTCTTTCTACCATTAGAGGTTTACGATGCTAAAGCGTCGGCTCCCATTTGCTACTCGGATCTATCAGTGGAGCTTACGCCGGTTGACAGTAACCAGGACGGGGTGATCGACCAGGCAATGACCACCGTTTGGGCTTCCGATTTTTTAGCTAGCGAAAACACAGATTGTTCGGGAGCATTGGAGTACTCCATTCACAGAAGTGATAAAATCGATCGTGGTGAAGAAGTTCCCGACCCTTCGAGCAAAAGCCTCCAAGTTAGTTGCGCCGATCC
>JANQRV010000283.1 GCA_028284395.1 Saprospiraceae bacterium
GGAATTTTACGGCGGCGGCCTTGTCGTTCGAGAAGGTCCTCCTCAATAATCCCAGTGATGTAGCCGCCCGGTTATACCGGGAAAAATCCAGCTACTTCATCGACAACGGGGTGGCGGAAGGATGGACGGGTATCGAAGTGATGACTAATAAATAGCTATCAAATGCAGCATTATGAAAAGGTACGTTTTCTTTGTTTTTATACTTTCCATCACTTTTGTGAATTCAACCTTGGCACAGGTGCAAGGAAGCGTGACCGATGCCAATACTGCTGAACCCCTGATTGGTGCTACAGTTATCAACACCGAGTCGGGCCAGGGAACGATTACCGGCATGGGAGGAGATTTCAGTATTGAGGCCGGTGCAGGCGATGTGCTTGCCGTTTCCTACACGGGCTTTGAAACCCAGGAAGTAACGATTTCCTCGGCTACGCAAATTTCTATTCAACTGAAACAGGGGGTACTACTCGACGAAGTCGTCGTCACCGGATATTCCATCGATACCAGGGGGAAAACGCCGGGCTCGGTCTCCACCATTAAGGCCAGGGATTTGCAAATTGCCCCCTCGGGAAATGTCGAACAACAGTTGCAGGGGCGCGCCTCCGGTGTGAACGTCATCAGTAATGGCCAGCCCGGCACCACCAGCCAGGTCAGGATCAGAGGATATGGCGCATTGGGGGGCAATGCACCGTTGTATGTAGTGGACGGCGTACCCGTAGCTTCCGTAGATTTTCTTTCACCCGGTGACCTCGAAAGCGTTACGGTTTTAAAGGATGCCTCCGCCGCTTCGATATACGGAGCGCGGGCAGCCGGCGGAGTTATTGTCTACACCACCAAAAAGGGCAGTACCGGTCAGCAGAAAGTGAAGGTCACTTATGATGGCTTGTTTGGGGTCACCGTCCCGGAGTCGGGCCCGGCGGTTTTGAATCCGCAGGAGCAGGCAGAATGGATATGGCACGCCATCCGGAATGCCGCGATTTTGGCCGGATTATCCCCGGAGTTTAACCATCCTCAGTACGGAAATGGTCCCGAACCGGTTTTGCCCGACTATTTGCTGGTCGGTGCCAATGCCGGCGTGGCCGGCCCCCTGGATCTGGCGGACCATCAGGGCCTCTACAACATCGACCCGGCTGCGGGCCCCATTTATCAAGTTGTCAAAGCGAACAAAACCGGGACAAATTGGTACGACGCCATTACCCGCAACGGCTTAACCAATCGTCACCACCTGGGTTTTTCGGGTGCGGGAGATGATAGCCGTTATTACATCGGCCTGGGGATGCAGGAACAGGAAGGCATCCTTAAAAATCAAAGATTTTCGCGGTATACTTTCCGCGCCAATACGGAATTTAACATCTTACCCTTTCTGCGTGTTGGTGAAAACATACAACTGTCCTATAGTTCCAAGCGAATGGTACTCGGAAGTGGCGGCGGCATCGGCCTGGCCAGCGAAGGAGGTTTCATTCGAAGGGCTTACAGCACCTCTCCGATCCTTCCCATCTACGACGAATTTGGTGGCTATGCCGGAACGGCTGCCCCCGGGATTGGCATATTTGGCAATTCACTGGCCGGTTTGGAAAGGAGTAAAGACAACCGGGATTTTTCCATCCAGGCCTTTGGAAATATTTTTGCAGCGTTGGAACCCGCACGTGGCCTCCGGTTGAAGAGTAGCTTCGGCGGACAGTTTTTTACCAATAACACCCGCACCTATTTCAAAAAAACTTATGAGGATTTTGCGAATAATACCAATGCTGCTTTTAACCAGTTTTCCGGCTATTCCGCCCAGTGGGTATGGACGAATACGGCGAACTACCAAACAGCCTTCGGCCGACACAATCTGGATGTACTGATTGGCCAGGAAGTACTGGACCAGGGGACTGGCTATGACATCACCGGTTTCGGTGTTGATCCTTTTTCGGAGAACATCGACTTCATTGGCTTGTCGACGGTCAATGGCCGGACCGTCGAAGGCAACAGGACGAACGGGGTACGCTTTTCTTCCTATTTTACGAGGTTGAACTACGATTTTGACAATAAGTACCTGCTGTCTTTGATCCTGCGACGGGATGGGTCTTCCCGCTTTGGCAGCAACAACCGGTATGGCACTTTTCCGGCCCTTTCCGCGGCCTGGCGCCTTTCATCCGAACAATTCATGCAGGGACTGACCTTTGTCGATGACCTGAAAATCCGGGGCGGATATGGCATCATGGGCAACTCCAACAATGTAGACCCCAATAATCAATTCAGCCTTTTTGGAACCACCTTGGCCGCTTCGAGTTACGACATCAGCGGGACCAATTCAAGTGCTGCGGAGGGCTTTTATCGCACCCGAATCGGCAACGCTTCCGCCCGGTGGGAAAAGGCCGTCACTACCAACATCGGGATCGACGCCCTCCTGTTTAACGGCAAACTGGACATCGGCCTGGAATTTTGGAGAAAAGAAACGGAAGACCTGTTATTCCGGTTGCCCGTGACGGTACAAACCGGCTTTTTTGCCAATGCTCCCTTTGTCAATGTGGGTAAAATGCTGAACCGGGGCATCGACTTTGTTACGGCCGTTAAAGGCCGAACCAATTCATTCAACTATCAAATCATCTTCAACGGGAGTTTCCTCGACAATAAGATCGTGGCCCTGGCTCCGGGTATCGAGGATTTGCCCAATCGCAGTATCAGTATCGATGGCATACGGCCGGTTTTAAACCAGGTTGGCCAACCCCTCTCCGCCTTTTACGGATATGAAGTGCAGGGCCTGTTTCAGAATCAGGAAGAAGTGGAGGCCGCCCCGGTCCAGGAAGGGGCAGCGCCCGGCCGCTTTCGGTTTCGGGACCTCAATGGAGACGGCGTTATCAGCCCGGAAGACCGCACGAATATCGGCAACCCCATTGCCGATTTTACGGGGGGATTGGCATTTAAAATCGGGTATCGAAATTGGGAATTGGAAATCTATTCCTATGCTTCGATCGGAAATGAAATTTACAACATCAGCAGGAATGTTACCGATTTTTATCCATCCATTCCCGATGGGGCGATCGGCGCGCGCGTCAAAAACTCCTGGACGGTCGACCATCCCAATACGGACATTCCGATTTATGAAAACACTTCCAATTTTAGTACCAATACTCAATCCCTTTCCTATTACGTGGAAGACGGTTCGTATTTCCGGATGCAAAACATCACCCTGTCCTACCTGCTGCCGGCTCAGGTTTTGTACCGGTGGAAACTGGAAAGTGCCCGGTTGTTCGTTTCCGTAAACAATGCATTCACCATCACCGGATACACGGGCCTGGACCCTTCCGTGGGCGGTGCTACCGATACCAATTTCGGCATTGACCAGGGCAATTTTCCCATCACCCGCAATTGGGCATTTGGCATGAACCTCAGTTTTTAAACACATTGCTTATGAAACATCTAACCAAAACAATACTCTTGCTGATCATTGTATTGCTCCATTTTGATTGTCAGGATAACTTCCTGGAAGTAGCTCCTGCCAGCTCGCTTAGTTTTAATGAATTGTCTTCCAAAGAGGGGCTGGAAGGAGCATTGATCGGCGCCTACAGCATGTTGATGGGAAGGGGCGGCTTTTACGCCGATGCCAGCAATTGGCTCTGGGGCTCAGTGATGGGCGGCGATGCCAACAAGGGAAGTAGCGCCGGCGACCAGGCTGTCGCCAACGAAATTCAGACCTTTAACGTACAATCCGGCAATCCCGCCGTCTTACAAAAATACCAGGCCCTGTACGAAGGAGTGGCTCGCGCCAACACCACCCTGAAGCTGTTGCAAAATGCCGATAAACTGGTGGCGGAATCTGACAAAACCCGCATTGCCGCCGAAGCCCGGTTCCTGAGAGGTCATTACTACTTTGAACTGAAGAAAATTTTCAACAATACGCCCTTTGTTGATGAGCAGTGGGATGAAGTCACCCCGGTTCGCAACGACCGCGATCTTTGGCCCTTTATAGAAGCTGATTTTCAGTTTGCCTACGATCGGCTGCCGGCCGTACAGCCCCAAACGGGCCGGGCCAACAAATGGGCTGCCGGGGCCTATCTCGCTAAAACCTACCTCTACCAAAATAAATTTACCGAGGCTAAGGAACTGTTCGATCAAGTCATTTCAAAGGGCGTTACTACCAGCGGCGAGCCTCTGGATCTGCTCCCCGAATACCCGGATGCCTTCCGCTCTATTCACGACAATAGTGCGGAATCCCTTTTTGCCGCTCAGGCCGCTGTTGCTACGGGTTCTGTCTTTAATGCCAATCCGGGCATGGTCCTGAACTTCCCCTTTGCCGGAACAGACGGGCCGGGTGGATGTTGCGGTTTTTTTCAGCCCAGTCTGGAACTGGCCAATTCCTTCCGTACCGACGCAGCTGGACTGCCCCTGTTGGACAATACGTACAACCTCCCCGGTTTGGCTTTGACAACAGACCTGGGCCTGGCCAGTGATGAAGCATTCATGCCCGACACCGGAAATCTCGATCCAAGACTGGATCACTCCATCGGCAGAAGGGGCATTCCCTTCCTGGATTGGGGCATACACCCCGGGAGGAATTGGATCCGCGACCAGGCTTATGCGGGGCCGTACTCCCCCAAAAAATTCAGCTATTACCAATCCGGGATCGGAGTGGAAAACGATGTCAGTGCCTGGACCCCCGGTTATACCGCCGTCAATTACAATATCCTACGCTTTGCCGATGTCCTGCTGATGGCGGCCGAAACCGAAATTGAATTAGACAACCTGGAACAGGGCCGAGCCTATATCAACCGGGTCCGTACCAGGGCGCAGAACGCCATTCCTGCAGATAGCGATTCCAGGTATGTCATCAACCCTTATCCGCCGTTCGGCAATCAATCCGAAGCCAGGTTGGCAGTGCGCTTTGAACGAAAATTGGAATTGGCCCTCGAAGGACACCGTTTCTACGACCTGGTGCGTTGGGGCATTGCGGAGGAAACCCTGAATGCCTATCTGCAATACGAAGATCAATTTCTAACGCCGCCCTTCGCCGGAGCCCGTTTTACGGCCGGAAAAAATGAATATTTGCCCATTCCACAGACGGAGATTGATCTGCAGGGGGCTGATGTCATCGTGCAGAATCGGGGTTATTGATCTTTCCCAGGTGGCTTCGATTTGTGCCTGCTTTTGCAGCAATATTTTGATTTCCCGTGGGTGGGAATACCATCGTGTTTGGAAATCGCCATATTCGAAAGGGGGTAAGAAAGTGATTGGTTAGACTTTTCAGAGAGCAGTTTCTGTCTATTTTTTCTAAAAAACTTCATTATTGCTGATTTGAGTTTTTCTTAATGAAGCACAACGGGTTTGGCTAAACAGCGTTTTAATGCAGTTTAGGTTTTCTCTATAGATTTGAAACATTCAAGTTATAATCAATGCCTTTAAAATTCCTCTTGATATAGATCTCAGATATTTCTTCTTGGTTTAAAACTTTTTGCCTTTCCACAGAAAGTGTTTGTAACATATTTTCAATGTCGCTCATCTCAAGCCAATTAGTGATGGTGAAACGAGCTCCTGCACTATTACGCGGAACACTTGGATAGATCGCCGAGCTTTGATAAAATCCACAATCCATCATTCTTTTCGTTATCTTAACACATGTGTCGGGATTGCCTGACGGTATAAAAAATATCGGAGTATTTCCTTTCCCTAAAAAGGGCAAACCTAAGTCCAATGCCAATTCCCTAAATAAATTGATTCTATTCAGTAAGCTTGTTTGCAGTTCATTTATTTCCGATGTCAAGTGTATGTCCGAAGATGCAATGGACGCTCCTATGACAGAAGGGGGGACAGGGCTTGAAAAAATAAATGCACTTCCACACGATTTTATGATTTCCTTTAAGCTAGGATTGTTGCAGATCAAGACACCACCAATAGAACCAAAAGCTTTTCCTAAAGACGTGCTTACAAACATTCTGGGATGAAGTTCAATCTGGCTCAATACAAAACCTTTACCATTTTCCCCTGTCCAACTCATTCCGTGCGCATCATCTATATATACATGGAAATTTTCATATTTATCTAAAAGTTTCTGCAATTCTTTGAGTGGCGCCGCATCACCATACATAGAGTAGATACCGTCAGCTAAAAACCAAATATGTCGATGTGATTTACTATATGATATAATTTTTTCTTCAAGCTCTTTTGTATCGTTGTGTCTTACAATATCTTTCAGACATCCTTTTGCACGAATAATTTCTGAGGCGACCTGCACACTCGTATGTACTTGGTGGTCGCATATAAAAACATCTTTACTACCAATAAAAACAGGCAGGAAAGCTGTATGTGCGAGAGAAGTGGATGTGGTTACGATACAACTATAACCAAAAATCGCCTCCAATTTCTCTTCTAATTCTTCCAAGTATCCTAAAGTTATGAAAGAGCGTGATGTGGGAAAACTTGTACCAAATCGTTTTGCACCTTCAATTGTTCCTTCAATTACACGCTGATCAAGTGATAAGCCCAGGTAACTACATGAGGAAAAGTTGATATGTTTTTTCCCGCTTATTGTAATTTCTCGTCCATTGTAAGCTTCGTCTTGTCCTTTTAGGTGGGCTACTCCCTCTTTGGTAGCCTTTTTTGCAATATCGTATATCTTAGAAAACCGAGGCTCAATTTGTTTATGATTCATTTGTTTAAAATTGTATCTCTATAATTACTGCTAAGTAAGAGAGCAAAATAAATAGTAACTAAAAATGGGATTTGGGAAAATGAAGAAATAAGAATTGAACATGCGTTTTATAATATTTGGTTTCATGGTTTTTAGGAATAAATTTCATTACAAAATTGAGGAGTTTGGAAATGGCAATCCTCTATGATTTCCCATGTTTCCCGGGCTATATGAAATCCAATAGATCTTCTCTTGCTCGGACGGATACGTTGGAACAAACAGTCGGTGAACGTACGGCAGAAGTGGTAAAGGAAAAGGATTTCCAAACAATTGTCCCCGGAAGAATCGGTCTCCGAAATCAATGTTTGTTTTAAAGCATTTGATGGAATCATGACGAAATATGGCGTCGAAAAATTTCAGTACGACATTTGGGGAGACACAGTCAATACAGCTTCACGCCAAGAGGAAAAATATCGGTAAAAAACGAAGGTGCCATTTGGACCAGAACCCTCATCTGAGGCTTGCTGCAAAAAGATTGATGAGATTAGTGAAAGTTTTGAAAAACCCTCCATTTTCGATACTTTTAGTAAGCATCTTTGTACGTGTTAAGCCCTAATGATCACTGATACTTCATGGGGGACGGACATTTCCAAACTTGGGTTAAGAATCCATTGCCTGATGGGGTAAAGTGAGCGTAGCTGCTCTGTGATCTCAAAGATCTGGTAAATATGTTGTCAAAAATTTATACAAGCTGCACGTCCGAATATTTTCAGCGGCTTCATAATCTTCGCCGTTCATTGTAATCACAAAATTCGATTTTGTTCCCAAATCCTCCGTTGCGATGTAAAACCCTTTGGGTATGCTTGGGTTACTCCCATACTTTACTTCAATGGATACTTTGGGTCTACCGCCTTTGACAAGCACCAGATCAATTTCTGCTCCTTGATGTGTTCTGTAAAAATAAGCTTGATACCTCTCGTCCACAAGCTGGCATATCTGCTCAATAACATAGCCTTCCCAGGCCTTACCAAGCTTTGGATGACCTTGTAAGTCCTCAAACTCATCAATATTTAAAAGAGCATGTAATAGCCCTGAATCCTTAAAAAACACTCTATGGGTTCTGACAAGACGTTTTTTGATGTTCATGAACCACGGGGGAAGAATGCTAACAATAAAAGATTCCGAGAAATAATTAATATATTTTTTAACCGTTGGGACACTTAATGTTAGGGATTCTGCAAGTACATCATATTTGCATGGCTCTCCGTTTAGGTGCGCAAGCATTATGAGAAAATTTCTCATGGTCGTAGGATCGGCTTGTAAACCAAGTGCGGGTAAATCTCTTTCCGTATAAGTACGGATGAAATTCTGATGCCAGAGGGTTCGTATTTTAACGTTATCGTTTAGGTACGAATTGGGATAGCCGCCGCGCACCCAATGTTTAATGAGATTTTCATCGTTTTTATCAGATATTTCCAGAAGATTAAATCCATGAAGTTCCTTGTTTACTATACGCCCGGCCAGACTTTCAGAAATACCTTTTATAATAGTCGGGGAGGCTGATCCGAGAAGAACAAACCGCCCCGCTACACGGTCTTGATCGACAAGGCTTCTCAGAAGTGCAAAAAGCTCTGGTTTTCGTTGTACCTCATCAAGGACGATACATTTGTCCTTAGAATGTTTAAACTTTATCCTTCGGCCTGCAAATGCCCATTTTTGGAACCTCATTTCACCAAATTTTTAGACCATAGCGCTGCTATGCATCAAAAATTTGGCTT